>NZ_SLVT01000018.1:0-165991 GCF_004345505.1 Micromonospora sp. CNZ303 | reverse complement strand
AGCTTCTTCGCTCCCTGCGGCCGGCGATCTCCACGGATCTCGAACACTGCAACCCCTGATCAGGTCAGGCGTTGCAACGATCCCTAGAACCCAAGCGGTATTGGAAGGGGCCCTTCCTTACACCGCTGTGGAGCGGTGGGCGTACGGAGGCGCCCCCGGCCGGTCGGCCGGGGGCGCCTGTGGGGAACCGGGGTCAGCGCCCGAGCACCCGGTCCAGGAAGTCGCGGTAGTGGCGGACGGCCATCCGGAGCTGTTCGGTGTCGGCGGAGCCGGCGTCCTGCCAGCCGCCCAGCTTGTTCTTCTGCGCGGACAGCGCCGAGGAGAGCGCCTGGATGGCCTCGTCGACCAGCGACTGGGCCTCCCCGGCCGCCGCGCGGGGATCGTCCACGAAGCGCAGCTGGACGTTGCGCCAGCGGTCCCGGAAGCCCTGCGCCGTCGCCGGGTCGAAGAGGGTGGCCGGTTCGGCGGCCACCGTCGCGCCCGCCGGCCGGTCGGTGCCGGCGGCCCCCAGTTCCCCGGTGGCCGGGCGCCCCGCCGGCGCGTGCTCGGCGTCCGGGTCGACCATCGAGGGCGTGGCACTGCCGTACCCGGCCGCCCCGGCCGCACCGCCCTCCGGGTCGCCGGCCCACCCGGTGACGTCGGCCCGGCGCTCGGGACGACCGTCGGCGGCGTCCGGCGGCAGCACCCCGGCGCCGTCCCGGCGGGCCAGCCGGTCGTCGGAACGGTCGTCGCCGAGCCCGACGGAACGGTGGAACTCGGCGGTCGGGTCCGCCCGGCGGCCCTCCCGGGGGCCGTCCACGGCACCGTCGCCCGGCCGCGCGGTCGACTCCGTACGCGGGTCGGGCTCGTCCTCCGGCAGGGGGCTGGCCAGGGCGGACGCGGCGACCGCGCCGCCGACGCTGCTGGCCCCGAAGGCGGTCGGCACCGGCCCCGGCTCGTGGAACCCGCCCTCGCGGTCGGCGTCCCGGTCGTCCGGCCGGCCCCGGCCGGCGTCCCGGCCGCGCGACGGCTCGTCGTCGCGGCCGGCCCGGTCGCGGTCGGCGACCGCCGGGTCGTCGAAGGTGCCCCGGTCGTCGAGGACGTCCTCGGGGACGTCGGCCCGGCCGGACCGGTCGCCCGGAGGCGGCACCGGCACCGGCTCGGAGCGGACGGCCTCGGGGTGCTCGTTGCCCACCCGCTGCTCTTCCTGGCGCATGGTCATCCTCCTAGCGGCTCGTGACGTCGTGCTGGCTGTCCGGGTCGTGCTGCGCGGGCGGTCGGGCTCCGACCGGCTCCTCGCCGAGCAGGTCTGCGAAGAGGGCGCGGTAGTGGACGACGGCCTGACGGAGCTCCTCGGTGCTTGCCTCGCCCCGGGAGTTACGCAGGTGGATGTCGTGGGCGTCGCGGTAGTGGCCGAGCGTGCGGGCGTGCTCGACGGAGAGGTGGGCGATCTGGTCGGAGAACTCGCCGGTGGGGTAGCCACGTTCCGCGATGAGCCGGGTGACCAGTTCGTCCGCCTCGCCCACGGTCTCGGCGGGGGAGTCGACGAAGCGGACCTGGAGCTCCTCCCACGCGGCGGAGTACCGGGCCCGGGACTCGGGGGCGAGGGGGGTCAGCGTGAGCTCCGCGTGGCGGCGCTCCCGCTCCCGCAGTTCCCGCTCGGCGGCGGTCCGGCTGTCCTGCTCGGTGACGGCACGGTCGTACTCGGGACCGAACCGCGACCGCAGCGCGCGGCGGCGGGCGTACGACCGGGCGGCCACGGCTACGGCCGCGATCACCAGCACGACGAGAACGATGACGACTATCTGCGTGGGCGACATGGCTCCTCCTTCGTCAGGTGGTATTCCCTCCGCTCACTGCCCGCCAATCCCGTTCCGGGGCACTTTCCTGACGAACCCGGACCCCGCTGCCCGACGGACCCGGCCCCCCCGCTGATTCCCCGCCCCGGCATGACGAGTCACACAGCGTGACCGGCCGCCAAAACTTGACTCGTTCCAGAAAGCGCGCTTGGGTGGGGTGATGCCGGTCGGATACTGCTGCTCGTTCGCCCCGGCCGGCGGACCGGCCGGGTGCGAGCTGACCGGGGACGACCGCGACCACAGGAGGAGAGCCATGAGCGACCCGCAGGCCAACAGGCCGATCCTCACCACCCGTCAGGGTCACCCCGTGCACAACAACCAGCAGCAGCGGACGGTCGGTTCGCGCGGCCCGGCGACGCTGGAGAACTACCACTTCCTGGAGAAGATCAGCCACTTCGACCGGGAGCGCATCCCGGAGCGGGTGGTGCACGCCCGCGGCTTCGTCGCGCACGGCGAGTTCGAGGCGTACGGGACGATCGGCGACCAGCCGGCGTCGACGTACACCCGGGCCAAGCTGTTCCAGACCAGGGGCAAGAAGACGCCGGTGACCATCCGCTTCTCCACCGTCATCGGCGGCCGGGACTCCTCCGAGGCGGCGCGCGACCCGCGCGGCTTCGCCGTGAAGTTCCGCACCGAGGACGGCAACTGGGACATGGTGGGCAACAACCTCCAGGTCTTCTTCATCCGCGACGCGATCAAGTTCCCGGACGTGATCCACGCGCTGAAGCCGGACCCGGTCACCTTCCGCCAGGAGCCGAACCGGATCTTCGACTTCATGTCGAACACGCCCGAGTCGATGCACATGCTGACCTGGCTCTTCTCCCCGTACGGCATCCCGAAGAACTACCGGACGATGCGCGGCTCCGGGGTGAACACCTACCGTCTCGTCAACGCCGAGGGCGAGGGCGTGCTGGTCAAGTTCCACTGGCTGTCCCAGCAGGGTGAGCACAACCTCACCCAGACCGAGGCGGACGCCATCCAGGCCACCGAGCTGGGTCACGCCTCGAAGGACCTCTACGAGGCGATCGAGCGCGGCGACCACCCGAAGTGGGAGCTCAACGTCCAGGTGATGAGCGACGACGAGCACCCGGAGCTGGACTTCGACCCGCTCGACGACACCAAGATCTGGCCGGCGGAGGACTTCCCCTACCTGCCGGTCGGCATGATGACGCTCAACCGCAACATCACCGACCACCACAACGAGAACGAGCAGATCGCCTTCGGCACCGGCGTGCTGGTCGACGGCATCGACTTCTCCGACGACAAGATGTTGATCGGCCGGACGTTCTCCTACTCGGACACCCAGCGTTACCGGGTCGGCCCGAACTACCTCCAGCTGCCGGTCAACCGGCCGCGCGAGGACGTGCGGGTCAGCACCAACCAGACCGGCGGCCAGATGTCGTACGGGGTGGACGACCGCGGCGCCAGCCCGCACATCAACTTCGAGCCGTCCTCGGTCGCCGGTCTGCGGGAGGCCGACGAGTCCTACCGGGAGTATCGTCCGTTCGTCTCGGGCCAGGTCATGAAGGCCCCGATCGAGCGGCAGAACAACTACTCCCAGGCCGGCCGGCGCTACCGCGAGATGGCCGACTGGGAGCGGGACGACCTGATCCTCAACCTCACCACCCTGCTGGCCCAGTGCGACAAGCACATCCAGGAGAAGATGGTCTGGCACTTCAGCCAGTGCGACGCCGACTACGGCCGCCGGGTCGCCGAGGGCCTCGGCATCTCCGTCGACGCCTGATCCGCACCACCGACGAACGCCCCGCCGGCCTCCCGGCGGGGCGTTCGTCGATCATGGACGTTCGTCCGGTAGGCCCGGCGCGACGGACGGTAGTGCATCGGGCGAGGATTACGTATCCTGCCCAAGGCGTCAGCCGGACCTGCCCGGCACCGCGGGCCGGAACAGTCCGACCGCGACGCTGCCCGGCCGGCGCCGGCGCCCCCACAGCCACACCTTTCGGGCGAGGTCTGATTGAACACCCGCGACTGGCCGATCCGCTCGAAGCTGACCGCACTGGTCGTCGTGCCGGTGACCGCGCTGCTGGCACTCTGGATCTTCGCCACCACGCTCACCTTCGGGCCCGCCCTCGATCTGCTCGCCGCCCGGACGCTCCTCTACGACCTCGGCCGTCCCGGCGAGACGGTGGTGGCGGAGCTGCAACGGGAACGCCGGCTCTCGGTGGTGCAGTTGGCGGGCGACAGCGACGCGCCGGGGCTCGCCGAGCAGCGGCAGCGGACCGACCGGGCGATCGCGGAGCTGCGCCGGCGGGTCGGCGGGGAGGAGCTGCGCGACGCCGCCGACGACATCCTCGACGCCCGGCTCGACCAGCTGGTCACCGCGCTGGACGCGCTGCCCGCCGGGCGGGGGTTCATCGACCGGCGGGCGGTGGACCGGGCCGGCGCGGTCGGGCTCTACAGCGGGATGATCAATTCGGCCTTCCAGGCGTTCTCCGCGATGGCCAACCTGCCCGACCGGGAACTCAACCGGCAGGCCCTGGCCGTCACCGGGCTCGGCCGGTCCCGGGAGCTGCTCGGGCAGACCGACGCCCTGCTCGCCGGGGCGTTCACCGCCGGCCGGTTCGCCGACGGCGAGCACCTCCAACTCGTGCAGACCGTCGGCAACCAGCGGTTCCTCGCCGAGACGGCGATCGCCGACCTGCCGGACGCCGAGCGTGCCGCGTTCCAGCGGCTGACCGAGGGGGCGGCCTTCAGCCGGCTGCGGGCGATGCAGGACGAGCTGGTGGGCGCCGGCTCCGCCACCCGGCCGACCGTGGACCCGAGGGCCTGGCAGGAGAACTACCAGGCGGTGCAGCAGGCGCTGCGGGAGTTCGAGCTGGCGCAGGCCGACGGGCTCGCCGAGCGGTCGGTGCCGTCGGCCGTACGCATCCTGGTCCGCCTCGGTGCCGCCGGGCTGCTGGGCCTGGCCGCCGTCGTGGTCTCGGTCCTCGTGTCGCTGCGGGTCGGCCGCAACCTCGCGCACCGGCTCTCCGGCGTACGCACGGCCGCGCTGGAGACGGCCGAGCACCGGCTGCCCGACGTGGTGGCCCGGCTGCGCCGGGGCGAGCAGGTCGACGTCGCCCGGGAGGCGCCCCCGCTGGAGTACGGCGGCGACGAAATCGGCCAGGTGGCGCGGGCGTTCACCGCGGTGCAGCGCACCGCCGTGCAGTCGGCCGTCGACGAGGTGACCCTGCGCCGGGGGCTCAACGAGGTGTTCCTCAACATCGCCCGGCGCAGCCAGGGGCTGGTGCACCGGCAGCTCGCGCTGCTCGACCGGATGGAGCGGCACACCGAGGACCCGGACGAGCTGGCGGAGCTGTTCCGCGTCGACCACCTCGCCACCCGGCTTCGGCGGCACGCCGAGGACCTGGTCATCCTGGCCGGCGCGGCCCCCGGGCGGGGCTGGCGCAACCCGGTCGCGACGGTCGACCTGGTCCGGGGCGCGATCTCCGAGGTCGAGTCGTACGACCGGGTCGACATCACCACCGTGGCACCCGCCGGCGTGCTGGGGCGGGCCGTCGGCGACGTGATCCACCTGCTCGCCGAGCTGATCGAGAACGCCACCGCGTTCTCGCCGCCCAAGACCCGGGTCGAGGTCTCCGGGCAGCACGTGGCGAACGGCTACGCGGTGGAGGTCACCGACCGGGGCCTGGGCATGTCCGCCGCCGCGCTGGAGGACACGAACCGGCGGCTGGCCCGCTCGCCCGACTTCGAACCCTCCGAGACCGCCCGCCTCGGACACTTCGTGGTGGCCCGCCTCGCCGCCCGGCACGGGGTCCGGGTGCGGCTGCGCCCGTCCGACGGCGGCGGGCTGACCGCCGTGGTGCTCATCCCCGCCGACCTGGTCACCGACGAGCCCTCCCTGCCCCCGACCGGCGGCCCGCCGATGGCGCCCCGACCCGGTCCGACATCGGAGGAGCGGCGGCTCGCCCGGGCGAGCCGGCTGGGCACGCTGCCCCGCCCGGCCCGCTCGACCGGGCCCGCCACGGCCCGCTCCGCCGGGGCTCCGGCCTCCTCCCGCGCCGCGCGCGCCGGCACGGGCCACGCGCGGCCGGGGCCGGCCGGGGTACCGTCCGGGGGCCTGCGGGACGGCGCGGCCCCCGCTGGCCCGGTCCCGAGTGGCGCGGCTGCCGATGGTCCGGCCCCGGGCGGCGCGGCCTCCGGTTCGGCCCCGGGCAGCGCGGCTGCCGGCGGTCCCGCCCCGGTCGACGCCGGGGAGGTCGACGGGCTGCCCCGTCGGGTACGCCGCCGGCCTCCGGCGGTCCGGCCCCGACACCCGGACACGACCGGGGAGCACTCCTCCCCCGGGGACGCCCCGGGGCGGCGGTCCGCGCTGGACGGCCCGACGCTGCGGCAACCGGTGATCGCCAGTCCCGCCCCGCGCAGCCCGGAGGAGGCGCGGCGGATCATGTCCGCCCTGCAGGCCGGCACCGCGCGTGGCCGCGCGGCGGCCACCGGGACGACCCCGCGACAGGCCGCGCCCGCCGCCGACCGGCCGGACCCGCCGCGTGCGGACCCGAGCCCGACGCCGGCCGACCCGCCGCGTGCGGACCCGAGCCCGACGCCGGCCGAGCAGCCGGCGGACACCGAACCCATGACCGCGACTGAGAGGGACGCCTGATGCATCCGACAAGGCAGAGCGCCGATCTCGACTGGTTGCTCGACGATCTGGTGGAACGGGTGCCGCCCGCCCGACAGGCGGTGGTGCTCTCGGCGGACGGGCTGCTGATCGGCTCCTCCGCCGGGATGGACCGTGCCGACGCCGAGCACCTGTCCGCGCTGGCGTCCGGCTTCTCCAGCCTGGCCCGGGGCGCGAGCCGGCAGGTGGCCGGCGGGGCGGTCCGGCAGACCGTGGTGGAGATGGAGTCCGCGTACCTCTTCGTCACCGCAGCCGGGCAGGGCGCCTGCCTGGCCGTGGTCGCCGACGCGGACGCGGACATCGGCCTCGTGGCGTACGAGATGGCGATGCTCGTCACCCGGGTCGGGGAGTACCTCAGCGCCCCGGCCCGGACGACGGCGGGGACCGCCGATGCGGGCTGAGTCGCCCGGGCCGCAGCACGAGTGGCTGGACGACGACGCCGGCCCGGTCGTACGGCCCTACACCCTCACCGGCGGCCGGGTCCGCTCGGGCGTGGTCGGCTTCGACCTGGTCGCGTACGTGCTGGCCGAGGCGGCCGCCGACCCGACCGTCCACCCGGAGCTGCACCCCGAGCACCGGCGCCTGGTGGAGCTGGCCGCCCGACCGGTCCCCGTCGCGGAGCTCGCGGTCGACCTCGACCTCGCGGTCGGCGTGGTCCGCGTGCTCCTCGGCGACCTGCTGTCGCGCGGGCTGGTCGCGGTGCACCAGCCGACGGCCGCCGCATACCTGCCCGACGACGACATCCTCAAGGCGGTGGTCAGTGGACTCCGTGCGTTATGACCGAAACGGATCCGACACCCGGATCCCGCTCGCGTTGAAGATCCTGATCGCCGGGGGGTTCGGCGCCGGCAAGACGACGCTGGTGAGCGCGCTCAGCGAGGTCCGGCCGTTGCAGACCGAGGAGGTGCTGACCGGTGCCGGCATCGGCACCGACGACCTCTCCGGCGTCGAGGCGAAGTCGACCACCACGGTGGCGATGGACTTCGGCCGGATCACGATCAACGACGACCTCCAGGTCTACCTCTTCGGCACCCCCGGCCAGGACCGGTTCTGGTTCCTCTGGGATGAGCTGGCGTTCGGCGCGCTCGGGGCCGTGGTGCTCGCCGACACCCGCCGACTGGCCGACTGCTTCCCGTCGATCGACTACTTCGAGCAGCGGGGCGTCCCGTTCGTGGTGGGGGTGAACTGCTTCGACGGCGCCCGCCGGTTCAGCCTGGAGTCCGTACGCCAGGCGCTGGACCTCGACCCCGACGTGCCGCTGGTGCTCTGCGACGCGCGGGACCGGCAGTCGGGCAAGGAGGTGCTGATCGCGCTGGTCGAGCACGTGGCCCGGCAGCGCGGCGAGCCCGTGCCGGCGGCCTGAGCCGGCGGCGGCCGACAGGCCTCTTCCGGCGGCCCGGCTGGCCTCTGCCGGCGGGCCGCCACGATTCGGTGGGGGTTTCGGGGCTAAGCGGGCGGCCCAGTGGGAACGCTGGTGGGATCGACGGAGGAATCGGCGGAAGGCGGACGCGGTGACAGGTCAGGGCGAGGTCGTCCACATCGGCGGCTACACGGCGCACAGCGGGGGCCGGGCCGCCGGCATCGTCGCGGCGCGGCGGGACCCCGTCTCCGGTGAGCTGACCCCGCTCGGCACCGTCGCGGTCACCCCCTCGCCCTCCTTCCTGGCCCGGCACCCGCGGCTGCCTGTGCTCTACGCGGTGAACGAGCTGCCCGACGGGCAGGTCAGCGCCTTCCGCGTCGGGGCCGACGGCGACCTGAGCCCGCTCGGTACCCGGCCCACCGGGGGCGCGGAGCCCTGCCACCTGGCGGTCGTCCCGGACGGCAGTCACCTCGTGGTGGCCAACTACGGCGGCGGCAGCGTGACGGTGTTCCCGCTCGACCCCGACGGGGTGCCCGGCGAGCGCAGCGACCTGGTGCAGCACGAGGGGCACGGGCCGGACCGGGAGCGCCAGGAGCGCGCGCACGCCCACATGGTGAACCCCGACCCGGACCGGGGGCCGCTGCTCGCGGTCGACCTGGGCACCGACTCGATCTACCGGTACGACCTGGACGCATCCTCCGGCCGGCTGGTGCCCCGGGCACCCCGGGTGCGCACGGCCGCCGGCGTCGGTCCCCGGCACCTGGCCCGGCATCCGGACGGGCGGCGCTGCTGGGTGGCGGGGGAGTTGGACGGTTCGGTGACCGCCTACGAGCTGACCGGCGACGGCGCGCTGCACCAGCGGGGCCGCGTCGAGGCCAGCGACCGCACCGGGCCCGTCCAGCCGTCGGAGATCGCGGTCGGCCCGGACGGACGCTTCCTCTACGTCGCCAACCGGGGAGTGGGCACCGTCGCGGTCTTCGCCGTCGCCGGCGAGCTGCCGGAGCTGGTCGCCGAGGTGGACACGGGCGGGGAGTGGCCGCGGCACTTCGCCCTGGCCGGGGAGCACCTCTACGTCGCCGACGAGCGGGCCGACATGATCCGGGTCCTCCGGGTGGACGTGGGCACCGGCGTTCCGGCCCCGGTCGGGGAGCCGGTGGCTGTGACGTCCCCCACCTGCGTGCTGCCCTGACCAGCCAACATCTCCGCGCCATCGACGCGACGGGGCGGCATAATCACCCACCGTAGCAATTTGGTGATCAACTATTTCTCCTGCGTAACTTTCGTCCGAACGGCCCGTGGCAGTCGTCCCGACAGGTCCGCAAGATGGTCCCGTGTCAGCAGGCCGCCATCGCATGCGTACGAATTTCCACGCAGCCACCGCCGCCGCTGCCGTGGGCGTCCTCGCCGTCACGGCCGGCGGCTGGTTCGGCTACCAGCAGCTGGCGCAACCGAACTGCTCAGGCCGGACCGAGCTGTCCGTCGCGGTCGCGGCCGAGCTCGCCCCGGCGGTCGACGCCGCCGCCGCGCGCTGGATGAAGGACGGTGCCGCGGTGGGCGGCACCTGCATCGCGGTGAACGTCACGGCGTCCGATCCGGTCGACGTGGCCGCGACGGTCGCCGCCAAGCACGGCGTCACCCTGGCCGGCGTGGGGCAGGCCAGCGGCACCTCGGTCAGTCCGGACGTCTGGGTGCCCGACTCCTCCACGTGGCTGCTGCGGCTCAAGACCGGTGGCGCCACCGCCTTCGAGCCGGGCAACGGGGCGTCCATCGCCCGCAGCCCGGTGGTCGTGGCGATGCCGGTGCCGATCGCCACCCGGCTCGGCTGGCCGCAGAAGAAGTTCAGCTGGACCCAGCTCCTGCAGCAGGTGCAGAGCGACAAGCCGTTGCGCACCGGGATCGTCGAGCCGACCCGCGACGCCGCCGGCCTGTCCGGCCTGCTCTCGCTGACGGCCGCCGCCAGCGCCTCCGGCGGCCCCGACGCGGAGAAGGAGAAGGTGGCCGCGCTGCGGGCGCTCGCCACCGACCGCTCGGCGCTGCGGCCGGACCTGCTCGCCCGGTTCCCCACCGCCTCGGATCCCACGACGATCGCGAGCAGCCTGGGTGCGGCGGCGCTCTCGGAAGAGGACGTGATCCAGTACAACAGCAAGAAGCCGCCGGTGCCGCTGGCCGCGCTCTACCTGGAGCCGGCGCCCGCGCCGCTGGACTACCCGTACGCGGTGCTGCCCGGCATCGAGCCGGCCAAGGCGGCGGCGGCGAGGGTGCTCTACGAGGTGCTCGTCACCGACGACTTCCGGGACCAGTTGGCGGGCCGGTCGCTGCGCGCGCCGGACGGCAACTGGGGCGCGGGCTTCGACGCTCCGCAGGGCGCGCCCAGCCCGGCCGGCGGCGCGCCCGCCCCGCCGCCCAACGGCGGCGGATCGGCTCCGGGCGGGCTCGACCCGCAGGCCATGGAACGCGCCGTCTCCAGCTGGTCGATCGCCACCCAGTCCGGCCGGATGCTCGCCGTCATCGACGTCTCCGGGTCGATGAAGGAGAAGGTGGCCAACGCCGGCAACGCGACCCGGCAGCAGGTCACCGTCGAGGCGGCCCGGCGCGGGCTGAACCTCTTCGACGACTCCTGGTCGATCGGTCTCTGGACGTTCTCCACGCAGCTGGTGGGCCCCCGCGACCATCGGGAACTGCTCACCATCGGGCCGCTGTCCCGCCAGCGCGGCAAGCTGGAGCAGTCCCTGGGCTCGATCCGCTCGTCGAACGGTGACACCGGCCTCTACGACACGGTGCTGGCGGCGTACCAGGAGGTGCAGGACAACTGGGAGCCCGGCCGGGTCAACTCGATCGTGCTGTTCACCGACGGCAAGAACGAGGACTCCGACGGCATCACGCAGCAGAAGCTCCTGGCCGAGCTGAACAAGCTCAAGGACCCGGAGCGGCCGGTGCAGGTCGTGATCATCGGTATCGGCAGCGACGTGAGCAAGGCCGAGCTGAAGTCGATCACCGACGTCACCGGCGGAGGTGCCTTCGTCACCGAGGACCCGACCAAGATCGGCGACATCTTCCTCAAGGCGATCGCGCTGCGCAAGGCTCCGGCCTGAGCCGCAACGCAGCGCGGAGCGCACCCGCCGCACGGGATCCGGTGCCGTGGGCCCTTTCCCCGCAAGGGGTTCCTCGGGGAAAGTAGTGACGGTAATGCGTCCGAAGCAATCGGCGAGCGGGGTTGTCGGGGCACGATGTCCTGGTGCCCCTACGGCCGGCCCACGACCCGGGCCCGGCGTACGGGCCGTCGGCGACCGAAGTGGGGAGGGCCGGTGACCTCAGCGACGCTGTTGACCCCCGCCAGCACGTCGTCGAGATCGGACGAACCACGGCCAGGGCCGGCCCGCACCCGCGAGCGTGCCTACGTCCGCTCCCTGGTGGTGCTGGACACCACCGTCCTGACCATCGCCGTGCTCGTCGGGTACGTCGCCCGGTTCGGCGACGACGCCCCCGGCGGATCGAAGATCCCGTACGTCCTGGTCGCCCCCGGGCTGGTCCTCGCCTGGCTGGTCTCGCTGCGGGTGCTGCGCTGCTACGACGACCGCGTCCTCGGCTACGGCGCCGACGAGTACCGGCGGGTCGGCACCGCCAGCCTGCGCCTCGCCGGCGGCATCGCGATCGCCGGCTACATCGCCGACGTGGGCGTCTCCCGGGGATTCCTCGGCATCTCGTTCGCCGTCGGCATGCTCGGCCTGGAGCTGGCCCGGTTCGCCGCCCGCAAGCGGCTGCACCGGGCGCGCTCCGAGGGCGCCGGCTGGTCGCGCAAGGTGCTGGTGGTCGGCGACACCGCGCACGTGCTGGAGCTGGTGCACACCCTGCGGCGCGAGCCGTACGCGGGCTACCAGGTGGTCGGGGCCTGCATCCCGGACGCGCTGCTCGCCCCGGTCGCGCAGCGGCTGGGCGACGTGCCGGTGGTCGGTTCGTTCCGGGGCATCCCCGAGGCGGCCACCGCCATCGGCGCGGACACCGTCGCGGTGACCGCCTCCGGCGAGCTGACCGCCACCCGCCTGCGCCGGCTGGGCTGGCAGCTGGAGGGCACCGGCATCGACCTGGTGGTGGCCCCGGCGCTGACCGATGTCGCCGGCCCGCGCATCCACACCCGGCCGGTCGCCGGCCTGCCGCTGATCCACGTCGAGGCGCCCGAGTTCCGCGGGGCCCGCAAGCTGGTCAAGGGCTTCGTCGACCGGGCCGTCTCGTCGGTGGCGCTGACGCTGCTGCTGCCGCTGCTGGCCGCCATCGCGCTGGCGATCAAGGTCGACAGCCGGGGGCCGGTGCTGTTCCGGCAGACCCGGGTCGGGCAGGGCGGGCGGGAGTTCGGCGTCTACAAGTTCCGCACCATGGTGGTCAACGCCGACGCCCTGCTGGCCGCGCTGGCCGTCCGCAACGAGACCGACGGCCTGATGTTCAAGATGCGCGACGACCCGCGGGTGACCCGCATCGGGCGGCTGCTGCGCAAGTGGTCGCTGGACGAGCTGCCGCAGCTGGTCAACGTCCTCCTCGGGCACATGAGCCTGGTCGGCCCCCGCCCGCCGCTGCCCTCGGAGGTGGCCCGCTACGACGGCGACGTGGCCCGCCGGCTGCTGGTCAAGCCGGGCATGACCGGCCTCTGGCAGGTGAGCGGCCGCTCCGACCTGAGCTGGGAGGACGGCATCCGGCTCGACCTCTACTACGTGGAGAACTGGTCGCTCGCGGCCGACCTGACGATCCTCTGGAAGACCTTCGGCGCGGTGGTCAACAGCCGCGGGGCGTACTGAGCGGCCGGACGCTCAGTCCTGCGGGCCCGTCCAGTCCAGGCACACCACCACCGCGTCGTCGGTCAGGTCGCCGGCGACGAACGCGCGCAGGTCGCCGATCAGCGAGCGGACGGCGTCCAGCGGCTCCATCGGTCCGGTCCGGCGCAGGAACCGGTCGAGCGCGGTCTCGCCGTACCGGACGTCCTGCCCGGTGGCCTCGATGACGCCGTCGCTGACCACGAAGAGCCGGTCGTCGCGGCACAGCTCGAAGTGCTGCTCCCGGTAGTCGGTGGCCTCGAACATGCCAAGCGGGAACTGCGCTTCCAGCGGCAGCTCCCGGACCTGCCCGTCGCGCAGCAGCACGAGGCGGGGCGACCCGGCGTCGACCACGGTGAGGTGCCCCGATCGCAGGTCCAGCTCCATCAGCAGTACCGCGAGGTGCTGGTCCCCCCGGTGCAGGTCGTAGACCGCCTGGTCGGCGAGGGCCGCCTGGTCGGCGAGGGCGAGCCCGGACCGGCGGGCGTTGCGCAGCGCGTGGGTGGTGAGCGAGGTGAGCATGGCGGCGGCCACCCCCTCACCCGTGCCGTTGATGGTCGCCAACCAGACCCGGCTGCCGTCGTCGGACCAGTCGAAGCTGTCGCCGCGTACCGCGTACGCCGGTTCCAGCTGCCCGGCGAGGCTGAACGACGGGCGGGTCCGGCTGCGGCCGGGAAGCAGCTCCCACTGCATCTCGGCGGCGAGGGTGAGCCGCCTGCTACGCCGCGCGCTCCGGTACACGTCCGTGCCGTCGGTGACCGCGGCGATCTCATGGGCGAGCGCGGTGGCGATCTCCGTCAGCTCGTCGAGGGCGGCCGGCCGGGCCGGCGAGGGGGTCACCACCAGCACGCCGCGGCGTTCCCCGCGCATGGACACCGGGAGGTATCCGGTGCCGTCGGCGACGATCGGGGTCTGGTGGTCGAAGCAGCGCCAGGCCGGATGCCCCGGCGCGGTGACGGGCTCGTCCCCGACGAGCGGCAGCAGGGCCGCCAGCCGGTAGTCGACCTGGAGCAGTTCCACGCGGGCGATCCCGTAGTCCGCGGCCAGGACGCCGGCGATCCGGTCCAGCAACAGGTCGGCGGGCGCCTCATTGAGGGCGCGCCGTGCCCGGTTGACCGGTTCGCTCATCATCGCTCCTTCGTCACGAGCCCAGACGTGGGGATTCGGAGTAGTCTCGGCCCCACCATGGCGGAACTGCACGGTCCCTCCGGACCCGAGACGAGTATGGCGGTCGAGCTCGACGCGGTGGCCGATGCCCTGCTGACGGTCTGGGAGGCCGCGCGGGAGCGGACGACCAGCCGGGTCTCCGGCGCGCAGTTGCGCGCGATCATGCTGGTCGAGCAGCACGAGGGCATCAACCTCCGCCGCCTGGCCACCGGGCTCGACATGCTGCTCTCCTCCGCCAGCCGGCTCTGCGACCGCCTGGTGGCGGCGGGCATGCTGGAACGGGAGCCCGGCCGGTTCGACCGGCGGGAGATCTCGCTGCACCTCACCCCGGAGTCCCGCCGGCTCCTCGCCGAGCTGCGGGACGACCGGCGCCAGCAGCTCGCGGCGATCCTGGCCGACATGACCGCCGAGGGGCGGCAGGCTCTGCTGCGGGGCATGCGGGAGTTCGACGAGGCGGCGCGGCACCGGAACGCCTCCGTGCAGTCCGTCGAGGCGGCGGGACCCTGGTCGGCGGTGCCGCGGGAGCGTCCGGTCGGCCTACCGGCGCAGGAGCGGCCGGGGAACGAGCCACGGGTGGCCAGGACGGCCTGATCCGGCCGGAGTGGGCCCCGGTTTCCGTCGACGGGGCCCGCCGAAGGATCGGGCGCGGCCGGCGGGCGCCCGGCCGCGACGGTTCGGCCGGTCAGGGCGCTGCCGCCGCGACGACCAGCATCGCGATGTCGTCCTGGCTCTGCCCGTCGAGCCACTCGTCGACGGCATCGAGGAGCCGGTCGACCAGCGCGGCCGGGGCCAGCCCGGCGGCCGAGGCCAGCGCCGCGCGCAGCCGTTCCTCGCCGAACATCTCCTGGCCGCCGGGGCCACCGCGCGCCTCCACGACCCCGTCGGTGTACGCGAGCAGCAGCTCGCCGGGGCCGAGGCACAGCTCCGCCTCGGTGAACCGGGCGGCGGCCAGTGCGCCCACCGGCATCCCGCCGACCGCGACCGGGGCGACCCCACCGTCGGCGCGGACCAGCAGCGGGGACGGGTGGCCGCCGCCGGCGATCCGGACGGTGCACCCGCCGCCGGGCGCGGCGTGGAGGGTGCCGAGCAGCAGGGTGGTGAACTGGCTGCGGCGGGCCGCGTCCGGGGAGTCGAAGAGCGCCTGGTTGAGCAGCCGCATCAACTCCAGCGGCCGCTGCTCGACCAGGCGCAGGGTCCGCAGGGACTGGCGGACCCGCCCGGTGAGGACGGCCGCGCCGACGCCCTTGCCGGCCACGTCCCCGAGGGCGAAGATCGCGCCCCGGGGGATGGGGAAGACGTCGTAGAAGTCGCCGCCGATGCGCAGCCGGTCCCCGGCCGCCCGGTACCCGCCGGCGAGGGTGGCGCCCGGCACGGCCGGCAGGTCGGACGGGAGCAGGCTGTTCTGCAACACCCGGGCCAGGTGGACCTGTTCGCCGTAGAGTTCGGCGGCGCCGAGGGCCGCGCCCGCGCGGGCGGCGAACTCCCGGGCCAGCTCGATGTCGCGCCCGGCGAAGCCGGCCCGCCCGGCGCGCCGGACCAGCACCAGGGCGCCGGTGGTGCGCCCGGCGCCCCGCATGGGGCTGACCAGCACGGTGCCGGGCCGGCCGAAGCCGGGCGGAAGCACGGTGGACAGGCCGGCCGTCTCCTGGTCCGGCCACGGGGCCGGGTTGGCCGCGTGCCCGGCCAGCGCCTCGGCCAGGCCGGGCAGCGAGTCGGTCAGCGACCAGGTCGCCAGCCCGGTCGCCGGGGCGGGATCCACCCCGTCGTACCGGATCCAGTGCGGCTGGCCCTCCGCGGGCGGGGGCGGCAGGTGGACCACCATGGCCAGGTCGGCCAGGTAGGGCACGGGCAGGGTCGTGGCGGTCCGCAGCGTCTGCTCGCGCTGGAGGGACAGCCCGAGGCGGCTGCCGGCCTGGGCGAGGAACGTGGTCCGGGACCGCTCGACGTCGAGCGCCTCGGCGCGCGCGTGTTCCTCGGTGACGTCCCGCACGTACCAGGCGTGCCGCCCGTCGGCCAGGTCGCGTCGTACGCCCCGCAGCCGGCGACCGCCGTGTTCGACGTCGAAGCTGTCCGCTCCGGCCCCCGCCGACCGGGCCACGGCCGGTATGGGACAGGTGCGCAGGTCCGTGCCGGGCACGAGCTCGGGGAGCAGGGCGGCCGCCGTCGCGTTGACCAGGGTCACCAGCCCCGTCCGGTCGGTCGTCACGACCGCCTCCGTGAGCCCGTCGAGCACCTCCCGGGTCAGCCGGGAGTCGACCGGGTGCGCGGGGCCGGGGGAGATGCGGCCGGGCCGCCCGCCCTCGGCCGGGCACGTGCCACCGCCTCCGGGAACGGTGGTCACCGCCGCTCGCCGGGCGCCCCGGTCGGTCGACCTGTGCGCATGCTGGTCGTGCTCTCCTCGGATGGGGGGTCGTTGCCTTGGGACAAGCGTACCGAGGCGCGGCGACGCCGCCGTCGGGGGAATCCGGCTCAGGCCGCCCGGGCCAGCCAGCCGGCGGGGCGCGCCAGGATCCGGCGTACCACCGAACCGGCCCCGCCGACCGCCGCGGCGGCGGCGCCGAGGGACGCCGGGCGGACGGTGACCGGCGACCAGGCCGCGGTGAGCACCCGCCGGGAGATCTCGGCGAGCACCGGCGGGCGCAGCCACGGCGCCAGCGGGGCGTACCCGCCGCCGAGCACCACGGTGTCCAGGTCCAGCAGGTTCACCACGCCGGCGACGGCGACCCCCAGGGCGGTCCCGGCGTCGGCCAGGGCCCGCAGCGCGCCCGGGTCGCCGGCCCCGGCCAGCTCGGCCAGCCGGGTCGTCGCGGTGTCCGCCGGCAGGTCCGCGCCGGCGAGGCCGGCCGCGGCGAGGATCGCCTCCTGACCGGTGTACGTCTCCAGGCAGCCCCGCCCGCCGCACCGGCAGGGCGGGCCGTCGGGCCGGATCGGGAGGTGACCGATCTCCCCGCTCCAGCCACGCGCGCCCCGGAACAGGGCTCCGTCGAGCACGATCCCGGCACCGATGCCGACCTCGCCGGAGATGTGCAGGAAGCTGGCCCGGCCCGCCGGCCCGGCGTGCAGCTCGCCCAGCGCGGCGAGGTTGGCCTCGTTGTCGACCACCAGCGGCGGTACGCCGTCGACGTGCGCGGTCAGCGGCGGCCCCTCGGCGAGCAGCGCGGGGACGGGCACGTCGCGCCAGCCCAGGTTCGGGGCGAGACGGACCAGGCCGGCGTCGTCGACCAGGCCGGGTACCGCGAGGGCGGCGCCGGCCAGGGTGAGCCCCTCGCGGGCGGCGTCGGCGTGGGCGCGGGCGGCCAGGTCGGCCAGTCGGGCGAGCGCCTCGGCGGGGGAGAGGGGCCGCAGGTCGGCGCGGTGCACGGTGTGGTGGCGGACCTGGCCGGCGAGGTCGACCACGCAGGCGGCCAGGTAGTCGACGTTGACCTCCAGGCCGAGCCCGGCCGGACCCTCTGTGGCGAGCACCAGGCCCCGCGAGGGCCGTCCCGCGCCGGTCCGGGGCGTCGGCTCCGACTCGGCGACCAGCCGGCCGGCGAGCAGGTCCTCCACCACGGCCGAGACGGTGGCCCGGGTGAGGCCGGTGCCGGCGGCCAGCTCGGCCCGGGAGGGCGGGCGGTCGGCGGCGGCGATCCGGCCGAGCACCACGGCGAGGTTCCACTCGCGCAGGCTGCCCTGCCGCACCGGGCCGGGCGGGGCGTCGGGTCGGGTCACCCCTTGACACTGCCACAGGCCCGCCAAATAATTCAACCACTGAACAAATAGCGGACGACACCTCGGAGGTCTGCCATGGCACCCCGTCCCACCCCCGCCGACAAGTTCTCCTTCGGCCTCTGGACGGTGGGCTGGCAGGCCCGCGACCCGTTCGGCGACGCCACCCGCCCCGAGCTGGACCCGGTCGAGGCGGTGCACCGGCTCGCCGGGCTGGGGGCGTACGGGATCACGTTCCACGACGACGACCTGGTGCCCTTCGGCGCGGACGCCGCCACCCGCGACCAGCACGTGGCCCGCTTCCGCAAGGCACTCGACGAGACCGGCCTGGTGGTCCCGATGGTGACCACCAACCTCTTCACCCACCCCGTCTTCAAGGACGGCGGCTTCACCAGCAACGACCGCGACGTCCGGCGCTACGCGCTGCGCAAGGTGCTGCGCAACGTCGACCTCGCCGCGGAGCTGGGCGCCCGCACCTTCGTGATGTGGGGCGGCCGGGAGGGCGCCGAGTACGACCTCGCCAAGGACGTGCGGGCCGCGCTGGACCGCTACCGGGAGGCCGTCGACCTGCTCTGCCAGTACGTCGTCGACTCCGGCTACGACCTGCGCTTCGCCATCGAGCCCAAGCCGAACGAGCCGCGCGGCGACATCCTCCTGCCCACCGTCGGGCACGCCCTGGCCTTCATCTCCACCCTGGCCCGCCCCGAGCTGGTCGGGCTCAACCCGGAGGTGGGGCACGAGCAGATGGCCGGCCTGAACTTCGCCCACGGCATCGCCCAGGCGCTCTGGCAGGGCAAGCTGTTCCACATCGACCTCAACGGCCAGCGCGGCGTCAAGTACGACCAGGACCTCGTCTTCGGCCACGGCGACCTGCTCAACGCGTTCGCCCTGGTCGACCTGCTGGAGCACGGCGGCCCCGGCGGCGGACCCGCCTACGACGGCCCTCGGCACTTCGACTACAAGCCCTCGCGCACCGAGGACATGACCGGCGTCTGGGCGTCGGCGGAGGCGAACATGCGCACCTATCTGCTGCTCAAGGAGCGGGCGGCGGCGTTCCGGGCCGACCCGGAGGTGGCCGAGGCGCTGGCCGCGAGCCGGGTCGCCGACCTGGGCACGCCGACGCTGGCGCCGGGCGAGGGCTACGCCGACCTGCTCGCCGACCGGTCCGCGTTCGAGGAGTTCGACGTCGACACCGTCGCCGCCAAGGGCTTCGGCTTCGTCCGGCTCAACCAGCTCGCCGTCGAGCACCTGCTCGGCGCCCGCTGAGGCCGCCGGCGATGCCGATCGTCGCGGGGGTGGACTCCTCGACCCAGTCCTGCAAGGTCGTCGTCCGGGACGCGGAGACCGGCGCCCTGCTCCGGCAGGGCCGGGCGCCGCACCCGGACGGCACCGAGGTCGACCCGGCGGCGTGGTGGTCCGCGCTGGGCGCGGCGGTCGACGCCGCCGGCGGGCTGGCCGACGTGGCGGCGGTCTCCGTCGCCGGCCAGCAGCACGGCATGGTGTGCCTCGACGAGGCGGGTGACGTGGTCCGGCCGGCGCTGCTGTGGAACGACACCCGCTCCGCCGGGGCCGCCGCCGAGCTGGTCGAAGAGGCCGGCGGCGGGGAGACCGGCCGCCGGTTCTGGGCCGAGGCGGTGGGCAGCGTGCCGGTCGCCAGCTTCACCGTCACGAAGCTGCGCTGGCTGGCCCGGCACGAGCCGGAGCGCGCGGCCCGGGTGGCGGCGGTCTGCCTGCCGCACGACTGGCTGACCTGGCGGCTGGCGGGCGCGCCGGGCCTGCCGGCGCTGCGTACCGACCGGGGCGACGCCAGCGGCACCGGCTACTGGTCCCCGGCCACCGGCGACTACCGCCTCGACCTGCTGGAGCGGGCGTTCGGCCGGCGGCCGCACGTGCCGACCGTGCTCGGCCCGGCGGAACCGGCGGGCGCCGTACGCCCGGACGCCTTCCGGGTCGGCCCGGGGCTGCCCCACGGCGACTCGACGCCGCACGGCGGCCGGCTGCCCGACGGGGCGGTGCTCGGCCCCGGCACGGGGGACAACGCCGCCGCCGCGCTCGGCGTCGGCGCGGGCCCCGGCGACGTGGTCGTGTCGATCGGCACCTCCGGCACCGTGTTCAGCGTCGCCGATTCCCCGGCGGCCGACGGAAGCGGCGCGGTCGCCGGATTCGCCGACGCCACCGGCCGCTTCCTGCCCCTGGTCTGCACGCTCAACGCCGCCCGGGTGCTCGACGCCGCCGCGTCGATGCTCCGGGTCGACCTGACCGAGCTGGCCGAGCTGGCGCTGGCCGCCCCCGCCGGCGCGGACGGGCTGGTCATGGTGCCCTATTTGGAGGGCGAGCGGACGCCCGACCGGCCGCGGGCGAGCGGCGCCCTGCACGGGCTGACCCTGCGCACCTCGACGGCGGCGCACCTGGCGCGCGCCGCCGTCGAGGGGCTGCTCTGCGCCCTCGCCGACGGCCTCGACGCGCTCACCGCCCAGGGCGCCACCGTGCGCCGGGTGATCCTGGTCGGCGGGGGCGCCCGCTCGGCGGCGGTGCGCCGCATCGCGCCGCAGGTCCTCGGCGTGCCCGTGGTCGTCCCGCCGCCCGGCGAGTACGTCGCCGACGGCGCCGCCCGCCAGGCCGCCTGGGTCGCCCTGGGCGGCGCGGCGCCCCCCACGTGGTCCGTCCACGGCACCGAGGAGTACGCCGCCGCCCCCGTCCCCGCCATCCGCCAGCGGTACGCCGCCGCCCGCGAGCACTTCCTCGACCGGGTCGACGGGAGGTAGCAACTGCTGGCGCGTCAGTCGTCTTCAATGCTTACTAATTGACCATGGTTGGCGGTGTGAACCTGAAGGAGTGGGCGGCTGCCACCGGGTATCTCGTACGCGCCCGCGCGTCGGCGCTACGAGTCCGGCAAGCTGCCTGTTCCTTCGTACAGGCTGGGCCGCCTGATCATGGTCGGGGAACCGCTAACCGGCGCGATGGTCGAGGTCGGGCAGGCGGTGGTGTACGCCCGGGTGTCGTCAGCCGACCAGGAGGCGGACCTGGGTCGCCAGGTCGCCCGGGTCGCCACCTGGGCCACCGGTCAGAGCGCACGCCGGGGCCGCTCGGGTCGCGCACAACTGGGCACTGGCCCGGGTGAAGGCGGTCATGGACCAGCGCGTGGCCGAGCGTTCCTACGGCGTGTCGGACGAGCAGTTGACCCCGTCGCCGTCGTGGTCCCTCGCTGGGCTGCGCAAGGCGTGGAACGTGGCCAAGCCCGACGTCGCGCCGTGGTGGGGCGAGGTGTCCAAGGAGGCGTTCAACACCGGCCTCGACGCCCTCGCGCGCGGCCTGAAGAACTGGTCTGACTCCCGTAAGGGCACACGGGCCGGACGCCCGGTCGGGTTTCCCCGGTTCAAGTCTCGCCGCCGCACCACCCCGTCGGTGCGGTTCACCACCGGTGCGATTCGGGTCGAGCCTGACCGGACGCACGTCGTGCTGCCCCGGCTGGGGCGGTTGAAGCTGCACGAATCCGCCCGTAAGCTGGCCCGCTGCTTGGACAACGGCACCGCGCGGATCATGTCTGCCACAGTGCGCCGTGATGCCGGCCGGTGGCACGTGTCGTTCACCGTCGAGATCGAACGTGCCAAACGCATCCCGGCCCGGCCGAAGACGGTGGTCGGCGTGGACGTCGGGATCACGCACCTCGCGGTGCTGTCCACCGGCGAACTCGTACCGAATCCGCGCTACCTGGTAAACGCGCAGCAGCGGATGCGCTCGCTGGGCCGATCCCTGTCGCGCAAGACTGGCCCGGACCGGCGCACCGGACGGCAGCCGTCGAAGCGGTGGGAACGAGCGGCGGCCCGACTCGGCCGGGCGCATACCCGGGTGGCGAACCTGCGCCGTGACGGCCTGCACAAACTCACCACCCAACTCGCCACGACGCACGGCACGATCATGGTCGAAGATCTCAACGTGACCGGGATGCTGCGCAATCGGCGGCTCGCCCGGCACATCGCCGACGCCGGATTCGCGGAGATCCGCCGCCAGTTGGCGTATAAGACCGGATGGAACGGCGGCCGGCTGCTGCTGGCCGACCGCTGGTATCCGTCCAGCAAGACCTGCTCGGGCTGCGGCGCGGTGAGAACCAAGCTCGCCCTGCACGAGCGCAAATACACCTGCGAGGCATGCGGCCTGGTCATCGACCGGGACCGCAACGCCGCTCTGAACCTGGCCGCCCTGGCGGCTGAGTACGACACCGCCGGGAGTGGCCCGGTGGCAGCACGTGGAGCCGATCAGAAGACCCGCACATGCGGGCAGGTGGCCGTGAAGCGTGAACCCGGCACGACGCCAGTCGGTCAGACCGGGACCGTCCTACCGCAAGGCAGGACTATCGATCGTGTGCGCACTAAAGCGCACTGAAAGGTAACGGTAAAGGACTGTACGGGCGCGCTCCCGCTCGCGATCATCGACGGATGCGAACCACCCCCGAAGCGGACGAGGCGCCCGGCACCGGCATTCCCTCGATGCTCCAGTACGACGACGCGGACACCCCCTGCGACGTCATCGACGCGCTGGTCCTGGCGGACTTCGTCACCGGCCGCCACCCGTGGTCGCACACCGTCCGGCTCTCCCGGGTGCGCCCCGACGCGCCGCTGACCGCCCCGGACGGGCGACTGCTCCGCACGGCCGTGGAGAACCGCCAGCTGTCCCGCCTGCTGGCCGGCGACGGCTGGACGGCCCGGGTGGTCACCTGGAAGGGGCGCGGCGCGGAGGTGACGGTCACGGCGGTCTCGGAGGAGGTGGGCCGGCCGGCCCTGGACCGGATCGTCGACGGGGCCGCCGAACCGGAGGATCCGGGCGCCGGCCGGATCGGCTTCTGGCACCAGAACCCCCGCCGGGGCAGCCAGCGCGACGTACGCTCCATCGCCGCGCCGGAGTGGGCGGCGATCCGGCCGAACTACGCCGCCGCGGCACGCGACGCGCTCGACGAGCTGATGGCGACCACCCCGGAGCGCCTCTCCGGCCGGCTGGTGCTGCTGCACGGGGCGCCCGGGACGGGAAAGACCACCGCGCTGCGCGCCCTTGCCCGCCAGTGGCGCGACTGGTGCCAGGTCGACGCCGTGCTCGACCCGGACGTGCTCTTCGCGGACACGGCGTACCTGTCCGAGGTGGCGGTCGGGGACGAGGACGGCGAGCAGGGGACGGGCCGCCGGTGGCGGCTGCTCATCCTGGAGGACTGCGACGAGCTGATCCGGGGCGAGGCGAAGCAGGCCGCCGGGCAGGCCCTGTCCCGGCTGCTCAACCTCACCGACGGGCTGCTCGGGCAGGGGCGCGACGTGCTCGTCGCGATCACCACGAACGAGGACCTGTCCCGGCTGCACCCGGCGGTGGTCCGCCCGGGTCGCTGCCTGGCCCGCATCGAGGTGGGCCCGCTGTCGTACGAGGAGGCGACCGGGTGGCTGGGCACGGCGGCGGGCGTGCCGCCCCAGGGCGCGACCCTCGCCGAGCTGTACGCGCTGCGGGCGGGCACGCCGGCCGCGCCCACTGCCCCGCCCGCGATCGGCGGCTATCTCTGAGCACCCCGCCGCGCCCGCGCGTCGTCACCCGCTCGTGACCTGATCCTGGTTGGCTGCCGCACATGACCTTGACCAGGGGTGGGCCGGCGCGGGCCCGGGGCGGGACGCCCGCGCACCGGTTCTACAGCGTCGTGGTCTTCGTGCTGCTCGCCTCGCTGGACAACGTGGCGATCGGTCTGGTGCCCCCGCTGTACGGGCCCATCTCCGCCGCCTTCGACGTGCCGCAGCGGCTGCTCGGCCTGGTCACCGCCGTGAGCTTCCTGGCCAGCGCGGTGGCCGCCGTCGGCTGGGCGTACGTGGGTGACCGCGCGAACCGTAAGCCGCTGCTGATGGTCGGCACCCTCATCTGGGCGCTGGGCACGGGCGGCAGCGCGGTCGCGGCGAACTATCCCGCCTTCCTGGCGGCGCAGATCCTGGCGGCGGTCGGCCTGGGCGCGGTCGGGTCGGTCGGCTTCTCGGTCGTCACCGACCTGATCTCGCCCCGCCGCCGGGGGCTGGTAATGAGCTTCTGGGGGCTGTCCCAGGGCGTCGGCACGCTCGCCGGCACGCTGGTCGGCGGGCTGCTGGGGGCCGCCGACTGGCGACGCCCGTTCCTGCTGCTGACCGTGGTCGGCGTCGCGGCGACCGTCGCCTACCTGTTCACCTACGACATCCGGCGCGGGCAGAGCGAGCCGGAGTTGGCCGACGCGCTCGCCACCGGCGCCGAGTACGACTACCGGATCAGCCGGGCGGACCTGCCGAGGATCCTCGGCCGGCGGACGAACCGCTGGCTGATCCTCCAGGGCCTCACCGCGCAGGCGGCCTTCGGATCGCTGGTCTGGCTGCCGGTGCTCTTCGCCGAGCGGGCCGAGGACCAGGGCTACTCCGCCGCCACCGCCGTGGTCGTGGGCAGCGTCTTCGCCACCCTGTTCCAGCTCGGCGGGGTGCTCTCCATCGTGGGCGGGCTGGTCGGCGACGCGCTGCAACGGCGTACGCCCCGGGGCCGGGCCCTGGTCGCGGCGGTCGGCATCCTCGCGGCGCTGCCGTTCTACCTGGTCCTCTTCTTCGTGCCGGTACGCATCGACGTGCCGGACGGCGCCGGCGCCGGCGCGGTGGTGCGGGCGGTGCTGACCAGCGTGTTCACCGAACCGACGGTCGGGCTGAGCCTGCTCACCGCCGTCGTGGCGCTGGCGCTCACCTCGGCGAACTCGCCGAACTGGTTCGCCCTGATCGCCGACGTCAACCCGCCCGAGCACCGGGGCACCGTCTACAGCCTCGGCAACCTGGTCAACGGCGTCGGCCGGGCGGCCGGCAACGGGCTGGTGGGGGTGGCCTTCCACGGCTTGCGGGCGGCCTTCCCGCCGCCGCTGAACTACGCCGTCGGGCTGGCGGCCTTCCAGCTCTTCTTCATCCCGACGGGCGTCATGTACTGGCTGGCCTCGCGGACCTCGCCGGGCGACATCGACGACGTCCGGGACCTGCTGCACGACCGCGCCGAACGGCTGTAAGGAAGGGCACCTTCCTAACGCTATGCGTTAGGAAGGTGCCCTTCCTTACACGTCAGGACGGGCGGACCCAGACCGTCACGTCGGTGGGCACGGCGCCGTCGGCGTCCAGCGGGGCGCTGGCGTGCACCAGCTCGGACCCGGCGGGCAGCGGCACGGCGGCGTCGCCGAAGTTGGTCAGCACGGTCAGCCCCCCGTTGCGGAACGAGAGCACCTCGTCGCCGGAGGCGAGCCACTCCAGCGGGCCCTCGCCGAGCCGGTGCTCGCGGCGCAGCCGCAGCGCCATCCGGTACAGCTCGTACGTCGAGCCGGGCGTGTCCCGCTGCCGGTCCAGGGCGTACTCCGCCCAGAGCGACGGCTGCGGCAGCCAGCTCGCGTCGGTCGGCCCGAAGCCGTACGAGGGGGCGTCGGCCTCCCACGGGATCGGCACCCGGCAGCCGTCGCGACCCCGCTCGGTGTGCCCGCTGCGCGCCCAGGTCGGGTCCTGCCGGGCCTCGTCGGGCATCGTGGTGTGCTCCGGCAGGCCCAGTTCCTCGCCCTGGTAGAGGTAGGCCGAGCCGGGCAGGGCGAGCATCAGCAGGGTGGCCGCCCGCGCCCGGCGCAGGCCGAGCGCGGCGTCCGGCTGCGGGTCGCCGATGCCGATGCCGTTGGGCCGTTTGCCGCCGACCGGCAGCCCCAGCCGGGAGGCGTGCCGGACCACGTCGTGGTTGGAGAGCACCCAGGTGGTCGGGGCGCCGACGGCGTCGGTGGCCTCCAGCGAGCGGGTGATCACCGCGTACTGGGCCGGGGCGGTCCACGCGGCCAGCAGGTACTCGAAGTTGAACGCCTGGTGCATCTCGTCCGGGCGGACGTAGCGGGCCAGTCGCTCGGCCGGCTCGACCCACGCCTCGGCGACCAGGATCCGCTCGTCCGGGTAGCCGTCCAGCACGCGCCGCCAGTCCCGGTAGATCTCGTGCACGCCCTCCTGGTCCCACATCGGCGGGCGCGGCTTGTCGATCTCCTGACCGGAGAGGATCTCCTGCGGCTCCTGCCAGTCCGCCAGGTCGGCCTGCTTGATCAGGCCGTGCGCCACGTCGACGCGGAAGCCGTCGACGCCGCGGTCCAGCCAGAACCGGAGCACCTCCAGGAACTCCTCCCGGACCTCGGGGTTGTCCCAGTTGAGGTCGGGCTGACCCGAGTCGAACAGGTGCAGGTACCACTGGCCGGGGCGGCCGTCGGCCCCGGTGACGCGGGTCCAGGCCGGCCCGCCGAAGACGCTCTGCCAGTCGTTCGGGGGCTGCGCGCCGTCCGGCCCCCGGCCGTCGCGGAAGACGTAGCGGTCGCGCTCCGGGCTGCCGGGGGCGGCGGCGAGCGCTGCGGCGAACCACTCGTGCGCCGACGACGTGTGGTTGGGCACCAGGTCGACGATGACCCGCAGCCCGCGCGAGTGCGCCCCGGCGATCAGCCGGTCGGCGTCGGCGAGGGTGCCGAAGAGCGGGTCCACGTCCCGGTAGTCGGCCACGTCGTACCCGGCGTCGGCCTGCGGCGACGGGTAGAACGGCGACAGCCAGAGCGCGTCCACGCCCAGTTCCACGAGGTGGTCCAGGCGGGCGGTGATGCCGGGCAGGTCACCGATCCCGTCGCCGTCGGAGTCGGCGAAGGAGCGCGGGTAGACCTGGTAGATGGTGGCCCTGGTCCACCAACCGGTGGCAGGGCCGGCGGGCGTGTCCTGGTGCGTCGGGTTGCTGTTCAGGGCCTTCTCCCGTGTGTCGAGCCGGACGGTCGGATGCTGCCGGGCGTCGCCGGTTCCCGTTAGTGTGCCCGGGGTGGTGCGGTCGATTCACGCACGATCAGCCGAGTGGGCAGGATCACCGGTGATCCCGGCGTGTCGAGATAGGGGGTGCTCCCCGGCGGCAGGGCCCGGCCGTGCAGCGGGTCGAGCAGGATCCGCGTGGCGAGCCGCCCCTGCTCCGCCGCCGGCTGGGCGATCGTGCTCAGCCCGAGGACGCTGGCCAGGTCGTGGTCGTCGACGCCGATCACGCTGACGTCCTGCGGCACCCGCAGGCCGGCGTCGCGCAGCGCGGTCATCGCCCCCATCGCCATCTCGTCGCAGGCCGCGAAGATGGCCGTCGGCGGGTCGCCGCGCCGGAGCAGCTCCTCGGTGGCCCGCGTGCCGCCGCTGATGGTGAACTGCGACTCCACGTCGAGGCCGGGATCGGGGACCATCCCGGCGTCGCGCAGCGCCTCCCGGTAGCCGCGCCGCCGGTCGAGGTGCGTGGTGTAGGCGAGTTCGTCGTCCGGGTCGCCGGAGATGTGGGCGATCCGCCGGTGCCCCAGGTCGAGCAGGTGCCGGGTGGCGGTCCGCGCGACGCCGACGTCGTCGATGCGTACGCAGGGCCAGCCGGGCACCACCGTGCCGGAACTGATGGTCACCCCGGGCAGCTTCAGCTTCGTCAGTGCGGTCAGGTCGGCGGACCGCAGCGGCGTGGCGACCAGCATGATCGCGTCGACGCGCTTGTGCAGGTTGGCGGTGCGCAGTACCCGCTGACGGATCTGCTCCCGCCCGCCGAGGTTGTAGAGCAGCAGGTCGTAGCCCGCCTGCTGGAGGATGTCCTCGACCGCCTCGACGACGGTGCCGAAGAACCACCGGGTGATGCGGGGGACCACGACGGCGACCGTGCCGGTGCGCCCGCCGGCCAGCCGCGAGGCGCTCGGCGAGACGGCGTAGTCCAGTTGCTCGGCCGCCGCGAGCACCCGGCGCCGGGTCGCGGCCGAGACCGTCGGCAGCCCTCGCAGCGCCCGGGACACGGTGGCGGTGGAGACCCCGGCCAGGCGTGCGACATCATCGATCCTCGTCACGCTACCCCCCGCTCCGCGCAGCTCCGCCGCCGCCGGATCACCGGCGGCGGCGGAGACGTCTCAGCCCTTGACGCTGCCGGCGAGCAGGCCGCGCACGAAGTAGCGCTGGAGGGACAGGAAGACGATCAGCGGTACGACGATCGAGACGAACGCGCCGGCGGTGAGCCGCTGCCACTCGTTGCCCCGGGTGCCGGCCATCTCGGCCAGCCGGACGGTGAGCGGGGCGGTCTCGTCGCCGCCACCGGCGAAGATCAGCGCGACCAGCAGGTCGTTCCAGACCCAGAGGAACTGGAAGATGCCGATCGCGGCCAGCGCCGGGGTGATCAGCGGCAGCACGATGCTGCGGAAGATCTTCGGGTGGGTGGCCCCGTCGACCCGGGCCGACTCCATCAGCTCTCCGGGCAGCTGCGCCATGAAGTTGTGCAGCAGGAAGACGGCGAACGGCAGCGCGAAGCAGGTGTGCGCGAACCACACCTGCGCGAACTTCTGTTCGTCGACCAGGTCCCAGGCCGGCATGACGGTGACCCCGCCGACGGTGACCCCGGTGGAGAAGAACTTCAGCAGCGGCACCAGGGCCATCTGCAACGGCACGATCTGCAGCGCGAAGATCGCGATGTACAGCCAGTCCCGCCCCCGGAAGTTGATCCAGGCGAGCGCGTACGCGGCCAGGGCCGCGAAGGCGATCGGGAAGAGCACCGACGGGATGGTGATCGCCAGCGAGTTGATGAAGTAGCTGGCGAGCTGCCCGGACGACGAGGAGCGCCCGAACAGCACCTCCTGGTAGTTGTCCAGGGTGAACGACGGGCTGGTGAAGAAGTTCCACCACCCCGTGCTCTTGATCTCGTCCTCGGGCCGGAAGGAGGAGATGAACAGGCCGAAGGTGGGAATGGTCCAGAACACCGCGATGACGATCGAGACGAGCGTCGCGGTACGGCTGTTCAGCCGCCTGCGGACCCGCCCGGCGGTGCTGGTGCCCCGCCCGCCGGTCTTCTGGGTGCCGGCGGCGACGGTGGGCGTCGCGGTGGTCATCTCAGCCCTCCCGCTGCTGACGGATGTTGCGGATCTGGTAGATCACGATCGGGATCACCAGGACGAACAGGAAGACCGCCAGGGCGGAGCCCTGCCCGTTCTCGCCGTAGCGGAACGCCTGGTTGTACATCTCGTTGGCGATCACGCTGGTGTCGTAGTTGCCGTTGGTGGACGTCCGGACGATGTCGAAGACCTTGAGGGTGGCGATCGACAGCGTCACCACGACCACGATCAGCGCCGGCCGGATGCTCGGCATGGTGATCTGCCAGAACATCTGCCACGGGGTGACCCCGTCGAGCCGGGCCGCCTCCACGATGTCGGCGGGGATCGCCTTGATCGCGGCGGAGAGCACCACCATCGCGAAACCGGCCTGGATCCAGACCATGATCACGATCAGCAGCAGCGTGTTCAGCGGTGGGTTGAGCAGCCACTGCTTCGGCTCGCCGCCGAGGCTGACCACGATCTGGTTGAGCAGACCGATCTGCTCCTGCCCGTCACCGCGGTAGGCGTAGACGAACTTCCAGATGATGCTGGCGCCGACGAAGGAGATCGCCATCGGCAGGAAGATCAGTGACTTGGCCACCGCCTCGAACCGGGCCTTGTCCACCAGCACGGCGTAGAGCAGGCCGAACGTGGTGGCCACCAGCGGGACGAGGAGCACCCAGATCAGCGTGTTGATCAACACGCGGACGATGGAGTCCTCGGAGAACATCCAGCCGTAGTTGCGCAGCCCGACCCAGTTGTCGCTGCCCTGGTCCATGAACGACAGCAACAGGGTGCGGACGGCCGGGACCACCAGCCCGATGGCGAGCAGCAGCAGCGTGGGCAGCAGGAAGAAGAGCGCGAAGACACCCTCGCGCGGCTTGCGCCGGCGGGGGATCGGGGCGCCACTCGCGGAGGCAGCGACGAGCTGCGCCTCCCGGCGGCGGGCGAACCAGGCCGGCACCACGTCGAGGAGCAGGAGCAGACCGCCCACCACCGCGACGAAGGCGATCAGCCCGTACATCAGCATGAGGAACTTCGGCTGTTCCGCAGCGAAGTCGAACTCCATCGACCCTCCCAGGTCCTTGACCGGCCGGTGGGCCGGCCCGCGTCCCCGCGGACCGGCCCACCGGTCAGATCACTTCCAGCTGGTCTCGACGTCCCGGAGCACGGTCGCGGTGTCCTTGCCGTTGATCCACTGGACCATGGCCTTCCAGAACGTCCCGGAGCCGACGGCCGCCGGCATCAGGTCCGAGCCGTCGAAGCGGAAGACGCTGGACTTGTCCTGGAGGATCTGCACGGAGAGCTTGTCGACGGGGTTGGGGACGTTGGCCAGGTCGAGCTTGTTGTTGGCCGACACCCAGTCGCCGATCTTGGCACGGCTGTTGGTGTACTCACCGGACGCGAGGTAGGTCTGCACGGCCTGGACCTCGGGCCGGTCGTTGAAGGCCGCGACGAACTCGCCGCCGCCCAGCACCGGCTTGCCCTTGCTGGCGTCGATCGCCGGGAAGTAGAAGGCGAAGACGTCGCCGTCCTCGGCCACCTTGGTGCCCTGCGGCCAGTTGTTGGCGTAGAAGGACGCCTGGCGGTGCAGCGCGCACTTGCCAGTGGTGATCGGCACGCCGGCCTCCTGGAAGGAGGTGGTGGCGATGCTCTTCACGCCGCCGAAGCCGCCGTTGACGTACTTCTCGTTCTTGAGGATGGTGCCGGCCTTGTCGAGGGCCTCGGCGACCTTCGGGTCGTTGAACGGGATGCCGTGGGTGACCCACTGGTCGTAGACCTCGGGGGTCTGCGTCCGCAGCATCAGGTCCTCGATCCAGTCGGTGGCCGGCCAGCCGGTGGCCTCACCCGACTCGATGCCGGCGCACCACGGCTTGGTGCCGGTGGCCGCGATCTGGTCGCTGAGCTTGATCAGCTCGTCCCAGCTGGTCGGGACCGTCCAGCCCTTCTCCTTGAAGGTCTTCGGCGAATACCACACGAAGGACTTCACGTTGGAGCCGAGCGGGGCGCCGTAGAACTGGCCGTTGACGGTGCTGTACTTCAGCCAGTCGGCCGGGTAGTTCTCCTCGGCCATCTTCTTGGTCTCGGCGCCGACCGGCTTGAGCTTGCCCGAGTCGACGAAGCGCTTGAGCAGGCCCGGCTGCGGGATGAACGCGAGGTCGGGGGCGTTGCCGCCGTCGACCAGGACGTTGAGCTGCGCCTCGAACTCGCCGCTGCCCTCGTGGTCGATCTCGATGCCGGTGCAGTCCTCGAACTGCTTCCAGGACTCGTCGAGGCGGTCGGCCTCGATCTCCCGGATGGACGAGTAGATCTTGACCTTCTTGCCGTCGAGGTCGCCGTACTTCTCGTATGCGGCACACTCCGCGGAGCCCGCGGTGTCACTCTTCTTGTCGCTGCCGGTGCCGCAGGCGGTGGCGCTCAGCGCCAGCCCCAGCACGCCGGCGATCGCGAGAGCCTGGCGTGATCTGGCAAACGCCATGCCGTTCTCCTTCCTTGCCGGCGCGTCAGGGATCGAACCCGCGCCGGTCCGATGGGCGTCACCACATGTAAGCGCTTGCATCTGGCCTGGTCCACCCCTATCCGGACACGAGCGAGTAACAATCCGGAAACCCGTAAACCCCCTGTTGGGCACGCTCCCACACGGGAATTCGACCCCTTTCCATCGATGTCATTTTCTGACACTCTGGAGGCCAGTGATCGAAGGATTTCGACATAGGAGGTGTTGGATGGGCAAGCGGTGGTTGGGCCTGCTGGCGGCCGGTCTGCTGGCTGTGGGCGCGCTGGTCGTCCCGGCGGCCCCGGCGATGGCGGCTCCCACGTTCAAGGTCCCGTTCCCGTGCGGGCAGTCCTGGTCCGGTCAGACCCGGACCAACCACAGCCCGGCGTACTCGATCGACTTCAACCGCACCGACGACCTGGGCGACCCGGTGGTGGCGAGCGCGCCGGGCACCGTCGACCGGGTCACGGACCTCGGCGGCACCAGTTACGGAAAGTACGTCCGGATCAGCCACGCGGGCGGCTACCACACCTACTACGCGCACCTCAACGGCTTCAACGTCTCGGTGGGCCAGAGCGTCGGCTACGGCAAGGTGATCGGCTGGGTCGGCAGCACCGGCGGCTCGACCGGCCCGCACCTGCACTACGAGCAGCGGCTCAACGGCGCCGACATCCAGGTGCGGTTCAACGGCGCGCTCGCCCTCTACTGGGGCACCAAGAACTACTCCAGCGACAACGGCTGCGGCAGCAGCGCCGGCTCCGGCACGGTCAACACCAGCGGTACGCCGCTGACCGTCCGCTCCGGCCCGGGCACCGGCTACGCCGCCGTTGGCACCGTCGCCGACGGCACCCGGGTGACCATCCAGTGCCAGACCAGCGGCACCAGCGTCACCGGCACCTACGGCACCAGCACGATCTGGGACCGGATCGGCGCCGGCCGCTTCATCGCCGACGCGTACGTCTACACCGGCTCCGACGGCTACATCCCCGGCGTACCCCGCTGCTGAACGTGTGGACGGGGCCCCGGCGTGCAACCGGGGCCCCGTTCCGTCGTCGTGTGCTCCGTCGCCCGGCTCAGCCGTTCAGGCGCCGGATGGCGCTCAGCTGTTCAGGCGCCAGATGGCGAAGTTGAGGGCGGCCGCGAAGGTGACCCACGCCCAGTAGGGCAGCATCAGCAGGGTCGCCGGGCGGGACACCCTGCGGAAGAGCGCGACCGTCACGCCGATCGCCACCCACATCAGCAGGATCTCGACGAACGCCAGCCCGTAGCGGCCGGCGCCGAAGAAGAGCGGCGTCCAGACGGCGTTGAGCACCAGCTGGGCGATCCACGCCCAGAGAGCCGGGCCGAAGCCGACCCGCCGCCAGACCAGCCAGCCGGCCACCGCGATCATCGCGTAGAGAAGGCTCCAGACCGGTCCGAAGAGCCAGGACGGGGGAGCCCAGGCGGGCTGTTCGAGGCTCGCGTACTCGGTCGAGGTGCCCTGCACACCCAGCCCGCCGATCGCCGCGGCGACGAACACCGCCGCCCCGAAGCCGAGCAGCGCCCACCACTGCCGGGCGCCGCCGGTCCGTTCAGCGCTCCTGGACATCTCCATGGTGGGGATATGTCCGCTGAAGGTGGACGGTAAACCCGCCGCCACCCGCCGGCCGGCACGGCACCGGGGTCGTCATGTCCGGATGCTCCTGTCGGGAGGACGGAGTTCCGGTCACGACGACCCCGGTGGGTCCTGAACGGCGGCCTGTAGCCGCCTCGTCAATTGAAGATGCTCACACCACCCGGCCCGACGAGCAGGCCGACCACGATGAGGACGACGCCCCACAGGATCTGCCGCCGGAACAGCGCGAGGATGCCGGCGACCACGAGTACGACTGCGAGAATCCAGAGAATCAGCTCCATGATTGCTGAATACCCGACCCGCCGACGCCGGAAACCTGCGCATGATCGAGGTCCTCGCCCAAGTGGAAGACGCTGTACGCCTGCTTGATCACGGGGTGGGCGACGTTGCGGACGCGTACCCCGCCGGGCGTGGTGCCCCGCTCGGAGCCGGCGTGCGCGTGCCCGTGCAGGGCCAGCGCGGTCGGCGCCGAGTCGATCGCCTGCCCGAGCTGGTACGAGCCCAGGAACGGGTAGATCTCCAGCGGCTCACCGGCGAGCGTGTCGGGCACCGGCGCGTAGTGGGTCAGCGCCACCAGCACGTCGCACTCCAGTCCCCGCAGGGCGGCGGACAGGGCGTCCGCGCTCTGGGCGGTGGTCCGGACGAACGCCTTCATCTCCGGCTCGCCGAAGTCGCTGGCGCAGCGGCCGGCGAACCCCCCGCCGAACCCCTTCACCCCGGCCACACCCAGCCGGCCGCCGGCGCAGTCCAACACGACGCCGTTGCCCTCCAGCACGGTGATCCCGGCGTCCTCGAGCACCTTGACCACCTGCGGCACCTGGTCGCACTGGTGGTCGTGATTGCCCAGCACGGTCACCACCGGCACGCCCAGCCCGCCGAACTCGGTGGCCACGCACCGGGCCTCCGACTCCGTCCCGTGCCGGGTCAGGTCGCCGGCGAGCAACAGCACGTCGGCGTGCTCGGGCAGCTCGTCCAGTGCCGGCCGGAACCGGCCGACCACGTCCTCGTCCAGATGCACGTCGCCCACGGCGGCGATCCGGATCACCATGGAACCTCCTCAGGGCAGTTGCTCGATCTCCGTGGGCGCCTGCGCGCGGATCACCCCGATGTCGCTGGTGACCGGCACGTCAGGGAAGCGTTCGGCCACCCGGCGCAGGATCTCCTCCCGCCGGTGCGGGCTCTCGACCTCGCCGTAGAGCACGAGGCCGCGCTCCCGGCGGACCACGGTGATCCCCTGCTCGGCCACGTCCGGGTCCTCGGCGAGCAGCCGGTGGATCTCCGCCTCGACGTACTCGTCGGGCGGTCCGGTGGCGACGTCGCGGTGCTCGGTCACGGTGTCCCCTCTCCCTCGCCGGTGCCGGAGTGCGGCACCACTTCCAGCCGGTCCAGCAGCACCAGGAACGCCTCCGCGTACGGGGAGTGCTGCGTCTCCTTGCGTACCCGTTCCCAGTCGATCTGCTCCCGCAGGGAACGGGCCAGCGGCAGGCCACGGGCGAAGTCGCAGTAGTGCTGCGAGAAGCTCAGCAGCTTGTGCACCATGAGCTGGCTGGCCGAGAGCACCGGCATGTGGATCGCGTCGACCGGCCGTACGACCGTGTCGGCGAACGTCTCCTCCGTCACCGGCGTCTCGATCGGTCGGTGGATCAGATCCACCATGCGGCCGTCGTCGAACACCTTGACCAGCCAGTCCTCGGGCGGCCGCTCGGCGGTGAAGCCCGCCGCGACCAGCGCCTCGAGGGACCGTTCCACGTCGACCTCCCGGATCAGGAAGTCGACGTCGTGGTCGCTGGAGTGACCGCCGTGGGCGTACACCGCGAAGCTGCCCCCGAGCGCGAAGGGAATCTCTTCCTGCTTGAGCACGGCGGCGACCTTCTTCAACGTGTGCACCAGGCTCTCGTCCCCGCGCTCTGCCATTGGCGTCTCCCGTCGATGGTGGTGGGCGGCTGATCCAACTCCGGTACCCGGCATCCCGGCGGGCCACACCTGGCAGGTGGCACGGTCGGGGTCAACCGGGAGGACACGGCACAAATCTCCGGGTACGCGAGCGTGAGTCGGATAGCCTGTGCAGAGTGTCCAGATCACCGGGGGCGCGGCGCGGCAGGGCCCGATTGCGCGCCGTCGCCCTGATCGGCATCGACGGCTCGGGCAAGACCACCCAGGCGCACCGGCTCGCCGACGCGCTCACCGCGGCGGGCCGCCCCGCCACCTACCACCGCAACGCCGGCGGGCGGCGCTGGCTGGGCCGCCTCGCGCACCGCGTCGGCCGCCCGGACGCGCAGCGGCTCGTCGGGCGCAGCGGCATGCTGGCGGTGGAGTCCGTGCTCCGCTGGCTGGCGATCGCCCTCGCCCTGCTCAGCTGCCTGGCCACCGGCCGGGTCGCGGTGATGGACCGCTACTCCGCCTGCCAGTACGCGAGCATCCGGGCGCACGGGGGCCAGCGCTGGGAGCGGCTGGCCCGCGCCGGCTACCGGATGTTCCCGCGCCCGCAGTTGACCTTCCTGCTGACCGTCGATCCCGCCGAGGCGTACCGGCGGATCGAGCAGCGCGGCACCGACCACGAGAGCATGTGCTACCTGACCGCCGCCGACACCGCGTACCGGACCCTGCCGGAGTATCCGACCTTCGTCGTGGTCGACGCCGGGCGCCCGCCGGAGGAGGTCTCCCGGCAGATCCAGGCCCACCTGGCGGGCTGGCTGGCGTCGTCCGCCGACGGTCGCGACGGCCGGCTGACCGACGGGCGCGAGGGCCGGTCGCCCGACGGGCGGGACGTGCGGTCCGCCGTCGTGCCCGGGCCGCCGGGCGGGGAGCCGGTCGCGATCGGCCGGCCGATCGCCTGAGCCGACGGCCCCCGGGCCGGCCGCCAAGGATCCGGCCGGCCGCCCGGGATCCGGCCGGGTGGCGGGGCGCCGCGGGAGGCGGCGGGACGGCACCGTCTGTACGGGGGCCCGCGGCGACCGGGTGGCCTCTCCACGCAGGTCCGGCGGGGGAGGCGACGTCCTCCGTGGAATGGCACGCTGGGCGGTACGGATGGCACGCTGGGCGAAACGGCACGCCCGGGCAGGCGGTACTTTCCTCAATACGCGCAGTCATGGTTGACGCTCACGCTTCGTGAAAGTAAGTTTCATCCGTGGCGAAGAGTCCGAAGATTTCTGCGAGTCACGAGCCGGGTGGGCTGATCGTCCACATCAGCGGCCTGCTCCCGTCGTTGTCGCCGGCCGAGCAGCGGGTCGCCCGGCTGGTGGTCTCCGACCCGGCCGACGCCGCGCGTCGGACCATCACCGACCTCGCCACCGCCGCCGAGACATCCGAGGCGACCGTCATTCGCTTCTGTCGATCGGTCGGCATGGACGGCTACCCGCAGCTGCGGATCAGGCTCGCCGCCGAGGCCGCCCGCCGGATCGAGCCGCCCGACGCGCGGGTCGTCGGCGGCGACATCCCGCCCGGGGCCGACCTCGCCCAGATCATCGCGACCATCGCCTTCAACGACGCGCGGGCCGTCGAGGAGACGGCCGAGCAGCTCGACCCGGCGATCTGCGAGCAGGTCGTCGACGCCATCGCGGGCGCCGCAAGGATCGACGTCTACGGGGCGGGCGCCAGCGGCTTCGTCGCCTCGGACTTCCAGCAGAAGCTGCACCGCATCGGCCGCATCGCCTTCTACTTCCCGGACGTGCACACCGCGCTGACGTCGGCCGCGCTGCTCGGGCGGGGCGACGTCGCGGTCGGCATCTCGCACACCGGCACCACCTCCGACGTGATCGAGGTGCTGGAACAGGCGCGGGCCCGGGGGGCGGCCACGGTGGCGCTCACCAACTTCCCCCGGTCGCCGATCACCGAGGTGGCCGACTTCGTGCTCACCACGGCCGCCCGCGAGACCACCTACCGCTCGGGCGCCATGGCGAGCCGGCTGGCCCAGCTCACCGTCGTCGACTGCCTCTTCGTCGGGGTGGCCGCGCGCAACCGGTCCCGGGCCAGGAAGGCCCTCGAAGCGACAGCCGAGGCGGTCCGGTCGCACCGGGTCGGCCCGGGACGGAGGCGGGCATGACGGCGGGCGCGGTGGAACCCCACGAGGTGACGGCCCCGGTGACGGCCCGGCCGGTGATCCGGGTCGGCGCGCCGACCGAGCGGCGTAACCCGCTCAGCGCGGACCTCGACCTCATGTCGACCCGGGACGTGCTCACGGTCATCAACGAGGCGGACCACCGGGTGCCCGGCGCCGTCGCGGCCGTCCTCGACGAGATCGCCGCGACCGTGGACCTGGCGGTGACCGCCCTGCGCGGCGGGCACCGGGTGCACTACTTCGGCGCCGGCACCTCCGGCCGGCTCGGCGTGCTCGACGCCGCCGAGCTGGCGCCCACCTTCAACTCGCCCCGGCACTGGTTCTGCGCGCACATCGCGGGCGGGCCGGAGGCCATGTGGCGGGCGGTCGAGGACGCCGAGGACGACGACCGGGGCGGCGCGGCGGAGGCCGCCGACTGCGTACGGGCCGGGGACCTGGTGGTCGGGCTCGCCGCCAGCGGACGCACACCGTACGTCCTGGGGGCGCTCGCCGCGTCGAGTGCCAAGGGGGCCTCGACCGTGCTGCTCTGTGCCAACCCGGAGGCGCAGGCCGCCCGGTCGGTGGACGTCTTCATCGGGGTGGACACCGGACCGGAGGTCGTCACCGGGTCGACCCGGATGAAGGCGGGCACCGCGCAGAAGCTGGTGCTGAACACGTTCTCCACGGCCGTGATGGTCCGGCTGGGCCGGGTCTACTCGAACCTCATGATCGACATGGTCGCCACCAACGCCAAGCTCCGGGGCCGGATGATCTCGATCCTGATCGAGGCGACCGGCTGCTCGGAGGAGATCTGCCGGCGGGCCCTCAACGAGGCCGACGGCGACATGAAGGTGGCGCTGGTCTCGCTCGTCTCCGGGGTGGAGGTGTCCGCCGCGCGGGCCGCCCTTTCCCGCTCCGCCGACCAGGTCCGCGGCGCCCTGGCCCTGCTCGCCTCCTGAGCCCCCCGCCCCCGCCACACCCGCCCTGCGATCCGCGTCACGTACGGGCACGGGTCCGCGGTGCGGATTGTTCACCGGGGGGTGGGGTATTACCACGGGCGTGGATGAACCGACCGGTCCACCCGTGCGTGACTCCGCAGTGACCAGGATCGCAGCCCGACGGTGACCCGGGTCGCTGCGTCTGCGGGCGGGGCGATGCTGCCATGGACCGGGACACGGCGACACGTCGATCCGCCGCCCCTGGCGTGGTGCCCCTCGGAGAGCGGCCACCCGGGGTGCTGACAGCAAACATGGACCGCGCTCTCAGCGGATTATCAGGCATTCGTGACACTTTCGACTCACGACATGGAATCCCCGGCGCGTCTCAACTGTTGTGTAGGTGTCAGCACCGGTGGGCACAGCGGAAGTTACGGGGGAGGGCTGATGGACGTGGGGATGGCAAGGAACCGGGCAACCGGCGCGAGCGAGGGGACCGTGGGCAACGTGGACAAGAACATCGGCATGCGAACCGACGAGGTTGCCGAGGAGCGCGACCTGGTCGGCGTCTACCTTCACGAGATCTCCCGGACGCCACTGCTGGACGCCGCCAAGGAGGTCGACCTCTCCAAGGCGATCGAGGCCGGCCTCTACGCCGAGCACCTGCTCGGCGAGGACCGCGTCCCCGCCGGTGCCGACCGGGACGACCTGGAGCGGCTCGTCGCCGAGGGCGAGCGGGCCAAGGACCTGTTCATCCGGGCCAACCTGCGACTGGTCGTGTCGATCGCCCGCCGCTACGTGCGTTCGGGCATGCCCATGCTGGACCTGATCCAGGAGGGCAACACCGGCCTGGTGCGCGCGGTCGAGAAGTTCGACTACGTGCGCGGCTACAAGTTCTCCACCTACGCGACCTGGTGGATCCGTCAGGCGATCAGCCGGGCGATCGCCCAGCAGGAGCGCACCGTGCGACTGCCGGTGCACCTGGTCGAGGACGTCAACCGGATGCGCAACGTGGCCCGGCAGCTCACCCGTGAGCTGGGCAGCGACCCGGAGCCGGAGCAGATCGCGGCGGCCCTCGGGGTCACCGTCGAGCGGGTCAACGAGCTGGTCCGCTGGTCGCAGGACACCGTCTCGCTGGACACCCCGGTGGGCGACGACGGCGACACCAACCTCGGTGACCTGGTCGCCGACAGCGACGCGCCGTCGCCGGAGGAGATCGTCCTGACGGGGCTGGAGCGGCAGCGGATCGAGGGTCTGCTCAACCACCTCGACGACCGTTCGGCCGGCATCATGCGGGCCCGCTACGGGCTCGAGGACGGCCGGGAGCACTCCCTCACCGAGGTGGCCTCGCGGTTCTCGCTCTCCCGGGAGCGGATCCGGCAGCTGGAGATCCAGGCGCTCGGTCGGCTCCGCGAGCTGGCCCGGGCCGAGGGCCTACAGGCGGCCTGAGCAGGGTAGGAACAACGCGAACGGCCGGCGTCCGATAGGGGGACGCCGGCCGTTCGCGTTGCCGGTGGGTCAGCGGACCCGACCGTAGCCCTGGATGGGCATCAGGTTCATGCCCCGTTTGAGCACGTTGCGCCCGGCGCTCGGCGCGTCGATCACCTGACCACCGCCGACGTAGAGGCCCACGTGCCCGAGCCCGCTGTAGAAGACGAGGTCGCCGGGGCGCAGCTCGCCGCGGCTGATGTGGGTTACCGCGCCCCACTGCATCCGGGTGTTGTGCGGCAGTGACTTGCCGGCCGCCCGCCAGGCCGCCGAGGTCAGGCCCGAGCAGTCGTAGCCGTTCGGTCCGTCGGCGCCCCAGACGTACGGCTTGCCGAGCGCGCCGTACGCGTACCGCACGGCGACGCCGGCCTTGCCCGAGACCGCGGGTGCCTCCTTCGCGCTGTCGGACCGGGCGGCCGGCTTCTCGGTGGCCCGGCCGTACGCCTGCCGGCGCAGCTCGTAGAGCTCGGCCAGGTCGCGCTCGATCCGCTTCTTCGTGGCGGTCATCTCGCGGGCCTGCGCCGCCTGCCGGCCCAGCGTGACCTCCAGCCGGGTCTTCTCGTCGAGCAGCCGGCGCTGGTTGCCCGTGAAGTTCGAGATCTTCGCCTGCCGCTGCCGCGTGAGCTGGTCGAGCATGCTCAGCCGGTCGAGCAGGGTGTCGGCGCCGCCGGGACGCAGCAGCGCCTCCGCGGTGCTCAGGTTGTTGCCGGTCTTGTACGCGGTCACCGCCATCTCGCCGACGTCCGCCCGGCTCCGTTCGGTCTCCTGCTCCAGCGGACCGAGGCGGCTCTGCACCCGCGCCACGGCGGCCTGGTTGGTCTTGATCTCCTCCCGGAGCTTGTTGTACGCCTCGACGACGTGCTCCAGCTGGGAGGAGGAGTTCTCGATCCGCCGGGTCAGCTCGGCGGGGGACGGTTCGGCCCGGGCGGGTATCGCCGGGGCGAGCAGCGCGGCCGACACCACGGCGATCGCCAGGGTGCGCAGCGTGTTCCTGAGGGACGACAAGAGCGGAAGGCTCCTCTCCCATCGGCCGCCGTGGGCTGCTGACGCCCCCGGCGGCACCGGGCCGGTGCCGTCCGGGTGGACGGCGATCAGACCGGGCCGACCGGGACAACCTATCCCGGGGCAGGAGTGATGCGCAGTTGAAGCAGGGTCGAATGTTGGCCGAGTGACGGAAATTGCGGATCACGACGGGTGCGGCGCGTGATCGACTCTTCCGGCCCGCCGCAGCGGGCGACGGCATTGTCGGCGATCGGGCGATCCGTGCCGTTCGTCGTTGTCGGCGTATGCCGTAGGAACGTGAGCCGTTATGACCGACAAGACCGACATAGCGGCCGGAACCGGCGGGCCACGCGACCGCGGCCCCCGGACGCGAGCCGGAATCGCCGTCGGGGCTGGCACGTGCGCCACACAATGAAGCGCGCAGCCGGGAATCCCGCCGACCGGCACCGATGCGAGACCGTCGACGGGAGCCGACCCGGCACCAGCCGTGGGAGGTAGAACCGTGAACCCTCAAGGCGCCACCCGACAGACGCGGTCATCGCGGACGACCGCCCAGAAGAACACCCTCCTCTACGCCCGACCCGGGATCATCGTGACGGTCGACCGCTTCACCGTCGGCCGCAACAGCTGGCAGGTCACCGAGCTGACCCACCTGGAGACCGGCCGCGGCCCGCACGACCGCGTCGCGGTACGGGCCGTCCTGGTCACCGGCGCCATGATCGGCGGCGTCGGCCTGCTGCTCGGCTTCACCGGAGGGCTGCAACGGCTCACCGCCGGGGCGTACCTCGTCCTGGGCCTGGTGTTCCTGCTGCCGGTGCTGGTCGCGCTGGTCGGGGACCGGTGGCGGCCGCCCGCGTACGAGCTGTGGGGCCGGCGCCGGGGCGAACGGGTGCTGCTGTTCAGCAGCGACGACGAGCGGCAGTTCGGCCAGGTCTCCCGGGCCCTGCGCCGGGCCCGGGAGATGAACCGGTACGGCGGCTGGGAGGACCCGCTCGCCTCGGCCGACCCGTGGCGGCCCACCCGGTGACCGGCGTCAGCCGGCGACCGGCTCCGGGGTGCGCTCGGACTGCTCCGCCGTCACCCAGGAGCTGACCCGGCGCTCCGCGTAGAAGGAGACGAACGGCACCGTGCCGGCCAACATCACCAGGACCATCCGCTTCAGCGGCCAGCCGGCCCGGCGGGACAGGTCGAAGGCGGCCACCAGGTAGAGCATGTAGAGGAAGCCGTGTGCCTGGCCCACGGTCTCCACCAGGATCGGGTCGTCGAAGCCGTACTTCATCGGCATGCCGATCACGACCAGCAGGATCAGCGCCACGCCGACGATCCAGGCGATGACTCGGTACCGGGTCAGGGCTGCGCCCACCGTCGTCCGTCCTTTCGCGTCCGGCCTCAGCCGGGGTAGTCACCGGGCTTGGCACCCGGGTTGTCGTTCAGCCATTGCAGGTAGTGGTTGTAGGCGGCGAGATCGCCGTCCTCGCCGCCGCCGGCAGCCGCGGACACGCGGGCGACCCGCACGGGTCGGCGTACGACCGGGCGCGTCGCGGCGGCCTGCGGGGCGTCGGCCGGTCGCGTCCCGGCGGCGCTCGACGCTTCCCCCTGCGCGTCGGCCGGCGCCGCCGGCCCGCGCAGGGCGTGCCGGACCTCACGCCACCAGACGAAGACCACGAAGCCGGCGAAGATCGGCCACTCGACCGCGTAGCCCCAGCTGATCGCGTTGCCGGCGGCGGCCCGGCTGACCTGCCACCAGCCCAGCGCCAGGAAACCGGTGACGAGCACGACCATGGCCACGTGGCGCGCGATCCACGCCGGGGTCCAGAGCCGTTTCATGGCATCGAGAGTACCGGGGACCGTCGGGGTCTCCGACGCGGCGTCGTAGGTGCGGGGATGGTTTGGTGCCTTCCGGTGTGGGCATCCGTCTAGACGCGAGCCCAAACCAGAGCAGGGGGTCGATCATGACGGGATCGGTACGGCAGGACGACTTCGGCAGCCCGGAGCAGCGGATGCCCGAGTGGGACGGCGACCATGTCCACGACAGGGCCTCCGGCGAGGCGGATCCGCCCGACGGCGAGCTGCTCGGCGTCGACCCCGCCGAGCTGGCCGACGAGGACCTGATCCGGGAGATGCACAGCCTGCACCGGACCCGCCTGGACACCCTGCGCCACGCGGCGGACTCCGCGCTCGCCAACCACCTGCGGCGCACCGCCGAGCTGGAGACCGAGTACCTCGCCCGGCACCCCGGCCGCGAGGTCGACCCGAGCCGGCTGCGGGACGCCTGATGGCGTCCGCCGAGCGCGGGATGTCCGCGCCGCCGGAGGTCGTGTTCAACACCGCCACCGACCCCGCGCGGGCGTCGGCGTGGCTGCCCGAGCCGCTGCGGGCGGACGGCAGCCCGGCGGACGAGGTCAGCGCCGAGGAACTGCGGGCCCGGTGGAGCGCCGCCGAGGACTGGTCGGCGGAGATCCTCGTGGAGCCCGCCCAGGCCGGTGGCGCCCGGATGCGGCTCGACCTCACCGGCGGGCCGGACGCCGAGCGTTTGGCCGACGAGGCGCTGGACAGCCTCGCCCGCGAGGTGGCCGACAACCTGCAGGCCGGCTGAGCCGGACCGCACCCGAGAGGATCGAGGAGACCGGGTGACCGCCCTGAAGGAGAAGGTGGCGCGGCTGCGCCAGGCGTACGCGCCGCACGAACACCGCCCGCTGGGCGGGTACCTGGCGGCGATGGGAACCTACGCCGGGGTGACCGCCGGCATCGCCGGTCTGGTCAGGGCGACCGGCCGTCCGGTGCCCGAGCGTCCCGCCCCGGCCGACGTGGTGCTGCTGAGCATCGCCACCCACAAGCTCAGCCGGCTGCTGACGAAGGACGCGGTGACGAGCCCCCTGCGGGCGCCGTTCACCCGGTACGACAAGCCGATCGGCAGCGGCGAGGTGATGGAGCAGGTCCGTGACCAGGGCAGCTCCACCCGGCACGCGATCGGGGAGCTGCTGAGCTGCCCGTTCTGTCTCGCCGTCTGGGTCGCCACCGGGTTCACCGGCGGCCTGGTGCTCGCCCCCCGGCTCACCCGTCTGGTGGCGACCGCGCTGACCGCCGTGGCCGCCTCGGACTTCCTCCAGATGGCGTACGCGGTGGCCCAGCAGGCCGCCGAGGGCGGCGACCACGACGAGGACTGACGACGTACGACGAAGGGTGCCGGCGCTTGAGCCGGCCCCCTTCGTCGTGGCTGTCGTCAGGTCGGGGTCGTGCCGTGGTCCTGGCCCGCCCAGCCGCGCGAGGCCTCCGGCTCGCGCTCGTCGGCGTCCGCCCCGGTGATGACGTCCCGGTCGACCGCGGTGCGGTCGTGCTCGTTGGCGAAGTCGGGCTCCGGCAGGGTGTCCCGGCCCTCGGGGGGCTGACCGAGCGCCGGCAGTTTCTCGTGCTCTTCCTCGTGGTGGGACATCTCGCTCTCCTCACTGCTCGTCGGCCTCCGGTGCGCAAGGCCGTCCGCCCCCGGGGGACGGGTGGGCGGCGGTCTCGCCCCACGACGGTCGGCACGGCCCGCCGGGCCCGTGCCGGTCCCGGCCGCCGGGGCGTCAGGTGACCGAACCGCCGAGCAGGTCGGCCACCTCGTCCACGGCGTACTCGCCCTCGGGCAGGGCGGCCATGCGGGTGAGGAGCTGCGCGGGAAGCTCGGCGGCGACGGCCCGACGGTAGATGTCCGCCTGGCTGATCCGCTCCTGGCCGTGGTAGAGATCCTCGAGGAGGTCGTCGAGGCGCCGGATGTCCGGCTCCTCGATCACGGGCGCGTCCGTCACGGGTGCGTCGTCGGTCACGACGGTCAGCTACCCGCGTCCGAACCGGTGAAACGTCGCCGGGCCGGGGCGCGCCCGCGCCGTGCCCGGCCGACGCGGAGTGGTCGCCGGGGGCTGTGACGGCGGTCATGGCGCGGGCCGGAACACCGGCGGCGGGTCCCCGGTTGAGTGAGGTGTCGGTGTGTCCAGTGTCCCCGGGCCTCACCTAATTGCCTTCGCGGAATACCGTCCGGCTGGAGCCGCGTCGTGCCACTCGCCGAGAGGCGACCTGCACACCGACACCGGTGCCGCCCCCGAGCCCTCCCGGGCCCGGGGGCGGCACTGTCCGTTTCCACCGCCCTGCGGACGGGGTGGGGGTCAGGCGGGGGTGGGGGCCGGGGCGCGGCGGCGGGTGCGGACGGCGGCGGCCAGGTGGCTGAGGACCTCCTCGGTGGTGTCCCAGCCGATGCAGGCGTCGGTGACCGACTGGCCGTACGTCAGCTCGCGGGTCGGGTCGAGGTCCTGGCGGCCGGCGAGCAGGAAGCTCTCCAGCATGATCCCGACGATGCCGCGCTGGCCGGCGTCGAGCTGGGCCGCCACGTCGGCCGCCACCCGCGGCTGGTTGCGGTGGTCCTTGCCGCTGTTGGCGTGGCTCGCGTCGATCACCACGCGCTCGGGCAGGCCCGCCGCGCGCAGCAGCTCCAGGGCGCCGGCCACCGACTCCGCGTCGTAGTTCGGCCGCCCGCCGCCGCCGCGCAGCACCAGGTGCCCGTCCGCGTTGCCCCGGGTGTGCAGGATCGCCGGCGTGCCGGAGACGTCGATGCCGGGGAAGACGTGCGGTACGCCGGCGGCGCGGATGGCGTCCACGGCGGTGCCGATGCTGCCGTCCGGGCGGTTCTTCATGCCGATCGGCATCGACAGGCCGGAGGCGAGCTGCCGGTGCACCTGGCTCTCCACCGTCCGCGCGCCGATCGCGCCCCACGCCACCGTGTCGGCGATGTACTGCGGGGTGATCGGGTCGAGGAACTCGCAGCCGACGGGGAGGCCCAGGCGCAGCACGTCGAGCAGGAGCGCCCGGGCGGTACGCAGGCCGGTGTTGACGTCGCCGGAACCGTCCAGCCCGGGGTCGTTGATCAGGCCCTTCCAGCCCACCGTCGAGCGCGGCTTCTCGAAGTAGACCCGCATCACCACCAGCAGGTCGTCGGCCACCCGGGCGGCGGCGTCGCGGAGCAGGTGGGCGTACTCCAGGGCGGCGGCCGGGTCGTGCACCGAGCACGGGCCGACCACCACCAGCAGGCGGTCGTCGGCGCCGTCCAGCACCCGGCCGACCGCGCGTCGCCCGGCCAGCACGGCCGAGGCGAGCGTGTCGTCGAGGGGCAGGTCGTGGTGCAGCAGGGCCGGGGTGGTCAGCGGCACGACACGGTCGATCCGCTGATCGCTGACCCGAACGGTCTCCGGGGTCGTCACGGTGGGAATCCTTCCGCCGACCGTGCCCCGGGGCCGGTGCCCGGGTCGAGCCGGCTGCTCGTACGCAAAAGGGCAGGAACGAGAGCTCCTGCCCGGCCGGCTCGAATGTGGTGACGTCAGATCATGGTGAAGTCACCGGCGTGCGAGCCGGCTGCCTAAACCATCGATACGAACGCGTCACGCGGCCCAGCGTACCCGGTTGCGCGGGAAGGTCCACCCGGTCGCCGGGAAAGACCCGCTTCATGTTGGCCTCCATCGATGCGTGCGACGGTAGTTTCACGACACCGGTCGTCGTACACCTGGCACGACGCGCCCGACGGCGGCGCCTGCTTCGTCGCCGGCACCGGCTGGATCCACGTCTCGAACTCCGAGATCCCGAGAACCGGTGGGGCCGGTCGCGATCATCCGGGCGCGATCATGCGGCGTGCCGGAGGCGGCGGCGGGGTATGTGGGCGGTCATGAGTCACGAGCAGAGCGACCAGGAACGTGTGGAGTCCCGCGCACACCTGCTGCCCGAGGAGGCGGCGGCCGGCAGCGACGATCCCCACGCGCAGGCGGAGGCCATCCTCGCCGAGTCCGACCTCCGGGAGGAGGACCGCAACGCCGCCCCCGACACCGTGCTGGAGCGGCGTACCTCCGATCAGACGGTGACCCCCATCGAGCCCCCCGACTGAGCCACCGCCCCCCGGGCCCGTCGCGAGCCCCGGTAGCTGTGCTCCCGCAGCCAGGCGATCGGGCCGACCGCCCGCAGCCCCGGCGGCAGGTTGCCGATCGGGTCGAAGGCCAGCGCCGCGTCCTCCCGGGCGCTGAGCTGGGCACCGAGGCTGACCTGCCCGAACGGACGCCACGGTCCGACGGCGGACGCGACCGCGAGCACCAGGCGCGGCGCGTCCGCCCGGGCCGCGGCGGCCACCTCGGCCAGGCTGCGGCCCAGGCCGGGCGACTCCGGGTCGGCCAGCGCGGCCAGGAAGAGCCGCCGCCGGCCCGCGCGAAACGGCATGATCGTGCTGTACGTCCCCGCGAAGCGCCGCCGGGGCAGCGGCAGGTTCCGCAGCAGCGGCGCGGCCCCGCTGGAGCTGACCAGCAGGTCGAACGGCCGGTCACCGTCGCGGTGCAGCCGCACGGCCAGCCCCAGCACGTCCGGCCAGGCTCCCGGCGTGGGCACGCCCTTGGAGAGCCGGACGGTCGCCCGGAAGCGGCCCGGGCCGTCCAGCAGCGGCACCCCGGTCGGCGGTCCCGGCGTACCCCAGACGACGACCTCGCCCGCGAACGAGCGGCCCGCGGGATGCAGCAGGCGGGCCCGGCGTAGCCGGGTCAGGGCGGCGGTCGCGCGGTCGACCGCGACGGCGGCCCGGTCGGTCACGGTGACGGCAGGCGGCATGCCTCCCCGGTACCCGGCGGCCGGCGGTCGATGCCTCGCCGCGTGCGGCGCGTCCCCTTCCCGCGCACCTGATCGGATAGCGTCGTGCCATGCCCGACAGCGGTTACCCCTGGCCCATCGAGACCACCCGCCTGGACAACGGCCTGCGCGTGGTGGTGAGTGAGGACCGCACCGCCCCGGCGGTCGCGGTGAACCTCTGGTACGACGTCGGTTCCCGCCACGAGCCCGAGGGGCAGACCGGCTTCGCCCACCTCTTCGAGCACCTCATGTTCGAGGGCTCGGTCAACGTGGCGAAGACCGAGCACATGAAGCTGGTGCAGGGCGCGGGCGGCTCGCTCAACGCCACCACCAACCCGGACCGCACCAACTACTTCGAGACCGTCCCCGCCGAGCACCTGGAACTGGCGCTGTGGCTCGAGGCGGACCGGATGGGCGGCCTGGTCCCCGCGCTGACCCAGGAGACGCTGGACAACCAGCGGGACGTGGTCAAGAACGAGCGGCGCCAGCGCTACGACAACGTGCCCTACGGCGACGCCTGGCTGCGGCTGCTGCCGCTGCTCTACCCGCCGGGGCACCCCTACCACCACGCCACGATCGGGTCGATGGCCGACCTGAACGCCGCCGACCTGGCCACCTTCCAGGCGTTCCACCGGACGTACTACGCGCCGGACAACGCGGTGCTCACCGTCGTGGGCGACGCCTCGGCGGCCGAGGTGTTCGCGCTGGCCGACAAGTATTTCGGCGCCATCCCGCCGCGCGCGGAGATCCCGCCGGCCCCGGACGGCCGGACCGTCCCGGCCACCGGCCGACCCGCCGTCGAGACGGTCACCGCCGAGGTGCCGGCGCCGCGCGTCTACGTCGCCCACCGCACGTACCCCTTCGGCAGCCCCGGCTACGACGTGCTGACGGTGCTCGCCACCGTGCTGGGCAGCGGCCGGGGCAGCCGCCTCTACCAGCGCCTCGCCGACGGCGAGCGGATCGCCCAGCCCGACATGGTCGGGGCGTACGGGGTGGACCTGGCGCACGCCCCCGCGCCGCTGATCGCCACCGCCACGGCCCGCCCCGGGGTGAGCGCCGAACGGCTGGGCGCCGGGCTGGCCGAGGTGGTCGACGAACTAGCCACGGTCCCGGTCACCGCCACCGAACTGGACCGGGCCAAGTCCCTGCTGAGCACCTCGTGGTGGCGGCAGATGTCCACGGTGGACGGCCGGGCGGACACGCTCGGGCGCTACGCCACCCAGTTCGGCGACCCGGCGAAGGCCGCGGAGCGGCTGCCGGCCTGGCTCGCGGTGACCGCCGAGCAGATCGCCGAGGCCGCCGCCGAGGTGCTCGCCGCCGACGACCGGGTCACCCTGACCTACCTGCCCGAGGAGAAGCCCTGATGACGCTGATCGCCGACCGTCCCGGGCCCGGCGCCGCCCGCCCGTACCGGTTCCCGCAGGTGGTCCGCCGCACGGTGGCGGGTGGTCAGGTGGTCGCCGCGCACCTGCCCGGGCAGAACCTGGCCGTGGCGCTGCTGCTGCTCGACGCGGGCGCCGTCCGCGAGCCCACCGGCAAGGAAGGGCTCGGCGCGGTGCTCGCCAAGGCCCTGGAGGAGGGGACCGCGCAGCGCGACGCGACGGCGTACGCGCTGGCGATCGAAGGGCTCGGCACCGAGCTGGTGATCGGGCTGGACTGGGACTCCTTCCAGGTCAGCGTGCAGGTGCCGGTGGAGCGGCTGAACGCCGCCGTGGAACTGCTCGCCGAGGCGGTGCGCACCCCGAAGCTGGACCCGGACGACGTCCGGCGGGTCCGCGACGACGAGGCGACCGCGCTGCGGATGGACTGGGCCAACCCCGGCCCGCGGGCCGACGCGGCGCTGCGCGCGGACCTGTTCGGCGCCGGCAACCGCTGGGGCCGTCCCCTCTACGGCGACCCGGAGTCGGTGGCGGCGCTGGACGTCGAGGACGTCACGGTCTTCCACTCCGAGTGGTTCATCCGCCCCGGCACGCTGATCGTCGCCGGGGACCTGGACCGGCTGGACCTGGACGCGCTCGGCGCGGCGGCGTTCGCGGGCACCGGTGGCGGGCCGGTCGACCGGGGCGACCCGATCGAGGTGCCGACCCGGCCCGGCCGGCGGATCATCCTGGTGGACCGGCCCGGCTCGGTGCAGTCCACGCTGCGGATGGGCCACCCGTCGCCGCACCGCTCCCACCCCGACCACGTGCCGATGACGCTCGCCGGCACGGTGCTCGGCGGGGCGTTCACCTCCCGGCTCAACCACCTGATCCGTGAGGTGCGCGGCTACACGTACGGCATCCGGGGCGACTTCGCCTCGTCCCGCCGGTTCGGCCGGTTCGGGGTCAGCTCCGGGGTGCAGACGGCGGTCACCGCGCCGGCCGTCGTCGAGTCGGTCGGCGAGATCACCCGTACCCGGGAGACCGGGGTGACCGAGGAGGAGCTGGCGGTCGCGCGCTCCTGGCGGGCCGGGCAGCTCTCCGTCGAGTTGCAGAGCCCCCGGTCGATCGCCTCCGCGCTGACCACCCTGGTCGTGCACGACCTGCCCGACGACTACCACGCCCGGTTGCGCGAGTCGCTGCTCGCCGCCGACGTGGCGGCGGTCTCCGCGGCGGCGGCCACGCACCTGCGCCCGGAGGACCTCACCATCGTGGTGGAGGGCGACGCCGCGGTGATCCGCGAAGAACTCGTCGCCACCGGCCTGGGCGAGCTGGTCGACCACGCCTCCTGACCGGGCCGGGGCGGTGTGACATGGATCGCGCCGCCCCCGGCCGGCGTGGGTGGCCCGTCCGGGTCGGCCGGCGTGGATGCTCCGGCGGGCCGCCCCGCCGGCTGACGATCCTCCCGTCCCACCGGCCCCTCCGGCGGTGTCGTTGCGTCCCGACGCGGCCCGGGGTGACCACGGCCACCGTCGGGCGGGAGCGCCGCCGGCCCCGGTGGGTGGGAAAGCGTTCCCGGTCGGGTCGCCGGGCTGGGTAGCCTCGCGGGCATGAGGATCGGCATTGTGGGGGCCACCGGCCAGGTCGGTGGCGTGATGCGGCAGGTGCTGGCGGAGCGGGAGTTCCCGGCGGAGCAGGTGCGGTTGTTCGCCTCGGCGCGGTCGGCCGGGCGCACCCTGCCCTGGCGGGACGGCGAGGTGACCGTGGAGGACGCGGCCACCGCCGACTACTCCGGGCTCGACATCGTGCTCTTCTCCGCCGGCAAGGGCAGCGCGAAGGAACTCGCGCCCCGGGTCGCCGCCGCCGGCGCCGTCGTCATCGACAACTCCTCGGCGTTCCGCATGGACCCGGAGGTGCCGCTGGTCGTCGCCGAGGTCAACCCGCACGCCGCCGCCGTACGCCCCAAGGGGATCATCGCCAACCCGAACTGCACGACGATGGCCGCGATGCCCGTGCTGCGCCCGCTGCACGCCGAGGCGGAGCTGGTCAGCCTGGTCGTCTCGACGTACCAGGCGGTCTCCGGCGCCGGCCTGGCCGGCGTCGCCGAGCTCGACGAGCAGGTCCGCAAGGTCGCCGAGCACGCCACCGGCCTCGCCTTCGACGGCGCGGCCGTGGAGTTCCCGGCCCCCCGCTCGTTCGCCCGGCCGATCGCGTTCAACGTGCTCCCGCTCGCCGGCTCGATCGTCGACGACGGCAGCTTCGAGACCGACGAGGAGCAGAAGCTGCGCAACGAGAGCCGCCGCATCCTGGAGATTCCCGGGCTGCGCGTCTCCGGCACCTGCGTGCGGGTGTCCGTGTTCACCGGCCACTCGCTCCAGATCAACGCCCGGTTCGCCCGCCCGATCAGCCCGCAGCGGGCCCGCGAGCTGCTCGACGGCGCCCCCGGCGTGGCGCTTGCCGACGTGCCGACCCCGTTGCAGGCCGCCGGTCAGGACCCGACCTTCGTCGGGCGGATCCGCGCCGACGAGACCGTCGAGCACGGCCTCGCCCTGTTCTGCTCCAACGACAACCTGCGCAAGGGCGCCGCGCTCAACGCGGTGCAGCTCGCCGAGCTGGTCGCCGCCGAGCGCCGCTGACCGACGCGCCTTCCCGGGCCCCCGCCGGCTTCGGCGGGGGCCCGTCGCGTCTCCCGGTGCGGGGCCCCGCGTCGGCCTACGGCGGGCACACGGGCGCACGCGGGGTGTCCGCCGTGGTTCGATGGGTACGCCGTGACCGGTCGAGCGGAGGTTGCCGTGGCGGACGACGAGACCCAGCGGGCGTTGACGGAGCTGATCGCCGGCCACCGGCTGGGGGTGCTGGCCACGCTCAAGCGGGACGGGCGTCCGCAGCTCTCCACCGTCATCTACGCCTTCGAAAGCACGTCGGCCCTGATCCGCGTCTCGGTGACCGACGGCCGGGCCAAGACCGCCAACCTGCGCCGGGACCCGCGCGCCTCCTTCCACGTCGCCAGCGACGACGGCTGGGCGTACGCGGTCGCGGAGGGGCGCGCCGAGCTGACGCCGGTGGCCGCCGAACCGGACGACGCGACCGTGGCGGAGCTGGTCGACCTCTACCGGGCGATCCAGGGCGAGCATCCGGACTGGGCCGACTACCGGCGGGCGATGGTCGCCGAGGGGCGCCTCGTGCTCCGGCTGCACGTCGAGCGCCTCTACGGCCTCCCGCCACGCGCCTGACCCGGGCCGGGGGTCGCGCGCGTTACCCCGTGCGGTCGGCGGGTAGACGGCGGTGCCGACACCGAGAGGGGAGCACCATGACAACGGTCGGAGAGTTCATGACGACCCGGTTGGTGACGATGGACGGCAACGACACGCTGATCGCCGCGGCGCAGGAGATGCGCGACAGCGCCATCGGCGACGTGGTGGTGACCGACGGCGACGACGTCATCGGCATCGTGACGGACCGGGACATCACGGTCCGGGGCGTGGCCGAGAACATGGACCCGAACTCGACCCCGCTCAACCGGATCACCAGCAAGGACGTGATCACGGTCAGCCAGTACGACGACGCGGTCGCCGCCGCCGACCTGATGCGGACCTACGCCGTACGCCGGTTGCCGGTCATCGACGACGGGCGGCTGGTCGGCCTGGTCTCGATGGGTGACCTCGCCGTGGAGCGGGAACCGCAGTCGGTGCTCGCCGACATCAGCGCCGACGAACCGAACAACTGACCGTAGGCGTCGGCGCGCCGGCTACCCCGAGGTGGGAGCCGGCGCGCCGGCGCTCGGCTGGACCGCCGGAACTATGATCCCGGCGTGTCCGCAGAGCCCCCCGCACCAGGCCGGATCGCGCCGACCGGCTGGCGCCCCGACGTCCGACCCACCCTGCCGCCAACCGGGCCCGTGCCGGTGGCGGGAGCGTGGTCGGCCGGCAGATCGACGGCGATGACGGTGCTGTTGGTCCTGTTCGGCCTGGCCGTGGTCGGGGTGAACACCGCCATCGCGTACGTGGCGGTCGGCGCGACGGTCGTCCCGATCGTCACCGGGCTGCTCCTCTGCCTGGTGTTCGTGCTCGCCGTGCGTCTGCTGCACCGGGCCGCGTGGCTGGCGTTCCTCGCGATGGGGCCGGCCCTGTTCGTCCTCGTGGGCTCGGTGCAGCTCGCCCCGGAGGCGGTGCTGGAGGCGCGCGGCGTCCGCCAGGAGGTGACGATCGTCGACGTGTCGGTCGTCGGCAAGCGGCATGCCTTCACGCTCCAGGGCGCCGACGGGCGCCTCGACGAGCCCCTGGTCCACCAGGGCAGCAACCCCAGCTACCGGGTCGGCGACCGGCTCGCCGTGCTCACCGATCCGGACGGGGTGGTGGAACTCGAGGCCGCCGACCGCGTCGACTCCCGCGGCATGGTCGGGGCACTGCTCTTCGGCGGTGCCGGCTGGGCCTTCATCGCACTGCTCGCCGGGTGGCGCGGCCACGTCCGCCGCCGGCACGACCGCCACGACACCCTCCTGATCTAGCCCGTCCCGCGGAAGGGCCACCCCGCCGGGCGGGCGACTCACCCGGTCCGGGCGAGGTTGGCCCGGCACCGGACGGGGACCCCGGGCAGGGACATTGCCCGACGGGGGAGGAGAAGACCCGATGGTGGACGCGACGACGAGGTTCTTCGAGGACCTCGACCGGCGGGGGTACGACCCCCTGCTGGCGAAGTCCTCCGGGACCCTGCGCCTGGACCTGCACGAGGGGGCGCACACGACGCACTGGCTGCTGCGGATCGACCGCGGACGGCTCCAGGTCAGCCAGGAGGACCAGGAGGCCGACACGGTGGTCGGGACCAGCCCCGAGCTCTTCGAGGAGATCGCCGCCGGCCGTGAGCACGGGGTGGCCGCGCTGCTGCGGGGGGACATGACGGTGAGCGGGGACCTGCGACTGGTGGTGCAGATGGAGCGGCTCTTCCCCAGCCATCCGGACACCCGTGGACCGCGTCGGCACTTCGAGGCCCGTCAGGAGGTGCGGTGATGGCGCAGAACACGATCCGGATCCTGGACGGCAGCACCTTCGTGGTGTCGGAGGACACCGGGGACATTGAGGCGACGCCGAGCGAGCCGACCGGTTTCTTCGCCCTGGACACCCGCTTCCTGTCGACGTGGGTGCTGACGGTCAACGGGGACCGACTCACCCCCCTGTCGTACGACGACCTCCAGTACTACGAGGCCCGCTTCTTCCTGGTGCCGGGGATGGCGACGCACTACATCGACGCGAAGCTGTCGATCATCCGGGAGCGGGCGGTGGGAGGCAGCTTCCGGGAGACGATCACCATCCTCAACCACGACGAGAAGCCGATCGACCTGGAGATCAGGATGGAGGCGGCGTCCGACTTCGCCGACCTGTTCCAGGTTAAGGACGAGATCCTCAACAAGAAGGGCGAGATCTACACGGAGGTCGAGCCCGACCGGCTGCGCCTGGGCTACCGGCGGGGCAGCTTCATCCGGGAGACGCTGATCTCCGCGTCCCCGGCTCCGCGTTACGACCGCAAGGGCTTCGCCTACTCGATCCACCTCCAGCCCAACGAGCAGTGGGAATCCGAAATTGACGTCAAGACCATGGCGCTCTCCCCGGGCGGGCGGGACCTGCGGATGGGGCTGCGGGCGCACACCACCGAGCGGCTCGCCCTCCAGCAGGACCTTGAGGAGTGGATCGCCAGGGCTCCCAAGGTCAACAGTCAGCACGACCGGGTCGCCTCGACGTACCGACGCAGCCTGATCGACCTGGCCGCGCTGCGCTTCTCGCCGCTCTCCCTCGGTGGGGCGACGCTGCCGGCCGCCGGCCTGCCCTGGTTCATGACCATGTTCGGGCGGGACAGCATCCTGACCTGCCTCCAGACGCTGCCGTTCACACCGGAGCTGTCGAAGACCACGCTGCGGATCCTGGCCTCGCTCCAGGGCACCCGGTTCGACGACTTCCGGGACGAGGACCCGGGCCGGATCCTGCACGAGATGCGGTACGGCGAGACCGCCGCCTTCGAGGAACAGCCGCACTCGCCGTACTACGGGTCGGTGGACGCGACCCCGCTGTTCCTGGTGCTGCTCGACGAGTACGAGAAGTGGAGCGGAGACGTCGAGCTGGTCAGGGAGCTGGAGCGGGAGTGCCGGGCCGCGCTGGAGTGGATCGACGACTACGCCGACCTGGTCGGCAGCGGCTACATCTGGTACGAGCGGCGCAACACCGACACGGGCCTGGAGAATCAGTGCTGGAAGGACTCCTGGGACTCCATCTCCTACCGGGACGGCACGCTGCCGCCGTTCCCCCGGGCCACCTGCGAGGTGCAGGGGTACGCGTACGACGCGAAGCTGCGGGCCGCCCGCCTGGCGCGCGAGTTCTGGGGTGACCCGGACTTCGCCGACCGGTTGGAGCGGGAGGCGGCGGCGCTGAAGGAGCGGTTCAACCGGGACTTCTGGGTGGCGGACGGCGAGTACTACGCCCTCGCCCTGGACCCGGACGGCCGCCAGTGCGACGTGCTCAGCTCCAACATCGGTCACCTGCTCTGGAGCGGCATCGTCGACGACGACCGGGCCGAGAAGATCGCCGAGCACCTGGTCGGGCCCCGGCTCTTCACCGGCTGGGGGGTGCGGACGCTGGCCGAGGGCGAGGTCCGCTACAACCCGATCGGCTACCACAACGGCACGATCTGGCCGTTCGACAACTCCTTCATCGCCTGGGGCCTGCGCCGGTACGGCTTCGCCGAGGAGGCGGCGGTCATCGCCAACGGCATCCTCGACGCGGCCACCTACTTCGAGGGCCGGCTGCCGGAGGCGTTCGGGGGTTACCCCCGCGAGCTGACCAAGTTCCCCGTGGAGTACCCGACCGCGTGCAGCCCACAGGCCTGGTCGACCGGCACGCCGCTGCTGCTGTTGCGGACGATGCTCGGCCTGGAGCCGCACGAGGGGCACCTCGCGGTGGAGCCCCGGCTGCCGATCGGGATGGGCCGGATCGAGGTGCTGGACATCCCGGGCCGGTGGGGCCGCGTCGACGCGTTCGCCCGGGGCCGCCTCGACCTGCACCGGCTCGCCGACTAGCGGAGGCCCGGCTCCCGTGGGAGGCCGGCGGCGACCCTGTGGACCGGTTGCCGCCGGCCGGCCGCCACGACCGTGGCGGGCCGGCATGGGCCGGCGAGCACCGGCCGGCGTGGTGGACCCGGCGGGCCGGCATGGGGCTCAGCCTGGCAGGGTAAGTTCGCGCCATGCCGGAACTCGTGTACCCGCCCGTGATCGCCGCCGCCAAGACGATGTTCCGGGTCCTCGACCTGAAGATCACCATCGAGGGCGCCCACCACGTGCCGCGTACGGGCGGGGCGGTGCTGGCCAGCAACCACGTCAGCTACCTCGACTTCATCTTCTGCGGGCTGGGCGCGAACCCCGCGAAGCGGCTGGTCCGGTTCATGGCCAAGAAGTCCGTCTTCACGCACAAGGTGTCCGGCCCGCTGATGCGGGGCATGCGGCACATCCCGGTGGACCGGCGGGCGGGCGCCGGGTCGTACGCGACGGCGGTCAGCGCGTTGAAGCGCGGTGAGGTGGTCGGCGTCTTCCCGGAGGCGACGATCAGCCGGTCGTTCACGGTCAAGGCACTCAAGAGCGGGACGACCCGGATGGCGGCCGAGGCCGGTGTGCCGGTGCTGCCGGTGGCGCTCTGGGGCACCCAACGGCTCTGGACCAAGGGCCGGCCCCGCACCCTCACCCGCCGGCACACCCCGATCACCATCCTGGTCGGCGAACCGATGGACCCGGCGGCCTACCCGGACGCCAACGCGATGACCGTCGACCTGAAGGAGCGGCTGACGGCGCTGGTCGACCGGGCCCAGCGGGAGTACCCGGACGCACCCGCCGGCCCCGACGACACCTGGTGGCTCCCGATGCACCTGGGCGGCACCGCGCCCACCCTCGAGGAGGCCGCCGACCTGGAGGTCCGCCGCAAGGCCGCCGCAGTCGACCCCGACGCCTGAGCGGGCCCCCATCCACCCGATGCCCGAGGGAGGTCCCCCGGGCATCGGGGGCGGCCGGATCGTTCCGCAGCGGGGCGGGATGGTGCCTGCCGCGCCGGCGCGTCCCCGGCGAGGATTCAACCCATGAGCAGAGCAGCACTCGTCGTCATCGACGTGCAGGAGTCCTTCCGCCGCCGCCCGATCTGGGCGTACGCCTCCAACCCCGACATCGTCGGGCGGGTCGACCGGCTCGTCGCCGCCGCCCGGGGACGCGGCGACCTGGTCGTCTGGGTCCTGCACGCCGAGCCGGGCACCGGCGGGGTCTTCGACCCGGCCAACGGGCACGTCCGCCTGATCGAGGGGCTCTCGCCCGCCCCGGGCGAACCCACGCTGGTGAAGACGTCGCACAACGCCTTCACCACCACCAACCTCCAGCAGGTGCTGACGACCGCGGGCGTCCGCGAGATCACCGTCTGCGGCATCCGTACGGAGCAGTGCGTCGAGACCACCGCCCGGGTCGGCTGCGACCTCGGCTACCAGGTGACCTTCGTGACGGACGCGACGGTCACCTTCCCGACCCCGCACCGGGACCTGCCGGCCACGGCCACGCCGGAGGAGATCCTCGCCGACCCGCGCACCCTGTCGAGCGAGGAGATGACCGCCCGCACCGAGTACGCCCTCGCCGGCCGCTTCGCCACCATCCGCAGCGTGGCCGAGCTGACCGGCGCGGCCCCGGCCGGCGCGCGGGCCTGAGCCGATGGCCCGGGTCGTCTTCCTGCTCGTCCCGCAGCTGCACCTGCTGGACCTCGCCGGCCCGGCCCAGGTCTTCTCCACCGCCGCCGACCTCGGCTACGACTACCGGCTGCACTACGTCGCCGACCGGGAGGTCGTGCCGACCGTGCAGGGCGTACCGCTGGTGGCCGGGCTCCAATGGCCCGAGCTGACCCGCGACGACCTGGTGGTCGTACCCGGATGGCGGCTGCGCGCGCACGGCCCGCAGGGGCCGGTCGGGCCGGACGACCTGCGGCGGCTGGCCGACCACCACGCCGCCGGCGGCACCGTCGCCAGCGTCTGCGCCGGCGCGTTCGCCCTCGGCCGGGCCGGCCTGCTCGACGGACGCCGCTGCACCACGCACCACGACGTGCAGGACGAGCTGGCCCGCCGGTTCCCGTCGGCGCGGGTGGTCCGCGACGTGCTCTACGTGGTCGACGAGCGGGTGGTCACCTCCGCCGGCATCGCCAGCGGCATCGACGTGGCACTGCACCTGGTGGCCACCCGGCACGGGCCGGCGGTGGCGGCCCGGATCGCCCGCGCCCTGGTCCTGCACTCCCGGCGCAACGGTCACGAGCCGCAGGCCGGCGCCATGTTGCGGCACCGGTCCCACCTCTCCGACGCCGTGCACCGGGTGCAGGACCTGATCGACCAACGGTTCGCCGAGCCGCTGCCGCTGGCCGACCTCGCCGCCGTCGGCAGGGTGGCCGAGCGGACGCTGACCCGCCTGTTCCGGCGGGCCACCGGGCTGACCCCGCTCGGCTACCAGCAGCTGCTGCGAATGGAACGCGCCGAGCACCTCATCGGGCACGGTGCCACCGTGGAGGGGGCCGCCCGTAACGTCGGCTTCACCGATGCCCGGATGCTGCGCCGGCTGCGGGCCCGTGCCACCCGCGATCGAAGCGTCCCGGCCGGTAGTAGTCGTCCCGGGAGTGGAACTCGACCGGCAGCGACCCGGGCAGGGTGATCCGGGTCTCGCCGGCGCCCGGCCCGCCCCCGGCCCGCACCGCCAACACGTCCCGCTCGGGCGGCGACAGGTCCACCAGCTCGGGATGGGCCAGCCGGAACCCGGCCACCGCCCGGCGCACCTGGCGGGCCAGCCCGGTGATCTCCCCGGCGGGGCCGGTGAAACCGAGGGCCGGCTGCTGGATGGTGCGCAGCGCGTCGCAGACCACCAGCAGGCGGGCCTGCTCTCCGGGCCCCGCCAGCAGCTCCAGCCGGGACGGCCACTGCCAGCGGATCTGACCGCTGATCAGACCCGGCAGCCGGACGCCCCGGCGGTGCCGCGCGCCGTCACCGACGCCGTCGACCAGGGCGAGCTGCGGCCCGCCGCCGGCGTACGCGATCCGCCGGTCGGTGACGGTGACCGCCACCGGCTCGGGCAGCGTCCACCGCCGCCGTGCCTCCGTCGGGCCGAGCAGATGCCCCGACGCGTGCAGCCGGTGCCGGGCGAGCACCCGCTCACCGGCCTCGACGACCAGCTCGTGCCGCCGGTCCAGCGCCGGGGCCAGGTCGTCGTCCGCGTCGAAGCGGTGCGGGGCGATGAAGAAAGGGGACGCGTCATCGTGCATCGTCATGACCTCCGGTGCCGACGGCATCTCACCACGAGCGTCGCCGACCCCCGGCCGGCTGTCATGACGCCCGTTAGGGGGTCGGCCGGTCGTAGGAAGCCTGTGACCGATAGATGCCGATCTCCTCCGGCCGGACTAGGCCGTCCTCGATCGCCCGGGCGAGCAGCGCCGCCTTGGTGGCGGCCGGCCGCCCCGCTCGGGTGTACTTGATCCGCGCCCGGTCGACGTACTGCTTGACGGTGTGCTCGCTGATTTGCATCCGACGGGCCACCGACGCCTTCGACATCGACTGGAACCACAGCAGCAGCGCCTCGCGTTCCTTGTCGGACAGGGCGGGTCGGTCCGGGCGGGGGTCACCCACGATCGCCCCGGCGAGCGCCGGCGGCACGTACGGGCGGTCGCTGGCGGCGGCCAGCACGGTGGCCACGCAGTGTTCCCGCCCCTCGTGCTTGGCCAGGAACGCGACCGCCCCGGCGTCCAGGGCGGCGAGGATCGTCTGCGGGTCCGTGTGCTCCGAGTAGACCACCACCCGCCGGCCGGCCGCGCTCAGCTCGGCGAGCTTGTCCAGGGCCATCCGCCCGTGCAGCCGCAGGTCGAGCAGGACCACGTCGGCGTCGGGGGCGGCCCGCAGCACGGCGTCCGGGTCGTCGCCGGTCGCCAGCACCGTCAGCCGGGGCTCGGCGGCCAGCCAGACGCGGACCCCCTCGATCACGACCGGGTGGTCGTCGACGATCGCCACGCCGACCGGCCTGCCGGCGGTCACCCCCGCCACCGCGTCTGCGCCCATCTGATCTCCCCGTCCCGCTCGTAGAGGTACTCCACCCGCCCGTCGTCGCCCGGCGGTCCGGCGGTGTCGGGGCCGGCCCGGTCGGGCGTGACCAGGCTGACCACCACCTCGTCGGGCCCGGCGACCACGGTCAGCCGGGCCCAGCCCCGGGCGTCGGCGAGGAGCGCCGTGAGCGGGTCGGCCAGCCGGCGGCGCACCTGCACCGGCAACGGCGGCGGGTCGCCGATCGTCACCAGGTCGATCGGCAGCCCGTTGCGGTCCGCCAGGTCGGCGGCGGCCCGCAGCTCGTGCAACAGCGGGTCGGGCACGTCGTCGGACTCCGCGATGAGCCGGCGCAGCCGGGCGGCGGCCAGCACCGCGCGCCGCTGCACGTCCGGGTCGGCCGGGTCCGCCCGGCCGTCGGCCAGCTCCGCGAGCACCTCCTCGGCGGCGCCGCTGACCAGCGTCAGGCGGGCGCGCCGCTCCTGCCGGGCCCGTTCGGCGGCGTCCCGCTCGGCCGCCGCCGCGTGGGCGTCCGCCGCCGCGCCGGCCCGCTGCCGGGCCAGCCTCGCGATCGCCGTGCCGCCCACGAAGACCGCCACCTGAAGGGTCGACGTGGCGTAGACGGACATGGCGTACCGGGCCAGGTCGGCGGGGGCGGTCGCGCCGTGGCCGAGCACCCCGGCCAGCGCGATCAGCGCGTGTACGCCCAGCGCCGCGACCAGCCCGTGGGCCCGCCGCCCCCACAGCACCATGACGAAGAACCAGCCGAGCGTGCCCCACACCCAGTTCGCGGCGGTGAAGAGGTGCCGCTCACCGGCCGCCGCGACAACCACCGCGTCGACCACCAGCAGGAGCACGGCCAGCGGCCAGGCCGGCAGGGCGGCGCCGCGCAGCAGCCGGAGGCCGGCCAGCACCCCGACCGCCGCCACGAGCAGCCAGCCGGCGAGGACCACCGCCGGCGCGGCCAACTCCGCCCACGCCCCCAGCACCGCGGGCAGCGCGATTGCCGTGTGCCAGGCCAGCGCGATGACCACCGTCACGAGCCGGGCGCCGCCGTCGGAGGCGGCGGCCACCGCCGCCGCCGGGTCCACCGGGGACCGGCCCTCGTCCGGCGTACGCGCCGCCGGCACCGGGGCGGTCGTCGTCTCAGTCGACACCGGACCACTCCAATCGGATCCGGGTACCGGCGCCGGGGCGCGAGTCGATCTGGGCGCGCCCGCCGACGGATGACATCCGGCCGCTCACCGACTCGCGTAGCCCGTACCGGTGCGCGGGAACGGCCGCCGGGTCGAAACCCGGACCGTCGTCGGCGAGCTCGACCACGACGGTGCCGGCGACCCGGCTCAGCCGCAGCGCGGCGGACGCGCCCGGCGCGTGCCGGACCACGTTGGACAGCGCCGCGTACGTGCTCTCCGCGAGCGCCTCCGCGACCGGGGCGGGCACGACGCACGGCGCCAGCTCGGTGGTGACCGGCAGCTCGGGCATCCGGGCGCGCACCGCCCGCAGCCACCCGTCCAGCGGCACCGGCCCCTCCTCGGGCGCGGACCGCGCGTCGGCCAGCGCGGTGAGGGTACGCAGGTCGGCGGCGCACCGCTCGCGCAGGGCGGCGGACGGGCCGGCGACCGCGCCCAGCCCCACCATCGTCAGGGTGGCCAGCACCGTGTCGTGCAGGTCCCGGTTCTGCCGCCGCTCCGCGTCCCGCGCGGTCCGGGCGACCAGCGACTCCCGGGTGAGCCGCTGGTGCGCCACGAAGGCGTCGTCGGCCCGGCCGATCCGCCGCCGCATGATGGCGGTGATCAGCGCGCCGCAGGCCGTCTGCACCAGCAGCGTCACCGCGTGCGCGACGGCCTCGTCGGGCTGGCCGGCGGCGTGCGCGCCGGTCGCGTACGCCGCCGTCACCAGCAGCCCGGCCGGAACCGACCAGCCGATGGGAGCGTTGGCCTGCGCGTTGAGGACCGTGGTGCTGGCCAGCACCGCGATCCAGCTCACCTCGCCGGGGAGCACCTCCGGGGCGACCAGCACCGGCATCGCCAGGCAGGCGGCGGCGGTCAGCGCCACGTCGCCGAGCACCATCGGGCGGCCGATGCCGTGGCGCAGCGCGCGGAACGCGTACCAGACCGACCAGCCGGTCAGGGCCGCGACGGCCGGAAACAGCAGCGCCGGTTCGACGGGCGCGGTGCGCACCGACAGGGCGACCACCGCGCCGGCTAGGCCGCAGGCCAGGCGCAGCAACGCCGGCAGGCGGGTGAAGATGAGGGTGAACGCGCCACCGGCCGGGTTGTCCAGCGCGGTCGGCGACGTGGTCGGGGCGGCAACGGCCGGCATCGGGAAAGAGGGTCCTTCTGCGACAACGACCCGATCCGGGCCAAAACGGGGGATCGACGCCGGAGAATAGCATGAGCACCGGCCCGCGATCACCCTCGGTGCGTGCCGTGTCGCCGGTCGGTCAGCTCCGCCCGGCGCCGTCGACAGGCCGCTGACCTGCCCACCCGCCCCTGTGGACGCCGGTCAGTTGATCGGCAGGACCTTCGTCCCGCCGCCGGCGATCGACCGGGTCAGCTTCTTCCCGCTGGACCAGTACCAGCAGCGCACCCCCCGGTCGCCGCGCGCCCACGCCTCCTCCGACGGGAACCGGTACGTGCTGCCCGTGCGGTAACGGAGCATCCCGTCGACAGGCACCTTCGCGTAGCGGGCGATCACCGGCCGGCACTTCGCGTGCACGGCGTCCTCGTCCTTCGTCGCGTCCTCGTAGGACACGTCGGGCGCGGTCCAGACGCCCACGTACTCGAAGCGGTGGACCTTCGTGCACGGCACCGCCAGCAGGTTCGACCACTCGTCCTCCTCGGCGCAGCCGTACCGCAGCGGGGTGGCCGCCTTCAACGCGCCCCGCAGGCTGCCCGCCCGGTTGACCGCCCGGTCGTTGTCGCCGTTGGCGCCGCTCACCGCGTCGAGCTCGAACAGGTCGCACCGGTACCACCGGCTGCCGCCCGTCCAGCCGGCCGGCGACGTGGGCGCCACCTGCACCGACAACCGGGCGTCGCGCCACTCGCCGCCGACGAACTCCTTCGCCCTGGCGTCGCACTCGGCGAACGCGGACCGCATCGCCGCCGACCCGACGCGGGGCGGGATCGGGCGGGCGGCCAGGTCGCCGGTGAACGTGCCGATGTGGAACGTCTCGACGAGGTGCGCCTTCGCGCAGTCGACCGGCTGGTGGCTGGTGAGGTAGGCGGTCGGCTCGGCGACGACGTGGCACTCGCCGGCCTGCGGCACGAACTGGCGGGCCTCGGCCACGGGCCGCCAGTCGTCGGTCAGGTCCCCGTCCGTGCCGGCCGGCGTGCCGCACCCGCTCACCGCCGCCGCGACCAGCGCGGCCGAAGCCATGACGCCCAGCCAGCGTCGCATGTGGTCCTCCCCGCGCCCCGTGACAACCGGCGCAGCATATGGCACCCGGCGCGGAGCCGGGTGCCCGAGCCGCCAGGCGATCGTGGTGGCGGGCGCGGGCTGCGGCATCGCGCACCCGATCAGGTGGTCGCCCTGCCCGACCGCCATCGGGGGCGGTGCTGCGCCGTGCAGGCCGGACGCCACTGACGAGCCGCCGACCTTGGACGGTGGTGCTACCTTCGCGCCGTCGCCGTTCTCACCGCCGTCGGGAGCCCACCGTGACGAAAAGGTACGTCGATCTGCTCGCCCTCGTCGCCGTGACGGCGTGCCTCGCGGTGGTCGGCACCCTCGGCGGCTGGTTCCTGGCCGGCCGAGGCGACTCCGGGCGGGCTGACCCGACGTCGTCCGCACGGGACGCGGCCGCCACCGGCGCCGTCGGCGGCCCGTCGACGGGCTCCCCGGCTGCCGGTGCGTCCCCGGGCGCCGGTGCGTCGCCGACGAACGAGCAGCCCGCGGGCCGGACGTACCAGCTCGACCGGTCGGTCTACAGCCAGTCGGGCCTGACGGTCACGCTGGTCAGCGCGGCAACCACCGGCGGCAAGCTGCGGCTGAACCTGACGTACCGCAACGGCTCGCCGGTGCCGTGGCCGGTGAGCTGCCCGACCGCCGAGGTCGATCGGGCCTCCTCCGAGATCGTCCTGCCGGACGGCCGGACCGTGCGCCCCGAGTCCACCTGGTGCACCACCACGCGGCCCGGCGAGTCCTTCAGCATCGCGCCGGGGGAGCGGGTGGAGAGCTGGGCGGTGTTCCCGGTGGTGCCGGAGAGCGGTTCGTCCTTCGAGCTGACCTGGTACGACTTCCCGACCCTCGACGTCCGGCTCCGCTGACCGTCCCGGCAAGACAGGCACGGCCGGCACGGGCACTGTGAGTTCAGTGTCCGTGCCGGCCGGCAGGTGACGCATCCGGTCACCCGGTCCGCCGACGGTGGCTCACCAGGCCGAACGCGCTGCCTGGAGTGCCGCCGTACGGGTCAGGCCTGAGTCTCCCTGCGGCGCAGCCGGCTGGCGCCGACCATGAGAGCGCCCGCGGCCAGCAGGCCGCCGCCCAGCGAGAGGGCCTGGGTGGGGTTGACGCCGGTGACCGGCAGGTGGGGCTTGCCGTCCTTGTCCTTGCCGTGCTTGCGGGGGTCGTACTTGCCGTGCCGGATGCAGACGGTGACGGTGGCCGGGTCGGAGGTCACGGTCTGGCTGCCGAACCTGCCGGTCGCCCGGGCGGTGTTGACCACCTTGCCCTTCTTGACGTCAGCCGCGGTCACCACGTGCGGGTCGACGGCGTGGCAGTCGGTGCTCGTGCCCGGTGCCAGGGTGGTGTTGTTGCAGACCACCGGACCGGCGGTCGGGTCGTTGACCGCGACGTTGGTGATGGTGACGGTGCCGGTGTTGGCCACCCGGTAGGTGTAGAAGATCCTGTCGCCCCTGGCCGCGAAGCCGTCCTTCTCGCACTTGTCGCGGCAGTCCGACTCGACCCGGGCCTTCTTGTCGATCGACAGGCTGGCCTGCGCCTCCTGGGTCGTGACGGTGAACGTGGCGTTGTTCGACGGCACCAACTGCTGGCCGAGGAATCCGGTCGCCTGGGCGATGTTGACGATCTCGCCGTTGGCCACGTCGGCCTTGGTGACGGTGTACGTGCCGGTGCAGGTGGTGCTCGCCCCCGGCGCGAGCGAGGTGACCTGGCAGGTGATGCCGGTGACCGTGTTGTCGTTGACGGTGATGCCGGTGATCGGGTTGGCCGTACCGGTGCTCTGGTTCGTCACCGTGTACGTGTAGGTGACCTCGTCGCCGGCCTGGAGACCGCTGGTCGGTGTGCCGGTCTTGGTCAGGGTCAGCCTCGGGTTCAGCTCGGGGCTCGAAGCGGCGCACGTGTGGGTGAGCACGAAGAAGTCGCCGGTGCCGGAGATGACCGCCGTGGCGCCGGTCAGCGTCCAACCGGCCGGGACCCTGATCCAGGCCTTGCTGGTGCCCATGTCGTTGACGATGGCGCTGTTGGGGTCGGTCGGGATCGTCCGGGTGACGGCGCCGCCGGGCGTGCTGAACGTCGCCGTGACCGACAGGAACGTGCCGCTGGTCTGCGGGTCGCCCGGCAGGTTGAACACCCAGACGTCCTCGTTGGCGAAGGGCCCGCCGCCCAGGTTGGGATCGCAGTTCTGCGTGACCTGGGCCGCCGTCGTCGGCACGTTGCCTGGACTGATGCTGATGGTCTCGGCCGCCAGGGCCGGCGAGCCGCCCAACAGCAGGGCGCCGGCCAGCAACGCGAAGGCGGCCAGCCGGGCGCAGAGCCGGGCCGGTCCGTTCGTGGTAGAAGTTCTGCTCATGTAAATCCCCCGTGCCGTGATCGTTGACAACGGTGGCAACGAGGGGTAGAGACATCCGTCACGTCGGGCCAAAAAGAATCGCCCGCTAGGGGTACTGCCACGCCGACCCTGAATGCTCACTCTTATCCGGCCGGGGATATCCCCGGCCGGATGGTGCAAGATGAGTGATCAGTCGCGCACCCGCACGACGCAGTAGGTGGTGTCGGGGGTCGCCGGGACGGACAACCGTGCGTTGACCGCGTACAGGCTCGAGCCGAAGGAAACCACAGCCGACGGCTCATCGAGGTCGCGGTCACGGATCACGTCGACCGGCGTGGCCCGCGTCAGCCGCTCGTTGAGGCGGAACTTGGCGATCACATTGTTCCGGTTGCGCACCACGTACAGCGTGCGCCCCTCGAGCAGGAGACCGTCGCCGTTGGACAACGACACACCGCACGTGCTGATCTGGGCGGCCATGCCCGCGCGGGGATCGAAGCAGTAGAGCCGGCCGGTCCTGGCCTGCACGACAATGAGCTTGCCCGCCCAGGCGGCGACGATGCCGGTGTTGCAGGCGGTGGGGTCACCGAGGCCACCTGGCAACCGCAGCGCGCGTACTCCCGACTGTCCAGGCAGCGACCCGTTGCGGCCGAACTCGACGCAGTAGATCCTGGCCTTCTCCGAGTCGGTGAAGAACACGGCCTTCTTCGTGGCGGTCACGCCGTCGATGAACCCGCCGCCGAAGTCGTACGTCGCCAGGCATTCGCCGGTCGACTCACGGTAGACGGCCGCGCCGCCCATGTTGCCGCAGGCCGCCCAGATCCGGCCCCGTTCGACGTCCAGACCCGTTGCCTGGGTGCCGGACACGGGCGGCACGAGGAGCTTCCCCCTGCCGGTGCGCAGGTCGGCACACCAGATGCATCCGTCGGCCATGGAGCTGACGTAGATCTTCGTGCCGGTTCCCCGGGCGATCCCCTCCGGGCAGAACCCGTTCGGCAGGTTGATCACTGAGGGATACCGGCCGTGCCCGTGGTGGGCCGAGGCCGGAGCCGCGGCGATGGCGGCCCCGATGGGCGCCGCGACGGCTGCGGCCAAGAGCGTTCGTCTGTGCACTGTCGTGCCCCTTCCAATAGGCGAACACCTATATGGGACCCGTGGATCAAGCGCCGGGGCCACTCCGCCGTTGCTCGACAGGTGACCGGACGGATGCCGCGTGCCAAAGCCGCCGGTTGCCGCCGCCGGAGGAGCCCGCGAGCCTAGGATCCGAAGAGACCGGCCCGAGCGGGTGACCGCATCGAGACCGCGGGGTTCGTGACCATGTCGACGAGCCGTCCGGTCGAGGGAAGTGTCTGTGCGCCCGGCAGGATTCGAACCTGCGGCCTTGGGATTAGAAGTCCCCTGCTCTATCCGCTGAGCTACGGGCGCGCGCGTGCGTGTCGCGCGAGAAGGGTACCGCCGCCCACCGGGTGACCGGTGGAACGGGTGGTCGCGTCTCACGTCGCACAAGAGGGTCGCATGCGACTCCGGTGCCGGTCACCCCTGTTCCGGCGTCCGCGCGCCCGGGACCGTCGGGTCGTACCCTCGGCTGGTGCTGCTTGACCCGGAGACCGAGAACGACGTCGCGTACGAGTTGTGCCAACTCCTCGGCCGCGCGATTCTGCCCATCCGCCGGACCGACGCCGGGGCGGGCGACGGCGACCGGGGCGAGGGGACCGCGTTCCTCTTCACCGGGCAGGGGCGCGAGTACCTGTTGACCGCCGACGCGCTCACCCGGTCCGGGGCTGGGGAGATCGGGCTGCGGGCGAGCGTGACCGAGCCGGCCGGGGTGGCCGCCGACGCCGTGGCCCTGCCCGACCTCGCCGACGGGTGGCGGCACCACGAGGATGTCGGCGTCGCCGTCCTGCCCACCGGCGGCCTGCACGCGCACGCCGCCGGGGAGGGCTGGCGGTGGCGTACCCAGCAGGTGCCGGATCCGATCGCGGCCGATCGGGACGCGATCGCCCGGATCGGCGTGGAGCCGGGTTCCGCCGTGGTGCTCGCCCACGGCGTCGGCGCGGGCGGCGCCCGGCCGCTGGAGGTGGCGATCGAGCGGGTGGCGCGCGTGGGCGGCGACGTCCGGCTCATGGCGGAGCTGCCGACCGGCTACGTGGGGGCGCCGGTGTTCGGTGTGCAGGCCGCCGGCGGCGACGGCGAGGTGGGGCTGCGGTGCCTGGGCCTGGTGCTGCCGGCCCGCGACGGCGGCCACCCGCTGGCCACCTTCGACCGCATCCGGGCGGCCGTCGACGCGGCGTGAGGCCGGCGACGCGCGGCGTGGCCGGCAGCGGGTGGGCGACCTGTGCTCAGCCGCCCTGCGTGGGGGCACCAGCCGGGTCGGCGTCGTCCGCCGGCAGCCGGCTCGCCGGTGGGCGCTCCCCGGTGCGGACCGTCGGCCCGGCGTCGAAGAACGCGTCGGCCCAGCGTCCGACCTCCTGGAAGACCTTCTCCCGTACGGCGGTGCCGGAGAGCGTGAGGTCGTGCATCCCGCCGTCGAAGCGCGCCACGGTGACGTGCCGGCCGAGGCGGGGCGCCCAGCGGACCATGTGCTCGACGTCCAGGACGGCGTCGGCGAGGGCCGCCGACTCGTGCCACTTCTTTCCCCTGAACGAGCGGGTCGAGCAGGCGAGCAGCACCGGCACCTGGATGTCCAGGCCGGCGCGCAGCTGCCGCTGGGCGCTGCGGATGGCGTTCAGCCAGCCGGCCCGGACGGGGAACCCGGCGAGCGGCTTCCAGGTCAGGTCGTAGTTCCACTCGCCGTGGTGCTCGGCGTGGATGCTCTCGCTGTAGACCGTGCCCAGCCCGAACGGCAGCACCCGGCGGGGCGCCCGGCGGCCCAGCCGGCTCACGGCGGCGGCGAGGGGGCGGCGCACCAGCCAGGGGGCGTTGATGTCGAAGAAGGGGCTGTTCAGGAAGAGGCCGTCGATGATCCCGGCGTCGCGGCGGGCGTGCGCCCAGAGCGGCAGGACCAGCCCGCCGGTGGAGTGGCCCATCGCGAGCAGCGTGTCGTGCCCGTCGTCCTCGCGGATGATACGCGCGGCGGCGTCCAGCTCGGGGAAGTAGTCGCTGAGGTCGCGGCAGAAGTTCGGCGTCTGGTGGGGCCGCAGACTGCGTCCGTACTTGCGCAGGTCGAGGGCGTAGAAGTCCCAGCCCCGCTCCGCGAAGAAGTCGCCGAGGTGGCCCTGGAAGAAGTAGTCGGTGAAGCCGTGCACGTAGAGCACGGCCCGCCCCGTCGGGCGGTCGGCCCGGCGACGGACCAGGGTGGCGACCACCGGCCCCTCGTCGTCGGTGCCCAGGTCGATCGTCTGCCGCTCGTACGGCGGGCCCAGCACGTCCGGTTCCACGACCGCGACGGTACGCCGGGAAGCTACCGGGCGGTAGCCCCGGGTGTCGCCCGGCCCCGCCCGCCCGCACCCGGCGGACGGGGCCTCGGCGTACGCGTCAGACGGTCTCGGCCTCGGCGCGGGCCGGGTCGGTGTCGGGCTCGACCTCGGCGACCGGCGGGGGCACGTCGCGCAGGTGCTTGTTGTGCCGCGGCTCCTGCTTCGTCTTCGAGTCGTTGAGCCGCCGCCGCAGGTCGTCCCGGACGTCGTTGAGCGCGGCGTGCAGGTCCTCCTCGGCGGAGGTGGTGACGATCTTCTGGCGACCGGCGATCCAGCACTCCAGGGTGACCTTCTGGCCCCTGGCCTCCCGGTCCTTGACCGACACCTCCAGCTCGGTGGCGTCGGCGTGGAACCCGGCCAGCCGGGAGTCGAGCGTGGCGAACTGCTCCGCGATCCAGTTCCGGTCGCCCTGGGAGAACCCCGCGCCGACCCGCAGGCACTCCGCCACGGTGGCCGGGTTGGCGACGGCGCTCATCGCCGCACCTCGCCGGAGACGATGGCGGCTGCGGTGCTGGTCATCTTCATGATCGCTGACCTCTCGTTCGTCGTGCTGTCGGCGGTGCGGTTGATCGAATCCATACCCCGCCGGGCTCCGTCCGGAACGTGACATGTCGCCCCGCCCGTGGCGGTGCCGGAAGCGTGGCTCCGCCTCCCGATCGTCGAGCCGGTCGGGCGGGCTCCCCAGGGTCGCCCGGCCCTAGCACACCGGGACCTTGATCAGGTCTTTGTCCACAGGCGGTCCGGTTGTCCACAGGCCGGGGCGCGGTGCTGGCGGCGCCCGCGCCGAGGGCCCAGGCTCGGCACCGAGTCGACTCGCGATGGCAAGCCCGATCTCCCCCTGGAGGGACGATGTTCGACACCTACGTCACGATCGTGGGCAACGTGCTGACCGCGCCGGAGTGGCGGCGCACCACCCAGAGCAACACCCTGGTGGCCAACTTCAAGGTCGCCTCGACCGCCCGCCGGCTCGACCGCGACAGCGGGCGTTGGGTCGACGGCAACAGCCTGCGCGTCCGGGTCAACTGCTGGCGCAAGCTCGCCGAGGGGGTGGCCGCCTCGGTGATGGTCGGCGACCCGGTGGTGGTCTGCGGCCGGCTCTACACCCGCGACTGGACCGACGACGCCGGCAACCACCGCTCGCTCTACGAGCTGGAGGCGGTCGCCGTCGGCCACGACCTGTCGCGGGGCCGAGGTCGGTTCCAGCGCAACCGGCCGACGATGACGACCAGCACCGTCGAGGACACCGAGGCCGAGCACCGGGTGCACGGCGAGGCGACCGAGCCGGTGCCCGACGAGGAGGCCCCGGTCCTGCCGGACCGCCGTCCGCTCGACGACGACTTCGAGCCCGACTTCGGCGCGTACCCCGCCGGCCGCGCTCTGCCGGCCGACGCCGCCGTCGACGGCTCGCTCGACCCCTTCGACGACCCGGCGGACGACCCCCACGGCGGGGAGCCCGACGGACCGGAGCCGGAGGCCGACGGCCCGGCGCCGGTGACCGACCCGCCGGAGGACGCTCCGGGTGCCCGGGGCGGCCGGGGCGACGTGGCCGTGGGGGAGTCGGGCCCGTCGTCCGAGGAAGCCGAGCCGGGCGTCTCGCCGGCCGGCCGTGGCCGCCGGGGCCGGGGGCGGGTGCCGCAGCCCGCGTGAGCACCGGTCGCGGGCGGCACGAACGGGGGCGGGGTGGCGTCGGCAGCACGGCGTCACCCCGAGTGCCGCCGGGTGACGCGCGGGTCACCCCGCCGGCGGCACGGGGCGCGGACGTGCCGGAGGGCGGCCGGGCGCTCGGCTAGGCTGGCCGGCCGGAGGTGGTGACGGGTGCGACAGGCGACGCCGGTGGCGACCGCGGCGGGACTGATCGCGGGGTACGCCCTCGACGCGCTCCTCGGAGACCCCCGCCGGTACCACCCCGTGGCCGGCTTCGGTCGCGCCGCCGGGGCACTGGAGCGGCGGACGTACCGCCCGGACCGGCTTGCCGGAACGGCGTTCACCGCGCTGGCGGTCGGCGCGCCGGTGCTGCTCGGCGTGGCCGCCACGGTCGCCACCCGGCGCCGGCCGGTGGCCCGGGCCGTCCTGGTCGCCGCCGGTACCTGGACGGTGCTGGGCGGGCGCACGCTGCGGCACGAGGCCACCGTCATGGGGCGTGCGCTGCGCGCCGGTGACCTCCCGGCGGCCCGGCAGCGGCTCGGCCACCTCTGCGGCCGGGACCCGTCCGCGCTCGACGAGCCCGAGCTGGCCCGCGCCACCGTGGAGTCGCTCGCCGAGAACACCTCGGACGCGGTCGTCGCCCCGCTGCTGTGGGGCGCCGTCGCGGGACTGCCCGGCCTGCTCGGGTACCGCGCGGCGAACACCCTCGACGCGATGGTGGGCCACCGCTCGCCGCGGTACGCCCGCTTCGGCACCCCCGCCGCCCGCCTCGACGACCTGCTCAACCTGGTGCCCGCCCGGCTGACCGGCCTGCTCACCGTCGCGGTAGCGCCCACCGCGCACGGCGACCGGGAGCGGGCGTGGCGCGTGTGGCGCCGGGACCGCAACGACCACCCCAGCCCGAACGCCGGGCAGTGCGAGGCGGCGATGGCCGGCGCCCTCGGCGTACGGCTGGGCGGGCGCAACGTCTACTTCGGGCGCTCCGAGGTGCGCCCGTTCCTCGGCGACGGCCCCCGACCGGAGGCGCGGCACCTCAAGCGGGCCGCCCGGATCTCGGGTGCGGTCGGGCTGGCCGCGCTCGGGCTGGCCGCCACCTACCCGCTGACCCTCGGCCGGCTGGTGGGCGCCGTCGGCCGCCGGGTCGCGCAGCGGAGCGTCGCCGCCGGGCGGGAGGGGCGCCGATGAGCGGTGGCCTGCTGGTCGCCGGCACCACCTCCGACGCCGGCAAGAGCGTGCTCACCGCCGGCATCTGCCGCTGGCTGCACCGCCGGGGCGTGAAGGTGGCGCCGTTCAAGGCGCAGAACATGTCCAACAACTCCGCCGTCGTCGTCGGCCCCGACGGCCGGGGCGGCGAGATCGGGCGGGCGCAGGCGATGCAGGCCGCCGCCTGCGGTCTCGCCCCCGACCTGCGGTTCAACCCGGTGCTGCTCAAGCCCGGCAGCGACCTGGCCAGCCAGGTGGTGCTGCTCGGCGAGGCCGTCGACACGGTCACGGCGGGCAACTTCCGCGAGCTGCGTCCCCGGCTCGCCGAGACCGCGTACGCGGCGCTCGCCGAGCTGCGGTCCGCGTACGACGTGGTGATCTGCGAGGGCGCCGGCAGCCCCGCGGAGATCAACCTGCGGGCCGGCGACTACGTGAACATGGGCCTGGCCCGGCACGCCGGCCTGCCCACGATCGTGGTCGGCGACATCGACCGGGGCGGGGTCTTCGCCTCGATGTTCGGCACCCTCGCCCTGCTCGACCCGGCCGACCAGGCGCTGATCGCCGGCTTCGTGATCAACAAGTTCCGGGGCGACCTCGGCCTCCTCCGGCCGGGGCTGGACATGCTGCACCAGGTCACCGGCCGGCCCACGTACGGGGTGCTGCCGTGGGCGCTCGACCTCTGGCTCGACGCGGAGGACTCGCTCGCGTACGGCCGGGTGCTCGGCCGGCCGGCGGCCCCGCGCGGCACCGACTGGCTGGACGTGGCCGTGGTCCGGCTGCCCCGGATCAGCAACGCCACCGACGTCGAGGCGCTCGCCACCGAGCCGGGCGTGCGGGTCCGGCTGACCGTCGAGCCGGCCGAACTGGCCGCCGCCGACCTGGTCGTGCTGCCCGGCTCGAAGTCGACGGTGGCCGACCTGGCCTGGCTGCGGCGGACCGGCCTGGCCGACGCCGTCCTGGCGCACGCGGCGGCCGGCAAGCCGCTGCTCGGCATCTGCGGCGGCTTCCAGATGCTGGCCCGGGCGATCCACGACCCGGTGGAGAGCCGGCAGGGCAGCGTGCCGGGGCTGGGCCTGCTGCCGATCGAGGTCACCTTCGACCCGCGCAAGACCGTCCGGCAGTCGACCGGCACCGCCCGCGGCGACGTCCCGGTCCACGGCTACGAGATCCACCACGGGTACGTCTCACACGCCGACCCGGCACTGACCCCCCTGCTGACCTGCGCGGACGGCAGCGGCGAGGGGGCCGTGGCCGGTGCCGTGCACGGCACCCACTGGCACGGCGCCTTCGAGTCCGACGGGTTCCGCCGCCGGTTCCTGACCAAGGTGGCCCGGCTCGCGGGGCGGACCGGTTTCACGGTGGCCCCCGACACCGCCTTCGCCGCCGCCCGCGAGGGTTCCCTGGACCTGCTCGGCGACATGGTCGAGGAGCACCTCGACACCGACGCCCTCTGGCGCCTCGTCGAGTCCGGCCCGCCCGCCGGCCTCCCCTTCATCCCACCCGGAGCCCCGGAAACCCCCTGACCGAACCCAGGAATCCCCGCCCTGCCAACCCCCACCCTGCCAACCCCCACCCGCACCCTGCACGCCCTCGCACCCCGCCCCCCGTGCCACGTCTCGCGGGGGTGATCAAGAAGTTTGCGTCCTGCGGAGGCTTGAATCAGGGCGCAAACTTCTTGATCATCGCCTCGGCTGCGGGGCTGCGGGGCTGCGGGGCTGCGGGGCTGCGGGGCTGCGGGGCTGCGGGGCTGCGGGGCTGCGGGGCTGCGGGGTGCGCGGGGGCCCTCGGTCAGGGGCGGATGTCGGCGGGGCGGTCGGACATGGGCAGCCCCGCCTCGCGCCAGGCCTGCACGCCGCCGATCATGTCGGTCGCGAGGTGCAGCCCGAGCGCCCGCAGGCTCGCGACCGCGAGGCTGGAGCTGTAGCCCTGGCGGCACACCACCACGATCCGCTGGTCGTACGTCGTGGCCTCCGGGATCCGCCACGCGCTGGCCGGGTCGAGTCGCCACTCCAGCACCGTCCGGTCGATCACGATGGCGCCGGGCAGGTCGCCCTGCTCCTGCCGCTGCGTGTCGGTGCGGGTGTCGATCAGCAACGCCCCGGTCCGGACCGCCTCGACGGTCTGGTGCGGGGTCAGCCGGCGTACCCCGGCCCGGGCCTGTTCCAAGAGGGCGTCGACGCCCGGACTCATCACGCTGTGGGACACCAGCAGATCATCCCGCCCCGTCGCGGAGTCCGCCCGCCGAACGCCCCGCCGCACCCGACGAACGCTCGTTCGGGCGACCCCCGATCGGAGCGTCCCGCGCGGCCCGCCGACGCCGGGGCTCCCGCCACCGCAGGCCCGCTCCGTGGCAAGGGGGCCCGGCCTGGTTACCGTCGCCCGCCGACGCCGGGGTGTCGCGCCACCGCAGGCCCGCTCCGTGGCGGGGGGACCGGCCTGGTTACCGTCGGGCACGTGGCGGTGGCGGTGGTCGAGGCGTACGACCGGCTGGCCCGGCGGGTGCTCGCCGGGCCGGCGCGGTTGGGGCGGACCCGGCTGGTGGCGGTGGACGGGCCGAGCGGCGCGGGCAAGAGCGCGTTCGCGGCGCGGCTCGCGGACGCCCTCGCCGCCCTGCCCGGCGGCGGCCTGCCACCGGTGGTGCACACCGACGACCTGCTCGACGGCTGGGACGACCAGCTCACCTTCTGGCCCCGGCTGGAGGAGTGGGTGCTCGGGCCGCTGCGCGCCGGCCGGCCCGGGGCGTACCGCCGGTTCAGCTGGGTCCGGCGGGCCTTCCTGCCGCGCCCGGTGCCGGTCCCGGTCGCGCCGGTGCTCCTCGTCGAGGGGGTGAGCGCGGCGCGGGCCGCCGCCACCGCGGACCTGACCCTGGCCGTCTTCGTCACCGCCCCGGCGCCGCTGCGGCTGGCCCGGGCGATCGAGCGCGACGGCCCGGAGATCCTGCCGGAGCTGCGTCGCTGGCACCTCGGGGAGCGGTCGCACTTTGCCGCCGACGACACCGAGGCCCGCGCGGACCTGGTGGTCGACGGCGCCCCGGGCCTGCCGCACGACGCCGACCGCTACTACGTGCGTCGCCGCTGAGCGGTCGGGCCGGCCGGGACCGAACCGTCACTCCGACCTCGGGTGGGACGGAGCGGTCGGTAAGGCCGGCATACGATGCCGGTCATGACCACACCGATCATGTCCGAGTCCGAGGTCCGGGCCGCCGTCGAGCGGGAGCTGCCCGGCGTCCGCGCCGACCTGGAACGCCTCGTCCGCATTCCCGGCATCGCGTTCGAGGGCTTCGACCACTCGCACGTGGAGCGTTCCGCCGAGGCGGTGGCCGAGCTGGTGCGCGGCTGCGGCCTCGACGTCAAGATCGTGCGCTCCGGTGGCCAGCCGGCCGTGATCGGGCGGAAGGCGGCCCCGCCCGGGGCGCCGACGGTGCTGCTCTACGCCCACCACGACGTGCAGCCGGTCGGTGACCTGACGCTGTGGGAGTCGGACCCGTTCGAGCCGGTGGAGCGCAACGGTCGGCTCTACGGCCGGGGCGCCGCCGACGACAAGGCCGGCATCATGGCGCACGTGGCGGCGCTGCGCGCGTACGGTGACGCGCTGCCGGTCGGCGTGGTGCTCTTCGTCGAGGGCGAGGAGGAGTACGGCTCCGACTCGTTGGAGCGGCTGCTCGCCGAACACCGCGACGAGATCGCCTCGGACGTCATCGTGATCGCCGACTCCACCAACTGGGACATCGGCGTACCGGCGCTGACCACGTCCCTGCGCGGCATCGTCAACTGCTTCGTGGAGGTGCGCACCCTCGACCACGCCGTGCACAGCGGCGTCTACGGCGGTCCCGTGCCGGACGCGCTGACCGCCCTGGCGCGGTTGCTGGCCACCCTGCACACCGAGGCCGGAGACGTGGCCGTCGCCGGGCTGGTCGCCCGGGAGGGCGCGAGCGTCGACTACCCGGAGGACCGGTTCCGCGCCGAGGCGGGGCTGGCCGAGGGCGTCAGCCTCATCGGCGCCGGACGGATCACCGACCGGCTCTGGACCAAGCCGGCCCTCGCGGTGCTCGGCATCGACGCCCCGTCCACCGCCGAGGCCCCGAACGCCCTGGTGCCGGCGGCCAAGGCCAAGCTCAGCGTACGGCTGGCGCCGGGCGACGACCCGAAGCGGGCGTACGCGGCCCTGCGCGCCCACCTGGAGAAGCACGCCCCGTGGGGCGCGCGGGTGACCGTCACCTTCGAGCACGACGGCGCGCCGTGCGTCATCGACGCGTCCGGGCCGATGTTCGACGCGGCCCGCTCGGCGTTCCGGACCGCCTGGGACGGCACCGACCCGGTGGACCTCGGCATCGGCGGTTCGATCCCGTTCATCGCCACCTTCCAGGAGATGTTCCCGCGCGCGGCGATCCTGGTGACCGGCGTGGAGGACCCGCAGGCCCGGGCGCACGGCCCGAACGAGAGCCTGCACCTCGGGGAGTTCGCCCGGGTCTGCCTGGCCGAGGCGCTGCTGCTGAAGAAGGTTGCCGAGGCGGGCGTCGACGGGCGTTAGGTGTCGGAACCGTAACTTCGGGGTCGATGTCGGAGTTTGCGGTGTGTCGCCGGTCGGGTTGTTATAGCCTCTCGAACATGCGTACGAATGAGGTGATGGGCCGGCTCGAGGCCGCCGTCAGCGCCCTGGGGGACGTCGACGTCTCCGCGTGGTCCGAGGACACGCTCAAGGAACAGCTCGGCGACCTGTCCGCCGCACTGGTCGCTCTCGACACGGTGCTCTCCCGGGTCGCCGAGGAGATCCGCGCCCGCGGGCTGCGCATCGAGGAACCCGTCTCGGCCTGACCGCCACCCGGTGGGCGGAGGTTTTCCGGCGCCCGGGCACGGCAATGCCCGGGTCGTGTCGGGGGTGGCTGGCAGGATGGAGTCCGTGCGGTTCCTCGACCTGGCAGCCACCTCCGCCGCCGTCGGCGCCACCCGGGCCCGGCGGACCAAGGTGGAGCTGCTCGCCGCCGCGTTGCGGGCGCTCGACCCGCCCGAGGTCCCGGCGGGCGCCGGCTGGCTGGCCGGCGAGTTGCGCCAGCGGCAGACCGGGGTCGGCTGGGCGAGCCTGCGTGACCTGCCGCCGCCGGCCGCCGAGCCGACCCTGACCGTGGCCGCCGTCGACGCGGCCATCGACGAGATCGCGTCCGTGCGCGGGCCGGGTTCCCAGGCCCGCCGCCGGGCGCTGCTGGGCGCGCTCTACGCCGCCGCCACCGCCGAGGAGCAGCGGCTGCTGACCGGCCTGTTCAGCGGTGAGCTGCGCCAGGGCGCGCAGGCGGGGCTGCTCGCCGACGCGGTGGCCCGGGCGGCCGACGTGCCGCTCGCCGCCGTACGCCGGGCGCTGCTGCTCGCCGGCGACCTGCGCGCGGTCGCGGTCGCCGCGCTCGACGGGGGCGCGGCGGCGCTGGGCGCCTTCGGCCTCCAGGTCGGCCGCCCGCTCGCGCCGATGCTGGCCCAGAGCGCGCCCTCGGTGGACGAGGCGCTCGCGGCCACGGGCACCCCCGCCGTGGTCGACGTCAAGCTCGACGGCATCCGGATCCAGGTGCACCGCTCCGGCGACGACATCGCCGTGTTCACCCGCAGCCTGGACGACATCACCGCCCGGATGCCGGAGGTGGTCGCCGCCGTGCGGGCGCTGCCGGCCCGCGAGCTGGTGCTCGACGGGGAGGCGATCGGGCTCGACGAGACGGGCCGCCCGCTGCCCTTCCAGCAGACGTCGAGCCGGGCGGCGCGGCGCACCACGCCGGGCAGCACCGGAGCGGCCCCGGTCGCCCCGGCCGTGGCCGCCGCCGGGGCGACGGGCGCGACCGTGCTGACGCCGTACTTCTTCGACCTGCTGCACCTCGACGGCGACGACCTGATCGACCTGCCCGGTCGGGAGCGCTGGGCCGCGCTCGACGCCGCGGTCGACGCCTCACTCGTGGTCGGCCGGATGGAGGTCGACGGCCCGGAGCGGGCCGGCGAGGCGTTCGCCGCCGCCATCGACGCCGGCCAGGAGGGGGTGGTGGTGAAGGCGCCCGACGCCCCCTACGACGCCGGCCGGCGGGGTTCCGCCTGGGTGAAGGTGAAGCCCCGGCACACCCTGGACCTGGTGGTGATCGCGGTCGAGTGGGGCAGCGGCCGGCGGGAGGGCTGGCTGTCCAACCTGCACCTCGGCGCCCGCGACCCGCGCACCGGCGACTTCGTCATGCTCGGCAAGACGTTCAAGGGCCTCACCGACGAGCTGCTGCGCTGGCAGACCGAGCGCTTCCTCGCCCTCGCCGTCGAGCACGGCGACTGGGAGGTGCGGGTCCGCCCCGAGCAGGTGGTCGAGATCGCCTTCGACGGAGTGCAGACCAGCTCCCGCTACCCGGGCGGGATGGCGCTGCGCTTCGCCCGCGTGGTGCGCTACCGCGACGACAAGACGGCTGCGGAGGCCGACACCATCGACGCCGTACGCGCCATCCACGCCGGCCGCGTCACCGGCTGAGCGGGGCTGGCGGGGCGGGTCAGGCGGCGCCCTGCGGCGCGGGCTCGGCGGCCCGGTCGACGGGCTGCCGCGGTCCCACGCCCGCCAGCCGACGGGCCTCCCGGCGGGCCACCCACCCGTAGCCGAACAGGGTCATCGCGGCGAAGATCCACCACTGCACGACGTAGCCGAAGTTCTGCCAGTTGTTGTTGTATCCGACCGGCACGTCCCTGAACGCGGGGTCGGCCGCCGGGGTCTGCTCGTCGAGCAGCAGGTACGCGCCGTGCACGGGGTAGGGCAGCTCCCGGGCCAGCCGGGGCACGCCGATCCGCCGGGTCTCCAGCTTGCCGTCACGCCGGGTCACGGCGACCGAGCCGCTCTCGCTCAGGTGCACCCGCCCCGTCACGGTGACCTCGCCGGGCGGGAGGGCCGGCACCTCCGGCTGGACCGTCGCGTCGCCGCCCCGGGCCGGCGGGATCCAGCCCCGGTCCACCAGCACGGCCGTGCCGTCGGCCAGCACGAGCGGGGTGACCACCTCGAAGCCGACCGTGCGGTCCACCGAGCGGCCCCGGACCAGGACCACGTTCGCCGGGTCGTAGCGGCCGGTCACGGTGACCTTGGTCCAGGCCTTCTCCGCGACGGGCGCCGGCCCGGCCGTGCCGCTGCCGCCCGTCGGGGCGGGCAGCACGTCCCGCAGCGGCACCGGGGCCATCCGCCGGCCGGCGTCGATCCGCTCGTTGGCCTCCGTACGGCCGTGGTAGCGGTCCAGCTGCCAGTTGCCGAGCAGCACCATCACCGCCGAGGCGACCAGGGTCAGTGCGAGAATGCCCAGCCAGCGCGGCGTCAGCAGGAACCGGTACACGCCCACGAGGCTACCCCTGTGACCGGAGACACTCGCTTCGACAGCCCCCATCGCGGGCCCGGGCGGGGTGCCGGCGACTCCGCCCGGCGACGCCCGGCACCGCCGGCGGGCCCGTTCGGCGGCGACCGCGCGACGGCCGCTTCGGCTATCGTCACGCGGGCGGACCGCGCGGTCGGCCCGCCGCAGGTCCCCCCGCCGCCCCGCAAGGGAGTCGATGATGACCGTCGTGCCGCGCCTGGTGCTCAGCGCGCCGTCCTCCGGCCACGGCAAGAGCGCGCTGGCGATCGGGCTGCTCGCCGCGTACGCCGACCGGGGCGTCGACGTCGCCGGGTTCAAGGTCGGCCCCGACCGCGTGGACGCCGCGTACCTGGGGCTGGCCGCCGGCCGCCCCGGTCGGATCCTCGATCCCCGGCTGGTCGGCGCCGACCGGATCGCCCCCCTCGTCGGCCACGGCGCGGCCGGCGCCGGGCTCGCCGTGGTGCAGGGCAGCATGGGCCTGTACGACAGTCTCGCCGGCCGCCCGGAGAGCGAGTCGACGGCCGCCGTGGCCACCGCGCTGCGCAGCCCGGTCGTGCTGGTGGTCGACGTCGCGGCGACGGGGCAGTCGGTGGCCGCCCTGGTGCACGGCTTCCGCTCGTACGACGAGCAGCTCTGGCTCGGCGGGGTGATCCTCAACCGGGTGGCGTCCTCGCGGCACGAGGAGCTGCTGCGCGCGGCGCTGGACGACATCGGCGTGCCCGTCTACGGCGCGCTGCGCCGCCAGGACCTGCCGTCCGTGCTGCCCGCCCGCCGGTACGGGGCGGTGCCCGCGCTCGCCCGCACGGACGAGGCCACCCGCGCGGTCCGTCGGCTCGGCGAGGCGGTCGCCGCCACCGTCGAGCTGGACCGGCTGCTGGGCCTGGCCCGCTCCGCACCGCCCCTGCCCGCACCGCCCTGGACGCCGCAGGCCGGGCGGGGGGACGCCGGACCGCGCCCGGTCGTCGCGGTCGCCGGGACGCCGGGCGGCAGCTACAGCGATCCCGAGGCCGTCGAGCTGCTCCGGGCGGCCGGCGCCGAGGTGGTGACGGTCGACCCGCTGCACGACGAGGCGCTGCCCGCCGGCACCGGCGCGCTGGTCGTCGGCGGCGGGCTGCCCGAGTCGTACGCCGAGCTGCTCTCCGCCAACCGCCGGCTCTGCATCGCGGTCGCCGAGCTGGCCCGCACCGGGCGGCCGGTCGTCGCCGAGGGGGCCGGCCTGCTCTGGCTGGCGCGGGAACTGGACGGGCTGCCCATGTGCGGCGTGCTCGACGCGGTGGGGACGCGCCGCGACGGCCTGGTCGCGGGCTACCGGCAGGCGACCGCGCTGACCGACAGCCTCGTGGGGCCGGCGGGCACGGTGGTGGCGGGGCACAAGGAGCACCGCGGCGTGCTCACCCCGCGCGCCGGGGCACGGCCGGCGTGGAGTTGGGACGGCGGGGCGCCCGAGGGCTTCGTCTGGCGGGGCGTGCACGCCTCGCAGCTCACCCTGCACTGGGCGGCGTACCCGCAGCTGGCGGCCCGCCTCGTGGACGCGGCGGTGGCGGCGGCGGCCGACCCCGCGACCGCCCGGCCCGACGGGGTGCCCGCGTGATCGGTCAGGTGGCGGTCCGCCGCTTCCCGGCGCTGACCGTCTCCACGCCCCGCACCGAGGTACGCGCGCTGACCGGGGCCGACGCGGCGGCGGCCGACGAGGTCTTCGCCGACCGGCAGACCCGGCGGTGGCTGCCGCTGGCGGACACCTCGGGTCAGATCGACGGGCTGGCCTGGTGCACCGACCTGGCGCGGCAGCGGCGCGACAGCGGCGACGGCGACCACTACGCGGTGGTACGCCGGGAGGACGACCTGGTGGTGGGCTGCCTGTGGACGCGGCGCACCGACTGGGGCGCCCGGTGCACCGAGGTCTCCTACGCGATGGCGGCGCACGCGCGGGGCTTCGGCCTGGCCGCCGAGGCGGTCGACGCGCTCGCCATCGCGCTGATCCTCGAACACGGTTTCCAGCGCGTCGAGCTGCGGGTCGCTCCCGGCAACCTGGCCTCCCGCCGGGTCGCCGAGAAGGCCGGGTTCAGCTACGAGGGCCTGCTGCGCAACGCCGGCTTCGTCCGGGGCGGTCGGGTCGACCTGGAGGTCTGGTCCCTCGTCTCCGCCGACCTGCGCTGACCACCCCGATCCCTCCCGGCCCCCGGGGCGGCGCCGCGACGGGCGAGGGCCGCGCACCCCGGGCTCAGCCGACGATGCGGTCCGACGGTGGGGTGAACTGGCGGGTGGGCTGGCCCTTGAGGCCGTCGCGGAGGGTCTGCGCCACCGCCTTGATCGGGATCTGCGACTGGCCGTCGCCGACCGCGTTGAACGGGTTGTCCGGGTCGGAGATGAAGCTCGCCGCCGCCAGTTCCGGGGTGTAGCCGACGAACCAGGCAGACCGGGTGCTGTCGGTGGTGCCCGTCTTGCCCGCCACCGGGCGGCCGACGGTGCCCCGCACGCTGTCCGCGGTCGACCAGCCGCCGCAGCTGCCGCGGGCCGGGGTGTCGCCCGTCGGGCAGCGGGCGGCGTCGGTGGCGGCGCGGGCGGCGTCGGCGTTTACCACCTGCCGGCAGCGCGGCTTGGCGACCTCGCGTTCGATCCCGGAGGCGGTCTTCCAGGTGGTCGGCGTGCCGTCCCGGTCGTAGATCGCCTGCACCGGGATCGCCTCGCAGTAGCGGCCGTCCGCGGCGATCGCGGCGTACGCGTTGGCCATCTCCAGTGGCGTGGCGTCGGAGACGCCGAGGGTGAACGCTCCCCACTGCTTCGCCTTGGCCGGGGACGCGTGCTCCCGGTCGACGTCGGTGCGCCAGCGCAGCCCGAGCTGCTCGGCCAGGCGGACCGCCTTGTCCGCGCCGACCTGCTCCTCCAGCCACACGAAGTACGTGTTCACCGACTTGCCGAAGCCGGACCACATGGTCTGGTTGCCGCTCATCGCACCGCTGGCGTTGGACGGCGACCAGCCGTCGTAGACCTCGGAGCGGTACCGGTGCGGTGCGTTGAACGAGGTGGACAGCGGCATGCCCGCGTCGAGCGCGGCCAGCATGGGGAACATCTTGAACGTCGAGCCGGCCTGGTAGCCCGGCAGGTCGCCGCCGCCGAGCAGGGGCGCCACGGTGTTCGGGTAGTTCGCCTTGACGTTCGGCCCGGCCTCGGGGTTGGAGCTCAGCCCGTTCTCGCTCAGGTCCAGCGAGTACGTCCGGTTCACCGCCATGGCCTTGACCCGCCCGGTGCCGGGCTCGGAGACCACGATGCCGTTGGCGAAGGGGCTGCCGGTGTTCTCCTTGGTGCCGACGTTCTGCTCCGCCGCCTCCTGGATCTTGGGGTCGAGGCTGAGCACGATCCGGTAGCCGCCCCGGCGCAGCTTGTCCATCCGTTCCAGCCGGTTCTCGCCGAACGCGGGCTGCGCGCTCCACCAGTTCTTCAGGTAGTCGCAGGCGAAGCCCCAGCTGTTCCACTTCTCGGGCACGGCGGCGCAGTCGTTCGGCGGGTACGTCAGCTTCAGCCGGATCGGCTCGGTCTTCGCCTGCGTGACGGCGTCCGGCGAGAGGTAGCCGAGCTGGGCCATCCGGTCGAGCACGTAGTTGCGCCGGCCGGTGGCGTCCTTCTGGTCGGAGCTGGCCGGGTCGTACTCGGACGGGGACTTGACCAGGCCGGCGAGGGTGGCCGCCTCGACGGGGCTGAGGTCCTTGGGGGCCTTGGAGAAGAAGATCTCGCTGGCCGCGTAGATGCCGTACGCGCGGTGCCCGAAGTACGCGGAGTTGAGGTAGCGCTCCAGGACCTCGTCCTTGCTCAGTTCCTTCTCCAGGTCCATCGCCATCCGCATCTCGCGGACCTTGCGCAGGCTGGTCTGCTGGGTGGCCTCCTGCACCTCCTTCGGCGTCTTCGCGCTGTCCCGCAGCGCCATCCGCACGTACTGCATGGTGAGCGTGGAGGCGCCCTGGGAGACGCCGCTGGAGCGGGCGTTGGCCACGAAGGCACGGGCGACGCCCTTCGGGTCGACGCCCCGGTGCTGGTAGAAGCGGTTGTCCTCGGCGGCGACGATCGCCTGCTGCATGTTGGGGGAGATGTCGGCCAGCTTCGTGTACTGCCGGTACTCCTCGTAGAACATCGTCAGCACCGTCTTGCCGTCCGGCGCGTAGACGTACGACGTCTCGGCCGGCAGCGCGGTGGTGAGGATCTGGGTCTTGTGTTCCATGGCGTGCGCCGTGACCTTGGCGCCGAGGCCGGTGGCGGCGGCCACGGGGTACGCCACGGCGGCGACCACGATCCCGGCGATCAGTCCGGCGCGGAGGAGGGGAACGAGACGACCGGCGGCAGCAAGGGGTCGATTGCTCACCCGCTCAAGTTATGACATTTCCGATTCGTACCTGAGAAATATTCATAAACGCCCGTGTGGTGATGCGGCCCACGCCGGGATCCGCTGTCCCGCGCGGCACCTTCCCGGCAGGATCGCGGACATGCGTGGTCAGCCGACCGGAACCCTCTCCGAACCCGACCTCACCCACCACGGCGACGCCGAGGTGGGGCCGGGGCTCGTCGACCTCGCCGTCAACGTGCGGCGCGACGCGATGCCGGACTGGCTGGCCGACCCGATCACCGCCGCGCTCGGCGACCTCGCCGCGTACCCCGACCCGGGGCCGGCGCGGGCCGCCGTCGCGGCCCGGCACGGCCGCCCGCCGGCCGAGGTGCTGCTGACCGCCGGCGCGGCCGAGGGCTTCGTGCTGCTCGCCCGGGCGCTGGCCGGCGTACGCCGACCGGTGGTGGTGCACCCGCAGTTCACCGAGCCCGAGGCGGCGTTGCGCGCCGCCGGGCACCAGGTCGAGCGGGTGCTGCTCGACGCGGACGACGACTTCCGGCTCGACCCGGCCCGGGTGCCCGCCGACGCCGACCTCGTGATGATCGGCAACCCGACCAACCCGACGTCGGTGCTGCACCCCGCCGGCGACCTGGCTGCCCTGGCCCGACCCGGCCGGGTGCTGGTGGTCGACGAGGCGTTCGCCGACACCACCGTCGCCCCCGGAGTGGCCGGCGAACCGGAGTCGCTGGCCGCCCGGCGGGACCTGCCCGGCCTGCTGGTGGTCCGCAGCCTCACCAAGACCTGGGGCCTGGCCGGCCTGCGCATCGGCTACCTGCTCGGCGAGGCGGACCTGCTGGAGCGGCTGGCCGCCGCCCAGCCGCTGTGGGCCGTCTCCACCCCCGCCCTCGCCGCCGCGTCGGCCTGCGCCACGCCCGTCGCGGTCGAGGCCGAGCGCGCCATCGCCGCCGGGCTCGCCGCCGACCGCGACCACCTGGTCGCCCGCCTGTCGGCCCTGCCCGGCGTACGCGTCGCCGGTCGCCCCGCCAGCGCGTTCGTGCTGGTGCACGTCCCCGGGGCCGCCGACGTGCGGGTCGCCCTGCGGCAACGCGGCTGGGCGGTACGCCGGGGCGACACGTTCCCCGGCCTCGGCCCGGACTGGCTGCGGATCGCCGTGCGCGACACGGCCACCACCGACGCGTTCACCGAGGTACTGGCGGAGATCCTGGAGGCATGATGCTGGAGACCACGATCGCGGCGATCCGGCCGCCGGACGAGTCGGCGATGGCTGCCGCGCGGGAGTTGCAGGGGCGGCTGACCAAGCCCGCCGGCTCGCTCGGCGCCCTGGAGGAACTCTCCGTACGCCTCGCCGGCCTGGCCGGGCACTGCCCGCCGCCGCTGCCCGAGCCGGCCGCGGTCGCGATCTTCGCCGGCGACCACGGCGTACACGCCCAGGGGGTGACGCCGTGGCCGCGGGAGGTCACCGCGCAGATGATCGGCAACTTCCTGGCCGGCGGCGCGGTCGTCAACGCGTTCGCCCGGCAGGCCGGCGCCTCGGTCACCGTGGTCGACGTCGGCGTGGCCACCCCGATCCCGGCCACCGGCACCCCGGCGGGTGCCCTGCTCGCCGACGCCCCGTCGGGTGTCCCGCTCGCCGACGGCCCGGCGGGTGTCCCGCTCGCCGACGGCGCGCCGGCCATTCCGCTCGCCCGGCCCCCGGCGGGCAGCCCGCCGCCCCGCGACGCGCCCCGCCTGGTCGCGGCGAACGTCCGCCCCGGCACCCGGGACCTGGCGGTGACCGCCGCGCTCACCCGCGACGAGGCCCGCGCGGCCGTCGAGACCGGCATCCGGGTGGCCGACGAGCTGATCGACGCGGGCGCGGGCATCCTGCTCACCGGGGACATGGGCATCGGCAACACCACGCCGGCCGCCGCCCTGATCGCCGCGTTCACCGGCATCGACCCGGCGGAGACGACGGGCCGGGGCACCGGGGTCGACGACCCGACGTACGCCCGCAAGGTCGACGTGGTGCGGGCCGCGCTGCGCCGGCACGCCCCCGACCCGGCCGACCCGCTGGGCGTGCTGGCCGCCGTCGGCGGGCTGGAACACGCCGCGCTGGCCGGGCTGATCCTGGGCGCCGCCGCCCGCCGCACGCCGGTGCTGCTGGACGGGGTGATCGCGGTCGCCGCGGCCCTCGCCGCGGCGGCCCTCGCGCCGCACGCCGTGGCCGCCATGGTGGCCGGGCACCGCTCCGCCGAGCCGGGGGCCACGGTCGCGCTGCGCCGGCTGGGCCTGGAGCCGCTGATCGACCTCGGGCTGCGCCTGGGCGAGGGCACCGGCGCGCTGCTCGCGCTGCCGGTGGTCACCGGCGCGGTCCGGGTGCTGCACGAGGTGGCCACGTTCGACTCGGCCGGGGTGGCCGAGAAGTGAGCGACCGGAGCGAGCGGACCGACCGGCCCGCAGGCGTGTCGCGTTCCGCCGCCGCCGACGGCGAGCAGGGCGGGGCGGCGGCGTGAGCGGCAACCCGTACCCGCTCGGCCTGCGGCTCGCCGGCCGCCGGGTGGTCGTGGTGGGCGGGGGAGCGGTGGCCACCCGGCGGGTGCCGGCCCTGCTCGACGCCGGCGCGCACGTCTTCCTCGTCGCGCCCGAGCTGACCCCGGCGCTGCGCGCGCACGTCGACGCCGGACGGCTGCACTGGGCGCCGCGCCGGTTCGCCCCCGACGACCTGGACGGCGCGTGGCTGGTCCAGGTCGCGGTCGACGACCCGCTCGCCGCCGCGTCGGTCAGCGCCGCCGCCGCCGAGCGGCGCATCTTCTGCGTACGCGCCGACGACCGCGCCGCCGCCACCGCCTGGACGCCGGCGGTGACCCGGCACGGGCCGGTGACCGTGGCGGTGCTCGGCGGAGGCGACCCGCGCCGGGCGATGGCCGTCCGCGACGCCGTCCGCGCCCTCCTGGATGTAAGGAAGGGCCCCTTGTTGACGCCTGCGGTAGAGGAAGGGTCCCTTCCTTACCCACCGGCCGGGCGGGTCGCGTTGGTGGGGGCCGGTCCGGGGGACCCGGAGCTGATCACCGTCAAGGGCTGGCGGCTGCTCACCGAGGCGGACGTGGTGGTCGCCGACCGGCTCGTCCCGGGGCTGCTCCTCGACGAGCTGCGCCCCGACGTCGAGCTCGTGGACGCCTCCAAGATCCCGTACGGCCCGTCCCGGGGCCAGGAGGAGATCAACCGGATCCTCGTGGACCGCGCCCTGGCCGGGAAGTTCGTGGTGCGGCTCAAGGGCGGCGACCCGTACGTCTTCGGCCGGGGCGGCGAGGAGCTGCTGGCCTGCGCGGCGGCCGGCGTGCCGGTGACCGTGGTGCCCGGCGTGACCAGCTCGATCGCGGCGCCGGCCGCGGCGGGCGTCCCGGTCACCCACCGGGGGGTGGCCCACGAGTTCACCGTGGTCTCCGGGCACGTCGCACCCGACTCGCCGGCCTCCCTGGTCCGGTGGGAGGCGCTGGCCGGGCTGCGCGGCACGCTTGTCGTGCTGATGGGGCTGAAGAACCTCGCGGCGATCACCGCGACGCTGATCGCGCACGGCAAGCCGGCGCAGACACCGGCCGCCGTGGTGCAGGAGGCGACGACCGGGGCGCAGCGGGTGCTCCGCTCCACGCTCGGCGCGGTGGCCGCCGACGTGGCGGCCGCCGGGCTGCGCCCGCCCGCGGTGGTGGTGCTGGGGGACGTGGTCGACGCCCTCGCCGACGGGGCTGGGCTTGAGGGATTTCCGGGCAGCCCGCTCGCTCCGGGCGGTCAGGCTTGATCCCTCCGCGAGCGGGCTCCCCGGAAACCCCCGGTGGGCGTTGCCCGGGGGGCGGCTCGGGTTCGACGGGCAGAGCTTGACGGGATAGCCGACGGCGGCCGGAGATTTCGAGTCTCCGGCCGCCGTCGTCGTCGCCGGTCAGGTCACTGCTTGAGCATGTTGTCCAGCAGCAGGGCGCAGCGGATCAGGCCGAGGTGGCTGTAGGCCTGCGGGTGGTTGCCCAGCCCGCGCTCGGCCAGCGGGTCGTACTGCTCGGGCAGCAGACCCGTGGGGCCGGCGGTGTCCACCATCTGCGAGAACAGCTCCTCGGCGTCGGTACGCCGCCCGGTGCGCAGGTACGCCTCGATGAGCCACGCCGTGCAGATGTGGAAGCCGCCCTCCCGCCCGGGCAGGCCGTCGTCCCAGTGGTAGCGGTAGACGACCGGGCCGCTGCGCAGGTCCGCCTCGATCCGCAGGACGGTGGAGAGGAAGCGCGGGTCGTCGCCGGGGAGCAGGCCGGAGAGCCCGATCCACAGCGACGAGGCGTCCATCTCCTCGTCCCCGTACGCCACGCTGTAGGCCTCGACGGTCTCGTGCCAGCCGTACTCCAGCACGTTGGCGCCGATGCGGTCGCGCAGCTCCACCCACTCCGGCCGGTCCTCGCCGCCGTGCTGGCGCATCACGTGCAGCGCCCGGTCGACGGTCATCCAGCACATCACCTTCGAGAAGATGTGGTGCCGCGGGGGGAGGCGGGCCTCCCAGATGCCGTGGTCGGGCTCGTGCCAGCGGCGGCGGACCGCCTCGACCATGTTGTCGAGCACCCGCCACTCGTCCTCGCGGACGGAGCCGCGGGCGTCGGCCACGGCCGCGATCAGGTCCGCGATCGGGCCGAAGACGTCGAGCTGGAGCTGGTGGTTGGCGAGGTTGCCGACCCGGACCGGCCGGGAGCCGGCGTAACCGGGCAGGGTGTCGATGACCGCCTCGGCGCCCAGCTCGTAGCCGTCCACCGTGTAGAGCGGGTGCAGCCGTTCCGGGTGCCCGCCGGTGCGCTCGATGCACCCGTCGACCCAGCGCAGCAGCGCCTCGGCCTCCTCGATCGAGCCGAGGTCGACCAGGGACCGCGCGGTCATCGCCGCGTCCCGCAGCCAGCAGTAGCGGTAGTCCCAGTTGCGGACGCCGCCCAGCTCCTCCGGCAGCGAGGTGGTCGCGGCGGCCAGGATCGAGCCGGTGGCCTCGTGGCAGAGCCCGCGCAGGGTCAGCGCGCTGCGGACCACCAGGTCCCGGGCGGTGCTCGGCAGCCGCAGGGTGGCCACCCAGTCCTTCCAGGGCTGCTCGGCCAGGGCCTGCCGCTCGTGGACCGACATCCGGTGGTGTTCCAGGCTGTGGGTGCCGAAGCGCAGCTCCAGCACGACCTGCCCGCCGGCGGCGGAGAGGTCGACGACCGCCTTGGCCGTCTCGTAGCCGCCGTCGTTGGTGACCTGCCACTCGACCCCGGGCGAGTAGAGCGCGACCGGCTCGTTGGAACCGAGCACCAGCAGGCCGTCGCCGATCGGCTGCAACTGCACCGCGACCTGGCCGAACTCGGGCCGGGGCGCGAACTCCAGCCGGGCCCGGCCCGAGCCGGTGAGCACCCGGACCATGGTCGAGTCGCCGGTGATGACGGCCGGGCCGTCCGGCGTGGTCTCCCGGGCCGGCTTGTCCAGCCAGTCGGTGACGGTCAGGCCCGACCAGCGGGTCTCGACGGTCATCGTCCCCGAGCGGTAGCGCTGCCCGAGCGGGATGCCCCCGCGTTCCGGGGCCACGCTGAAGTGTCCGGCGGGGCTGCCGCCGACCAGGTCGGCGAAGATCGCCGCCGAGTCCGGCTTGGGGTGGCAGAGCCAGGTGACCTTGGCCTCGGGGGTGAGCAGGGCCACGGTCCGCCCGTTGGCCAGCATCGAGTGCCGCTCGATGGGCACCGCGCGCTCGCCGAAGAGCCAGTGCCGCCGGGTCTCCAGCAGCAGGCCGAGGGCGCGGGCGGCCTCGATCGGCTCGGCGACCCGGTAGCCGGCCTGGGTGTCGCCGGGGCCGATCTTGATGCCGACGTCCGGCCCGTGCAGGTTGCCGAAGGCGTTCTCGTCGGTGACGTCGTCGCCGATGAAGAGCACCGCGCTGGCGGAGAGCTGGGTGCGCAGCTGGTCGACGGCCGTGCCCTTGTGCGTGGCGACCACCGACAGCTCGATGACCTCCTTGCCCTGGGTGACCGTGACGTCGTCCCAGGTGGCGGGGCCGCTGCGGACCGCCTCGATGGCGGCAGCCGCGATCTCGGGGGCCACCCCGCGGGTGTGCACCGCGACGCTCGCCGGCTTGCGCTCCAGGCGGATCCCCGGGTGGGCCGAGGCGATCTCGCGCAGGGCGTCGCGCAGCCGGGTGCGGACCGCGATCAGCTCGGGGGAGAGTCGCTCGACGAAGCCGATGTCGAACTCGGAGCCGTGGCTGCCGACGAGGTGGACCTCGCTGGGCAGCCGGGAGAGGGCGGCCAGGTCGCGCAGGGCCCGCCCGGAGACCACCGCCACGGTGGTCTGGGGCAGGGCGGCCAGCGCCCGGACGGCCGCCACCGACTCCGGCAGCGGCACGGCCTTGCTCGGGTCCTCCACGATCGGCGCCAGGGTGCCGTCGTAGTCGCAGGCGATCAGAAGCTGGGGCACCCGGGCGATGCGGCCGATGGCCGCCCGCAGTTCCGGGTCCATCGTGCCGGCCGCCGGGGTGATGATCTCGCTGGCGGCGTTCACGCGTCCTCCGATTGAGGCACACCGAGCTCGGTGAGGAAGGACTTCGCCCAGTGCCCCACGTCGTGGGTGCGAAGATGGCGTTGCATTGTCCGCATTCTGCGGCGTGCCTCCGGCTTCTCGACGTGCACGGCCCTCAGCAGGGCGTCCTTGACCGCGTCAGGGTCGTGCGGGTTACACAGGAACGCCTGACGCAGCTCGGTGGCGGCGCCGGCGAACTCGCTGAGCACGAGTGCACCGCCCTGGTCGGCGCGCGATGCGACGTACTCCTTGGCTACCAGGTTCATTCCGTCTCGCAGCGGGGTCACCATCATCACGTCCGCGGCGGCGTACATCGCGGCGAGTTCAGTGCGACTGTACGACTGATGCAGATAATGCACCGCCGGCACGCCGACCCTGCCGAATTCGCCATTAATCCGGCCGACCTCGCGCTCCACCTTCACGCGTAGTGCCTGGTAGTGCTCCACGCGCTCACGGCTGGGCGTGGCGACCTGCACCATGACCGCGTCGGGAACTGTCAACTTTCCGTCAGCCAGCAGTTCGCGGAAGGCCTTGAGCCGCAACTCGATGCCCTTGGTGTAGTCGAGCCGGTCGACGCCCAAGATGATCGTCTTCGGGTTGCCCAGTTCCTCGCGGATCTCCTTCGCCCGGGCCTGGATCGCCGGGTCGGCGGCCAGCCGCTCCATCTCCTTCGTGTCGATGGAGATCGGGAACGCGCCGGCCTTCACCTGGCGCCCGTCGACCTGGATCATCTGCCCCTCGTAGCGCAGCCCGAGCAGGTGCCGGGCCAGCCGGACGAAGTTCTGCGCGGCGAGGCGCTGCTGGAACCCGACCAGGTCGGCGCCGAGCAGGCCGCGCAGGATCTCGGTGCGGAACGGCATCTGCATGAACAGCTCGATGGGCGGGAACGGGATGTGCAGGAAGAAGCCGATCCGCAGGTCGGGCCGCAGCTCGCGGAGCATCGCCGGGACGAGCTGGAGCTGGTAGTCCTGCACCCAGACCGTCGCCCCCTCGGCCGCGACCTCCGCCGCGGCCTCCGCGAAGCGGGCGTTGACCAGGCGGTACGCCTCACGCCAGCGGCGCTTGTAGGCGGGCGTCTCCACCGCGTCGTGGTAGAGCGGCCAGATCGTCGCGTTGGACTGGCCCTCGTAGTAGCGCTCCAGCTCCTCCGCGCTCAGCGGCACCGGGTGCAGCCGGATGCCCTCCAGGTCGAAGGGCTCGGGGGCGGCGCCGGTGCCACCGGCCCAGCCGACCCAGGTGCCCTGGTGCTCGGCGAGGACGGGGTGCAGTGCGGTCACCAGCCCCCCGGGGCTGCGACGCCACTGCCGTCCTTCGGGGGTGCTCACCTCGTCGACGGGTAGCCGGTTCGCCACTACGACAAAGGAGCTGCGGACGGTCACGTTCGGCCACCTCCGGGTGCTGACGGGTCAACCGCGAATGAGCGTACTGAGCGTAGCTGCGGCTTCTGGGGCCCCGTGCCGGAGTCACCTACCCTTCCCACGATGGTCCAACCCTTGGCGTGATCTTGTCGATACCCCTGCTCGGAAGCAGGGGTGGCGCGACGCGTCCGGGGCGTCGGGGGCGGGGTGATGTGGGCGCGACGCCGCGTACCTGTCAGGATTGACGATGGCGTGCGTGCGGCCGGGCCACCGGCCGGCGGCGGCGGGCGGAGGTCGGAGCCCGCGCCCGCGCCCGCCGAACCCAGTCGCAACCTACGGAGGTAGCCCGCACCGTGGCCCAGTACATCTACGTCCTGGAAAAGGCGCGCAAGGCGCACGGCGACAAGGTCGTGCTCGACAACGTGACGCTGAGCTTCCTCCCGGGGGCCAAGATCGGTGTGGTCGGCCCCAACGGCGCCGGCAAGTCCAGCCTCCTCAAGATCATGGCAGGCCTGGACCGGCCGAGCAACGGCGAGGCCCGGCTGATGCCCGGCTACACCGTCGGCCTGCTCGCCCAGGAGCCCCCGCTCAACGACGCCAAGACCGTGCTCGGCAACGTCGAGGAGGCGGTCGCCGAGACCAAGGCCAAGCTGGAGCGGTTCAACAAGATCGCCGAGCAGATGGCCACCGACTACTCCGACGAGCTGATGGAGGAGATGGGCAAGCTCCAGGAGGAGCTGGACCACGCCGACGCGTGGGACATCGACTCCAAGCTCGAACTGGCGATGGACGCGCTGCGCTGCCCGCCGCCGGACGCCGACGTCACCCAGCTCTCCGGGGGCGAGCGGCGCCGGGTGGCGCTGTGCAAGCTGCTGCTGGAGGCCCCCGACCTGCTGCTGCTCGACGAGCCCACCAACCACCTGGACGCGGAGAGCGTCTCCTGGCTGGAGCAGCACCTGGCCAAGTACGCGGGCACCGTCATGGCGATCACCCACGACCGGTACTTCCTGGACAACGTGGCCGGCTGGATCCTGGAGCTGGACCGCGGCCGGGCCGTCGGCTACGAGGGCAACTACTCCACCTACCTGGAGAAGAAGGCCGCCCGGCTGGCCGTCGAGGGCCGTCGCGACGCCAAGATGAAGAAGCGCCTCACCGAGGAGCTGGAGTGGGTCCGCTCCAACGCCAAGGCGCGGCAGACCAAGTCCAAGGCCCGCCTCGACCGCTACGAGGAGATGGCCACCGAGGCGGAGAAGACCCGCAAGCTGGACTTCGAGGAGATCCAGATCCCGCCGGGCCCGCGCCTGGGCAACACGGTGATCGAGGCGCACGGCCTGACCAAGGGCTTCGGCGACCGGGTGCTCATCGACAACCTGTCCTTCTCGCTGCCCCGCAACGGCATCGTCGGCATCATCGGCCCGAACGGCGTCGGCAAGACCACCCTGTTCAAGACCATCGTCGGGCTGGAGCAGCCGACGAGCGGCGACGTCCGGGTCGGCGAGACGGTCTCGCTGTCGTACGTCGACCAGAACCGGCAGGGCCTGGCCGGGGACAAGACGGTCTGGGAGGTCGTCTCCGACGGGCTCGACCACCTGATGGTCGGCAAGGTCGAGATGCCGTCGCGGGCGTACATCGCCGCGTTCGGGTTCAAGGGGCCGGACCAGCAGAAGCCGACCAAGGTGCTCTCCGGCGGCGAGCGCAACCGGCTCAACCTCGCGCTGACGCTGAAGATCGGCGGCAACGTGATCCTGCTCGACGAGCCGACCAACGACCTGGACGTGGAGACCCTCTCCAGCCTGGAGAACGCGCTGCTGGAGTTCCCCGGCTGCGCCGTGGTCATCTCCCACGACCGGATGTTCCTCGACCGGGTCGCCACGCACATCCTGGCCTGGGAGGGCGACGACGAGAACCCGGCCAAGTGGTTCTGGTTCGAGGGCAACTTCGAGGCGTACGAGAAGAACAAGGTCGACCGGCTCGGCGCGGAGGCGGCCCGCCCGCACCGCGTGACCTACCGCAAGCTGACCCGTGACTGAGCGCGCGGACCGCAGCCGATCATGAGCGACCGCTTCGTCTACCACTGCACGCTGCGGTGGTCCGACCTGGACGCGTACGGCCACATCAACAACTCGCGCTTCCTCACCCTCTACGAGGAGGCGCGGGTGGCGTTGATGTTCGCCGGCGGCCGGGCGTGGGGGGTGGGCTCGTTCGCCGACGGCGTCGTGATCAGTCGGCACGAGATCGACTACGTGCGCCCGGTCGAGTACGCCCTCGGCCGGGCCACCGCGGAGGCCGCCCCCACCGTGCGCATCGAGCTGTGGGTGGAGGAGATCCGGGGCGCGTCCTTCACCGTCGCCTACGAGCTGTTCGACGGCGAGGTGCTGGCCAGCCGGGCCCGTTCGGTGCTGGTGCCGTTCGACCTGACCCGGCAGCGGCCCCGGCGGATCACCCCGGAGGAGCGGACGTTCCTGCTCACGTACGCGCCGCAGGGCGGGGTGGCGTGACGGCGGCCGGCGGGCCCGTCGCTCCGGCGGGGGCCGGTGGCGACGGGACGGTCGCCGGCGGGCACGGGATCGCCGACGTGGCCGACGCGGGGGCCTTCCTGGCCCGTCTCGTCCGGCTGGACGGCGACGCGCCGGTCCGGCTCAGGTCGGCCGGCGCGACGGGCCGTACGGCCCTCTGGGGGCGTCTGCCGTGGGGCGTGCTGGTCGTCCGCACGGTGGCCGGCGACGGCCCCGGCGACGCCACGGTCCTGGCCCGCGAGTTGCTGGCCGAGTTGGCGGCGGGCGGCGCGGCCCTGCCGACGCGGCGGGACGAGCGGTGGCGGTGGCCGCTGCCGCCCGCGGCGAGCCGCCGGGTGGAGACGCTGCCGGGCGTGGAGCTGCGGCGGATCGCGTCGGCGGCGGCGGGAGCCCTGCGGGACGCCAGCACCCACGGCGTCGGCGGGCGTGCGGTGGGGCAGCGGGCGCTGCGGGACGCGTTGCTCGACCACGTGCCCGTGGTGGTCACCCCGGAGGACCCGCCGGGCGAGCCGGTCGAGGTGACCCAGCGGATGGTCCAGGGGTTGGTCCGGATGGGCTTCCTGGGACCCGCCGAGGGGTCCGCCGGGACGGTCGGCGGGGGCGACGTCCAGGTGCGGACGGCTGGCCGATGGGTCGGCCTGGTGGGACCGTACGGAGCGGCATGGTCGCAGAAGGCCACCGAACTTGCCGTGCGGCCCCTCTGAATTCATCCGTTCGGCTGACCCTCGGTCATTCTTCTGTCCTGGGGCTGCCGTTGGGGGGGTGCTTCAACCCGGCTGTCCGGGTACCGTCCATCCTCGGATCCAACGCACCGTAGGCGAGTGGATCCGCTGGGGAGTGAGGTGCGCGAGCGATGCCGTGGTGGTCATGGCGCCCCGGTCCCGCCAACGGCGGCGGCGACCCGGAAAGGCGGAGCGGGGTCACAGTGGAGAGCACCGTCCGGGTCGGACCACCGACCCCCCGTCAGCCGGGAGACGACTGCCCGCCGACGGAGCGAGCCGTGATCGCGGACATGCCCGCCACGGTCGAGCCGGTCACCCTGCGCCGCGTCTGCGACGCACTCGACATGCTCGACGTGCGCTATCTGGCCGACGGCGACGGCAACCTGCTGGCCATGTGGGAGCGGCACGCCGTGCTGGTCACACTGGAGGGTCCGGAGGACGAGATCCTGGTGATGCGGGCCCGTCCACACGCGACGGTGCCGCCGGACTGGGCCGACCGCGCCTACCGCGTGGTCAACGAGTGGAACCACACCCGCCGCTTCTGCAAGGCCTACATCGGCGACCCGACCGAGCGCGGCCAGTTGCCGATCTACGCGGAGTTGCAGGTGCCGTTCGGTGCCGGGGCGCACGACGCGCTGCTGGTCGAGATGCTCGACTGCGGTGCGGCGGTCGCCACCAGCTTCGTGGACTGGCTGCACGACGAGGGCGCCCTGCTCTGAGGCGCCGGACGCCCGCCGGGCGATCCGGTGCCCGGGCGAACGCCGACGGGCCGCCCGGCACCCGCCGGGCACCCGAGGGGCGGCCCGGTCAGGCCGGCCCCGCCGGGTCCTCCATCGCGTTGACCATGAAGTAGGCGGCCCGCTCCAGGTAGTCCCACAGCGCGGTGGCGATCTCCGGCGGCAGGTCGAGCCGGTCCACGGCGCGGCGCATGTGGAGCAGCCACGCGTCCCGCTCGGCGGCGCCGATCCGGTAGGGCGCGTGGCGCATCCGCAGTCGCGGGTGCCCCCGTTGCGCCGAGTACGTGTTGGGGCCGCCCCAGTACTGCATGAGGAACAGGGTCAACCGGTCCGCGGCCGGGCCCAGGTCCTCCTCCGGATACATGGGGCGCAGCAGCGGGTCGTCGGCGACCCCGGCGTAGAACTCGTCCACCAGCTTGCGGAAAGTGGGCTCGCCGCCGACCGCTTCGAAGAGGGTCATCGACGCACCGGGACGGTCGGACTCACCTGCGGCATTCACCGTTCCATCCTGCCAGGTGCCCCGTCGGGCGAGCGGGGGGTGCCGGCTGTGGGTCGGGTCACCGCGTGCCGCCGCCGTCCCGCCTCGCCGGGGCGACCGCCCAGCGGGGCGCCGACCCGCCGGGCCGCTCCTCCGCGGGCCGCCCCTGCGTGCCTTCCGGGGCGGCGGGACCGGCTGCCTGCCGGGGGGCCGCTCCGCCCGCCTGCTGGGCCGCCTCGATCGCCGCGTCGATCGTCGACCGGCTCGGCCAGCGCAGGGCGGCGAGCGTCATCAGCAGCACCCCGACGGCGCTCCACACCCCGACCACGAGCGGGATGGAGTATCGCTCGGCCAGCAACCCGGTGACCAGGACGGCCATGCCCTGGATGACCTGGACGCCGGTCGCCATCACGCCGAAGGCGCGGGCCCGGAAGCCGTCGGGCAGCGCCCGGACGAAGAGCCCGTTGGCCACCGGCAGCATGCCGGCGACGGCGAACCCGCAGGCCGCGGCGAGCAGCGCCACCACCAGGGGCGGCGGGTCGAGCAGGGCGGGCACCAGGGCCAGCGGGGAGAGCACCGCCAACGGCCGCATCAGGCTCAGCCGGCGGTCCGGCCCGAACGCCCGGCTGACGACGAGGCCGCCGAGGATGAAGCCGACGGGGTTGGCCGCCATGATGATTGCCTGGGCGGCGCCGGCGTCCAGCTGGCCGGCGTGCTCGCTCGCCCAGGCGGCGGCGAGGCCCTCCGGCACCACGGAGAAGAGCATGGCGGCGAAGACCAGCACGGCGATGGCCCGCAGCACCGGGGTGCCGAACACGATCTGGAAGCCCTGCGCGGTCTCCCGCAGCAGGTGGCTGCGGTGTGCGGCGGTCATCGCCGTCGGTCGGTCGGCCACGCCGAAGCGGACCAGCGCGGCCGACAGGGCGAACGTCGCCGCGTTGACCAGGAGCGCGGTGGTCGGGTTGAAGGCGGCGATGGCCGCGCCCGCCAGGTAGCCGACGACCTGGGCGGCCTGGCCGACGCTGCTGATCATCGACAGCCCGACCACCAGGCGGTCCCCGGTGAGGACCAGGGGGATCAGCGCCGACTTGGCGGCCTGGCTCGGTGGGTTGGCCAGCGTGGTGGCGAAGAGCAGGGCCAGGATCATCGGGACGGGCACGCCGGGGATGGCGATGCACACCATCAGCACCATCCGGACGAGGTCGCAGATCACCATGACCTGCCGGTAGCGGTGCCGCTCCGCCAGCGTGGCGAGCAGGGGGCCGCCGACCAGCCAGGGCAGGTAGCTCACCGCGAAGGCGGCGGCCGAGAGCGCGACGGACCGGGTCTCCTCGTAGACCAGCAGGGTGACCGCGGCCTTGGCGATGTAGTCGCCGATCCAGGAGAGCGCGCTGGCCGTGAAGACGGCGCCGTATTCGCGGTTGGCGAACACCTCGCGGAAGGTTGCGGGCCCTTCCGGGGATGGTCGCTCGTCAGGCACCGTCGCCTCCATCGTTCCCCTGAGCAGGCCACTCGTGATGGACGGCCCGGGAACCGTCGTCAGATCCACGGATCAGCGAGGACGTGATCACGCTCCGGGGGAGCGCGTTGCACCGGATTTTGCCCGATCGTCCGACGAGTGGCTAGGGCGAAGGGGTTGATCGTCGCATCTCCGACTGAACGAACGGACGATACCCGAGGGGCCACCCGGCTCGCGACCCCCGCCGCCCGGCGTTCTGGGCGCCTCAGGTGGCGCCGCCCTGCCCGGTCTCGCCGGGGGTGGGGACCGGCATGCCGGGGTAGAACCGGGCGGCGGCGATCTTCGCGGTGATGCCGGAGTTCTCCAGCGCCTCGGCGAGCCGGCGACGCAGCTCCCGGCCGACGGCGAACTGCCCGTCCGCGGTCGTCTTGACCACCGTACGGATCACCGCGCCGTCGACCGTCATCTGCTCGACGCCCAGCACCTCCGGCGCCTCGACGATCTCCGGCGCCAGGTCGGGGTCGATCGCCACCGAGGCGGCGGCGGTACGCAGCACGGCAGTGGCCTCCTCCGTACCGGCGAAGCCGATCGGGAGGTCGACCACCACCAGGGCCCATCCCTGGCTCTTGTTGCCCACCCGGACGATCTCGCCGTTGCGGATGTACCAGAGCACGCCCCGCCCGTCGCGGACGGTGGTGACCCGCAGCCCGACCGACTCCACCACGCCGGTCGCCTCGCCGAGGTCCACGGTGTCGCCGACGCCGTACTGGTCCTCGATCAGCATGAACAGGCCGGCGATCAGGTCCTTGACCAGGCTCTGCGCGCCGAAGCCGAGGGCCACGCCCGCGATGCCGGCGCTGGCCAGCAGCGGGGCCAGGTCGAAGCTGAACTCCTTGAGGACCATCAGCAGCGCGATGCCGAAGATGAACGCGGTGCTCAGGCTGCGCAGCACCGAACCGATCGCCTCGGCCCGCTGCCGGCGCCGCTCCGGAACGAACTCGCCGGGCTCGGCGGCGGCGGTGGGGATCCGCTCGCGCAGTGGACGCAGCATGGTCGGCACGCCAGCGTCGGTGGTGGTGCGCACCAGCCGGCGGATCGTGCGGTGCACCAGCCACCGGGCGGCGACCGCCAGCAGCAGGATCAGCACGATCCGCAGCGGCTTGAGCAGGATCCAGTAGCTGCCCTCGGCGAACCACACCGAGCCGGTCATGTCGTAGACGCTCTTGCAGAGGGCGTCGTCCAGGCAGGTCGGCGACGGAGCCGGGTCCGGCGCCTCGACGGCGGGCAGGGCGGGCAGCGTCAGGCTGGCAGCGGTCACGCTGTCTTCGTACCGCACCCGGCGCGGCCCCGACCCCCCGACCCTCCGCGTCGTGACCCGGCCCCCGGGGTGGCGCGTGCCGATTCGGTCCTGAGGCACCGGCGGCGAAAGCGATCTTGAGGTGCGTTGATCAAGTTATAAAGCTCGATGCGTCCGCATGATCATCGAGCACAAGTTCGGCACAACTGGGCCAAGAAACGGGTGTGAAAACGTCGAGAGGCGCTGAGGGGTCCCGCCCTGCTCAGAGGCCAGGTCTGCCCGTTTCCGGGTGATGCCTGGCCGGCTTCCGACATTAGTGCGTGCAATCCGGGAGCCGATCAGGGACGATGGGCGCACGGACGTCGGTGATCCGGCCGGCGTCGGCCGTGGTGGGCGACTGCGCCCGTTTCCGGTCGGCGGTGGCGAGCAGGGGGCCGCTGAACCGGGAGGGTGAACGCGATGCCTGACATACGACCCACGGTGGGCTCCGGTGCGCTGGTCCTCAACGCCACCTACGAGCCGCTGTGTGTCGTGTCGGTGCGCCGCGCCGCCATTCTCGTGCTCTCCGCCAAGGCGGTCTGCGTCGCCGACGGCGACGGCATCCTGCACAGCGCCAGAGACGCGCTGCCGGTGCCGTCGGTCGTCCGCCTCACCCGCTTCGTACGCGTGCCCTACCGCACCCACGTCGGGCTCTCCCGCCGCGCCATCTTCGCCCGGGACGGCTGGCGGTGCGCCTACTGCCGGGGGCCCGCCGAGACCATCGACCACGTCTTCCCGCGCAGCCGGGGCGGCCGGCACGCCTGGGAGAACGTCGTCGCGGCCTGCGCCCGGTGCAACCACACCAAGGGCGACAAGACGCCGGCCGAGCTGGGCTGGCGGCTGCACGCACTGCCGGCGGCCCCGAAGGGCACCGCCTGGCGGGTGCTCGGCCACCGGGCGCCGGACCCCCGCTGGTCCGACTGGCTCGACCTGCGCGAGCCCGAAGGCCGCCTGAGCCGGGAGCCCGAGGCCGCCTGACCCATCGCCCGCGCCCGCACGACGCGGCGTGCGGGCGGGCCGGTCACGTCGTGCGGGCCCGGACCAGCGACGCGAAGACCACCACGTTGTCGGCGTACCCGGTCTGCCCGCCCACCCAGCGCCCGCCGCAGGTGATCAGGCGCAGCCGGGGGCGGTCGAAGTCGCCGAAGACCTCGTCCACCGGCAGCCGGTCCTTGTCGAAGCGCTCGACGGAGTCCACCTCGAAGACGGCCACCGAGCGGTCCTGCCGGGCGACCTCGATCCGGTCGCCGTCGTCCAGGTCCCGCAGTCTGTGGAAGACCGCCGGCCCGCTGGTCGTGTCGACGTGCCCGACGATCACCGCCGGGCCGTACTGCCCGGGGGTCGGCCCCTGGTCGTACCAGCCGGCCTCCTGGGCGCGGGCGGCGTCCGGCACCGCGATGCTGCCGTCGGGGGCGATGCCGACGCCGTGCACGGGCGCCCGGACGTCGATCGGGTCGATGGCGATGCCGACGGGCCGGCTGGCGGGCAGCACCGGGAACTTCTTCGGGGCGGGCCGCAGCCCCGCGAGGAACCGCTCCGGCAGCACGCTCACGCCGGCGATCCGCTCCACGCCGAGCATCGTGACGATCAACGCCATCAACGTCCCGATCACCAGGACCGGCAGGCCAGGCCCCCGCCCCGGGGCCAGCCGGCGACGGCCGGCCGGCATCCGGCGGTACCGGGGCCGGGCGGGCAGCGGACCGGCGGCCGGATCGGTCGTGGCGACGCTCGCCGACACCGCCTCCCCGGCCACCCGGCGCAGCCGGCGGGCGGTCGCGGCCGCCGCCCGGCGGGACGCCCGCAGCGCCCGCCGGGTGGTCGCCCGGACCCGGCCCGGATCCGATCGCCTGGTACGCCTCAGGGAGCCGGCCATGGCGACGGCGGGTCAGGAACCGGACCCGGTCCGGCGGCGGTTGCCGAAGAAGCCGAAGCCCACGGCCAAGGCCACGACCGCGAGGCCCCCGATCATCAGCATCGAGCCGGTGCCCGAGGCGCCGGCGGTGCCGCCGCCCCCGGTGGCCGGGCCCTTGCTCGGCTGCTCCATGTTCAGCACCGTGAGCGTGGTGGTCGCGGTCTTGCCGTTGTCGCAGCGCAGGTCCACCGGGTAGTCGCCGGGCTCCTTGCTGCCCGGGATGGTGACCTGGCCGGTCAGGAAGCCGTTGTCCGGCCGCAGCATCACCCGCCCGAAGGCGTCGGAGTGCACGTCGGCCTGGCGGTTGTTGGCGTTGTCGCAACCGGCCCGGATGCTGACCCGGGTGCCGGCCTGCGCGCTGTTGGGCACCACCTCGACGAAGGTGTTCTCACCCGCCCAGGCGGGTGCGAGAGTCGTCAGGACGAAGGCCCCGACCAGCCCCAAGACGGTCAGAGCACGGGTCAGGGCACGTTGGAACGCTGTGAGCACCGGCATGATCCCCCCTTCCGGTGACGATCACCGGAATCCTCCCCGGGCAACAGGGGCCTGCTTTCCCGCTGGCCGGGGGGCAAACCCGGGGCGGGTCAGCGCTGCCGGTCGGCGGGGGGCAGCGGGGTGACGGGCTGCCATTCCAGCGGGGTGGAGAGCACCATCGTGCTGGACGGCTGGCCGTACGGGGCGAGCCGGTCGATGACGCCTTCGAAGTCGCCGATCGACCCGGCGGCCACCTTGAGCATGCTGCACGCGTCGCCGGTGATCCGGTGGATCTCCAGGATCTCGGGCCAGCCCGCCACGTCCGGGTCGTGCAGGATGCACCGCGCCCCGTAACAGGACATCCGGATCAACGCGACCACGGTGCGGCCGGCCCGGGTCAGGTCGACGTGGGCGTGGTAGCCGGTGATCACCCCGGACTCCTCCAGCCGGCGCACCCGCTCGGCGACGGCCGGCGGCGACAGGTGCACCCGTCGGGAGAGTTCGCTGAAGGAGAGACGTGCGTCGGCCTGCAGTTCCTTCAGCAGCGCCCAGTCCATGTCGTCCATGAGGCGACCTTACTTTCTCGAAGCCGAATCCGGCTCATGCCTTCTGCGTCGCAGGTCAGACGGGGTGAGTGCCGTTGATCCGGCATTCCATCCGGGGGTTCCGCCGAGAGATCATGTCGACATCCCGAAAACGGCCGACCGTCGGCCGTCCCGGGACGGAGCAGAGGGAGGCCACGGGTGGAGCAGACGGACGTGCGCGTACCCGCCAAGGCGGCGGTGCGCCCGGTGACCCCGCGGCAGCGCGCGGCCCGCGCGGCCCGCAACGGCGGCGAACCGACGCTGGAGTTCGCCGAGCGGGTGCCGTACGACGCGTACGTGCACGCCAGCACCCTGCACCAGTTGCAGCAGCCGCTGAGCGACGACCCCGGCGAGATGTCCTTCCTGATGGTCAGCCAGATCATGGAGCTGTACTTCAAGCTGACCTGCCACGAGCTGCGCGAGACGCAGCGGCTGCTGCGGGCCGACCGGGTGTGGGACGCGCTGGCCCCGCTGCGCCGCGCCGCGCTGCACCTGGAGGGGCTGAACGCGGCCTGGAACGGGCTGCGCTGGATGACCCCGGCCGACTTCAACCGGTTCCGCAACCTGTTGGGTGAGGGCTCCGGCTTCCAGTCGGCGATGTACCGCCACCTGGAGTTCCTGCTCGGCCTCCGCGACGAGACGCTGATCCGGCCGTTCCGGCGGCAGACCGACGTCTACGCCGAGTTGCGCGCCACCCTGGCGGCGCCGAGCGTCTGGGACGACGTGGTCGCCCTGCTGGCCCGCCACGGCCACGACCTGCCGGCCGACCTGCTCGACCGGGACGTCAACGCCGAGCACCAGCCGCACGCCGCCGTGGAGGCCGCCTGGGTGCGCATCTACGCCGAGCCCGGGCCGGAGAACCACCTGCGGATGCTGGGCGAGGCCCTGACCGAGGTGGCCGAGCAGTTCGGCGACTGGCGGCAGCACCACGTCAAGGCGGTGCAGCGCACAATGGGCGCCAAGGTGGGCAGCGGCGGCTCCGCCGGACTGGCGTGGTTGCAGCGGAGCATGGCCCGGGTGGTCTTCCCCGAGCTGTGGTCGGCCCGGACAGCGATGTGACCCGAGAGCGAGACGACCCCATGACCACCCCCGCATCCGATCCGTCCGGTTTCGTCGCCGGTGAGGCCGAGGCGCGCCGCCTCGACGCCGCCGATCCCGGGCACCGCCACCTGTTCCATGTGCCGCCGGCCGACGGCGGCCGGTACCCCGAGGCCGCCTACCTGGCCGGCAACTCCCTCGGCCTGCAACCCCGGGCCACCCGCGACGAGCTCACCGCCGACCTGGACGCGTGGAGCCGCCTCGGCGTCGAGGGCCACCTGGAGGGCGAGCGCCCCTGGCTGCCGTACCACGAGCTGCTGACGGCGCCGGCCGCGCGACTGGTCGGCGCCGCCCCGGCGGAGGTCGTGGTGATGAACTCCCTGACGGTCAACCTGCACCTGCTGATGGTCAGCTTCTACCGGCCGGCCGGTGCGCGCACCCGGATCGTCATCGAGGACAGCACCTTCCCCTCGGACAGCTACGCCGTGCGCAGCCAGGCCCGCTTCCACGGCCTCGACCCGGACACCACCGTCGTCCGGCTGCGCCCGCGCGCCGGCGAGGACACCCTGCGCACCGAGGACGTGACCGCCTACCTGGCCGCCGAGGGCGACACGGTGGCGCTGGTGCTGCTCGGCGGGGTCAACTACCTCACCGGTGAGCTGATGGACATCCCGGCCATCACGGCCGCCGGCCGCGCGGCGGGGGCCGTGGTCGGCTGGGACCTCGCGCACGCCGCCGGCAACGTCCCGCTCGCCCTGCACGACTGGGACGTCGACTTCGCCGCCTGGTGCTCCTACAAGTACCTGAACTCCGGCCCCGGCGCGCTGGCCGGCGTCTTCGTGCACGAGCGGCACCTCGGCGACCCCGACCTGCCCCGCTTCGAGGGCTGGTGGAGCACCGAGGCGGCCACCCGGTTCGAGATGACCCCGGTCTCCCGGCCGCCGGCCACCGTCGAGGCGTGGCAGATCTCCAACCCGCCGATCTTCGCGATGGGCCCGGTGCGGACCTCGCTGGAGCTCTTCGACTCCGTCGGGATGCCCGCGCTGCGTGAGCGCAGCCTCCGGCTCACCGGCTACCTGGCGGGGCTGCTGGACGAGGTGACCGCGAACCGCCCGCTGACCGTGGTCACTCCGCGCGAGCCGGAGCGGCGCGGCTGCCAGCTCTCCGTGCGCATCGGCGCGGGCAGCGCGGCCGGGCTGGCCAAGCGGCTGCGGCACGAGCACGGCGTGATCGCCGACGCCCGGGAGCCGGACATCATCCGGTTCGCCCCGGTGCCGCTCTATTCCACGTTCCACGACTGCTGGCGGGTCGCCGACGCGCTGGCCGCCACGGTGGAGGTGAACAACGCATGATCGAGGAACGCAACGAGATCGCGGTCGTCGGCGCGGGCCTCGCCGGCTGCCTGCTGGCCTGCTTCCTGGCCCGGCGCGGCTACCCGGTGGCGCTCTACGAGCGGCGGCCCGACCCGCGCACCGGCACCGTGGAGCGGGGACGCTCCATCAACCTGGCGCTCTCCGAGCGGGGCCTCGACGCGCTGCGCCGGATCGGCCTCGACAAGCAGGTGCTGGCCGACGGGCTGCCGATGCGCGGCCGGATGATCCACCCCGTCGACGGCGAGGCGCAGTTCCAGTCGTACAGCGCCGCCGGCGACCGGGCGATCAACTCGATCAGCCGGGGCGCGTTGAACAACGCCCTGCTCGACGCGGCCACCAGCCTGCCCGGGGTGCGGGTCGCCTTCGACCACCGGCTCGTCGGGCTCGACCCGACCAGCGGCGAGATGACCTTCGAGACCCCGCAGGGCACGGTCGCGGCCACCGCGTCGGTCGTCCTCGGCGCCGACGGCGCCGGCTCCGCGGTGCGCGGGCAGCTGCTGGCGTACGGGCTGCTGACCGAGAGCGTGGACTTCCTCGACTACGGCTACAAGGAGCTGACGATCCCGCCGTTGGGCGGGGACTTCGCCCTCGACCCGGAGGCGCTGCACATCTGGCCGCGCGGCACCTCGATGATGATCGCGCTGCCGAACCCGGACCGCTCCTTCACCTGCACGCTCTTCTGGCCCACCCACGGCACCGCCAGCTTCGCCTCGCTGGGCAGCCCGGCGGCCATCGAGCGGCACTTCGCCGAGCACTACCCGGACCTGCCGCCGCTCGCCCCGGGCCTCGTCGACGACTACCAGCACAACCCCGTGGGCGTGCTTGGCACCGTCCGCTGCACCCCCTGGCAGGCGTACGGGAAGGTCGGCCTGCTCGGCGACGCGGCGCACGCGATCGTCCCGTTCTACGGCCAGGGCGCGAACTGCGCCTTCGAGGACGTCGTCGAGCTGGACCGCTGCCTGGACGAGTGCGCCGACGACTGGTCCGAGGCGCTGCCGCTCTTCCAGCAGCGCCGGCAGGCCAACGCCGAGGCCATCGCGCAGATGGCGCTGGCGAACTTCGTGGAGATGCGGGACAAGGTCGCCTCGCCGCTGTTCCAGGCCGGCCGGAAGGTCGAGCACGCGCTGGAGCGGGTGCTGCCGGGCCGGTACGTCTCCCGCTACGAGCTGGTGTCCTTCTCGACCACCCCGTACGCCGAGGTGCGTCGCCGGGTCCGCCGGCAGCACCGCCTGCTCGGGGCGGTGGCCGCCGGGGCCGCGGCGCTGCTGGCCGGCGCGGTCGGCCTCACGATCAGCCGAGGGAGGCGTCGATGACCGTCCCCTGGGATCCGCGGCTGATGGCCGGGACGGCGCCCGACGGCCCGCCGCTCCTGCGCAATTTCGTCGGTGGTGAGTTCGTCGAGGGTGGGCGGCGGTTCGTCAAGCGCAGCCCGGTGACGGGTGAGCCGGTCTTCGAGGTGGTGGAGGCCGACCAGGGGTGTGTGGACGACGCGGTCGCCGCCGCACGGGCGGCGTTGCGGGGGCCGTGGGGTCGGATGGGGGAGCGCGAACGCGCCGAGGTGCTGCGTCGGGTCGCCGACGAGCTGGAGCGTCGTTTCGACGACCTGGTCACCGCCGAGGTCGCCGACACCGGCAAGTCGATCTCGCAGGCGCGCACTCTGGACATTCCGCGTGGTGCGGCGAACTTCCGCGCCTTCGCGGAGATCGTGGCGACCGCGCCGACCGAGTCCTTCACCACGGTCACCCCGACCGGCGGCCGGGCACTGAACTACGCGGTGCGTAAGCCGGTGGGTGTGGTGGCGGTGATCGTGCCGTGGAACCTGCCGCTGTTGCTGCTCACGTGGAAGGTCGCTCCCGCGCTGGCGTGCGGTAATGCCGTGATCGTGAAGCCCAGTGAGGAGACGCCCGCTTCGGCGACGCTGCTGGCGGAGGTGATGGCCGCCGCCGGGGTGCCGGAGGGTGTGTTCAATCTGGTGCACGGGTTCGGTCCGGATTCGGCGGGGGAGTTTTTGACCCGTCATCCGGGGGTGGATGCGATCACGTTCACGGGTGAGTCGTCGACCGGGAGCACCATCATGCGGGCGGCGGCCGAAGGTGTTAAGGCGGTCTCCTTCGAGTTGGGTGGGAAGAACGCGGGGCTGGTGTTCGCGGACGCGGATCTGGACGCGGCGGTGGCGGGTTCGGTGCGGTCGAGTTTCACCAATGGTGGTCAGGTGTGTCTGTGCACGGAGCGGATCTATGTGCAGCGGCCGGTGTTCGAGGAGTTCACGGCCCGGTTGGCTGAGCGGGCTGCCGCGCTGTCGTTCGGATGGCCGGCGGACGAGGCGACGGTGAACATGCCGTTGATCTCGCATCAGCATCGGGAGAAGGTGCTCGGTTATTACGACCTGGCCCGTGGTGAGGGCGCGCAGGTGTTGGCCGGGGGCGGTGTGCCGCGTTTCGGTGATGCGCGTGATGGTGGTGCGTATGTGCAGCCGACGGTGTTGACGGGGTTGGGTGCGGATGCGCGGACCAATACCGAGGAGATTTTCGGCCCGGTGGTGCACGTCGCCCCCTTCGATGACGAGGACGAGGCGTTCGCGTTGGCCAATGGCACGGAGTACGGGTTGGCGGCGGCGGTGTGGACGCGGGATGTGGGTCGGGCGCACCGGGCCGGTATGGGGTTGGATGCGGGGATCGTGTGGGTGAACACGTGGTTCCTGCGGGATTTGCGGACGCCGTTCGGTGGGGTGAAGGCGTCCGGGATCGGGCGTGAGGGTGGCGTGCACTCCCTGGATTTCTATTCCGAGTTGACCAACGTCTGCGTGGACCTGACATGAGCGCGCAGCCAATCAGGCGCAGTGCTGCGGAGCCCGCTGGCGGCGGCGAGCGGAGTGGGGAGCCGACATGAGCGTTGATTACGAGGCGGCGACCCGGGAGTTGGTCGACGCGCGGGAGAACGGCAAGCCGTGTCCGCCGCTGCGCGGGCGGCTGCTGCCGGAGGGGGACGTCACGTCGGCGTACCTCGTGCAGCAGCTTCAGGTGCGGCAGTGGTTGCAGCGGGGGCACCGGCGGGTGGGCGCGAAGATCGGGCTGACCTCGCGGGCGGTGCAGGAGAGCTTCGGTGTCTTCCAGCCCGATTTCGGGGTGCTGCTCGATGACATGGCGGTGCCCGATGGGGCCGAGGTGCCGATGGGCCGGCTGCTCCAGCCCCGGGTGGAGGCGGAGGTCGCGTTCGTGCTGGGCGCGGACCTGCCCGACGAGCGGATCACCGGCGCGGACGTGATCCGGGCGGTCGACCATCTGTTGCCGGCGATCGAGATCGTGGATTCGCGGGTGGCGGGGTGGGACATCTCGATCGTGGACACGGTGGCGGACAACGCCTCCAGCGGCCTGTTCGTGCTCGGCACGACGCCACGGCGGCTGGCGGATGTGGATCTGCGGTTGTGCGGGATGGTCCTCGAACACGGCGGTGAGCCGGTGTCGGTGGGGGCGGGCGCGGCGTGTCTGGGTAATCCGCTGCACGCGGTGCAGTGGTTGGCGCAGACGATGGCACGCTCGGGTGATCCGCTGCGCGCCGGGGATGTGGTGCTGTCCGGGGCGCTCGGCCCGATGGTGCCGGTGACTCCCGGTGCGGCGTACGAGGCGCGGATCTCCGGCCTGGGCTCTGTCCGTACGTGCTTCTCCAAGGAGGCGTCGTGACCACCGGCGTGGCGGTGATCGGGTCGGGCAACATCGGCACCGATCTGATGATCAAGGTACTGCGGTTGTCGGAGTCGCTGCGGATGGTGGCGATGGTCGGCATCGACCCCGACTCCGACGGGTTGGCGCGGGCGCGGCGGTTGGGTGTGGCGACGACCGCTGAGGGTGTCGACGGTCTGGTGGCGATGCCGGAGTTCGCGGATGTGGAGTTGGTGTTCGATGCCACGTCGGCGGGCGCGCACCGGCGTAACGACGCGGTGTTGGCAACGCATGGTCGGTTGGTGGTGGATCTGACGCCGGCGGCGGTGGGTCCGTATGTGGTGCCGCCGGTGAACCTGGACGAGCACCTGGGCGAGCGCAACGTGAACATGGTGACCTGTGGTGGGCAGGCGACGGTGCCGATCGTCGCGGCCGTCGGTCGGGTGACTCCTGTCGTCTATGGGGAGATCGTGGCGTCGATCGCGTCGAGGTCGGCGGGGCCGGGGACGCGGGCGAACATCGACGAGTTCACGGAGACGACGGCGCGGGCGATCGAGGTGGTCGGTGGCGCGCAGCGTGGTAAGGCGATCATCGTGTTGAATCCGGCGGATCCGCCGTTGTTGATGCGTGACACGGTCTATTGCCTGTGTGAGGACGCTGACGCGGACCGGGCGGCGATCGCCGGGTCGGTGGCGGAGATGGTGGCGGCGGTGCAGGAGTACGTGCCGGGGTACCGGTTGAAGCAGGACGTGCAGTTCGACCGGGTCGATGGGTACGTGCCGTCGTTGGGTCGGCGTCTGCGCGGGTTGCAGGTGTCGGTGTTCCTGGAGGTCTCGGGCGCGGGGCATTATCTGCCGGCGTACGCGGGGAACCTGGACATCATGACGTCGGCGGCCCTGCGTACGGCGGAGCGGCTGGTGGCGGTGCGTTCCGAGGATGCTTCGGGGGTGCTGTCGTGACTGATCTGTACATCCAGGACGTGACGTTGCGCGACGGCATGCACGCCGTCGCCCACCGCTACACGGTCGAGCAGGTCCGCACCATCGCCGCCGCGCTCGACGCCGCCGGGGTGGCCGCCATCGAGGTGGCGCACGGTGACGGGCTGGCCGGGTCGAGTGTGAACTACGGCCATGGTGCGGCCAGTGACGCCGAGTGGATTTCGGCGGCGGCGGAGGTGATGACGAACGCGAAGCTCACCACGTTGCTGTTGCCGGGGATCGGCACGATCGCGGATTTGAAGGCGGCGAAGGCGCTCGGGGTGACGAGTGTGCGGATCGCGACGCACTGCACGGAGGCCGATATCTCGGCGCAGCACATTGCGTGGGCGCGGGAGAACGGCATGGACGTGTCCGGGTTCCTGATGATGTCGCACATGAACGATGCCGCCGGTCTGGCGGGGCAGGCGAAGTTGATGGAGTCGTACGGGGCGCACTGCGTCTACGTCACCGATTCCGGCGGCCGGCTGCTGATGTCCGATGTGGCGCAGCGGGTGGACGCCTACCGGCAGGTGCTGGCACCGGAAACCCAGATTGGTATCCACGCGCATCACAACCTGTCCCTCGGCGTCGCCAACAGCGTCGTCGCGGTCGAACACGGGCGCATCGCCGGTGACGGGCCGCTGGGTTCGGCGCACGGTCGGACGGTGCGGGTGGACGCGTCCCTGGCCGGGCAGGGCGCCGGAGCAGGCAACGCACCACTGGAGGTGTTCGTCGCGGTGGCGGAGTTGCACGGCTGGGAGCACGGGTGTGACGTGTTCGCGCTGATGGACGCCGCTGACGACATCGTGCGTCCGTTGCAGGACCGGCCGGTGCAGGTCGACCGCGAAACCCTCTCCCTCGGCTACGCGGGGGTGTATTCGAGTTTCCTGCGGCACGCGGAGCGGGCCTCGGACAAGTACGGGGTCGACGTGCGCTCGATCCTGGTCGAGTTGGGCCGCCGCCGCATGGTGGGCGGGCAGGAAGACATGATCGTGGACGTGGCACTGGACCTCGCCGGCAAGGAGACATCATGATCGGGCCGGACACTGTCGGTATCGCCGAGCGCCTCGGCGTGGCGGCCGACACCGCCACCGCCATCCCGCAGCTTGCTGCGGAGACGGGTCTGGACGTGGATGGCGCGTACGGGGTGCAGACCGCGTTGATCCAGCGTCGTCTCGACCGGGGTGAGCGGCTGATCGGGTTGAAGATGGGCCTGACCAGCAAGGCGAAGATGGCGCAGGTCGGTGTGGACGAGGTCATCTGGGGTCGGCTCACCGACGCCATGCGCGTCCCCGACGGCGGCACCCTCGACTCGACCAGGTTCATCCACCCGCGTGTCGAGCCGGAGGTGGCGTTCCTGCTGGACCGGCTGCCCGAGCCGGGCGAGCCGGTCGGGGACTTCACCGACGCCGTGCGCGCGGTCGCCCCGGCGATCGAGGTCATCGACTCCCGCTACGCCAACTTCACGTTCTCCCTGCCGGATGTGATCGCCGACAACACCTCCGCCGCCGCCTTCGTCATCGGCCCCTGGTCTCCGGTCCCCGACGGACTGGACAACCTCGGGGTGCTGCTGGAGATCGACGGACGCGTCGCGCAGGTCGGCTCCACCGCCGCGATCCTCGGCGATCCCCGCCGCGCCCTCGACGAAGGCATCCGCCTCGCCGGCCGCCACGGCGTACGCCTACGCGAGGGCTGGGTGTTCCTCGCCGGCGCCGCCACCGCCGCCGTGCCCCTGAAACCCGGCGCCCACGTGCGCGCCGTCGTCGAACACCTCGGCACCACCTCCCTGCGAGCGTCGGCATGACCGCCAACCAGGGCACGACCGCGAACGAGAGCACGACCGCGAACCAGGACACGCCCGCGAACCAGGGCACGAGCGCCGGCCAGGGCAGGGGCGCACAGGCGCACGTCGTGGCCGGCAAGGCCGTACCCCGAGGCGCGTTCCCGCACGTCAAGGTCGCCGGTGGGTTCGTGTTCGTCTCCGGCACCTCCAGCCGCCGTCCCGACAACACCTTCGCCGGGGTGCAGGTCGACGAGTTGGGCACGACGAACCTGGACATCCGCGCGCAGACCAGGGCCGTCATCGACAACATCGCCGACCTGCTCAAGACAGTCGGCGCCGACCTGAGCGACCTCGTGCAGGTCACCACCTACCTCGTCAACATGAACGACTTCGGCGGCTACAACCAGGTCTGGGCCGAATACTTCGACGCCACCGGCCCCACCCGCACCACCGTCGCCGTGCACCAGCTACCCCACCCGCACCTGCTCATCGAGATTCAGGCCGTGGCCCTTCTTCCGTCAGGAGGTCAGTCGTGAGTGAGATCGCGGAGCCGTTCAGCTTCCCCGGTTGGATCGCGGAGAACCAGCACCTGCTCAAGCCGCCGGTCGGCAACAAGGAGATGTTCCCGGGCGGGGACGACTTCATCGTGATGGTGGTGGGCGGGCCCAACCAGCGCACCGACTTCCATGTCGACCCGTACGAGGAGTTCTTCTACCAGGTCAAGGGCAACATGCACGTCAACCTGATGACCCCGGAGGGGCCGCGTACGGTGCACGTGCGCGAGGGTCAGATGTGGATGCTGCCGCGCAACACCCCGCACTCGCCGCAGCGGCCCGAGGCCGGCTCGATCGGCGTGGTCGTGGAGCGGGTCCGCGAGGAGGGCACGCTGGAGAAGTTCCAGTGGTACTGCGCCGAGTGCGGGCACAAGGTGCACGAGGTGGAGTTGCAGGTCCGCGACATCGCCGCCGACCTGCCCCCGGTGTTCCAGGCGTTCTACGCCGACGAGGCCGCCCGCACCTGCGGAAACTGCGGCGCGCTGCACCCGGGTAAGGGCTGATGCCTGCCGGGCCCGGGCCGGCGCGGCCTCCCGTGGTCGACGTGCACACGCACGTCGTACCGAAGGGGTGGCCGGACCTCGGCGCGGCGTGCGGTGGGTCCGGCTGGCCCTGGCTGCGGGTCGACTCAGAGCGGGCGGCCATGATCATGGTGGGGGAGGCGGAGTTCCGCCCGGTCGGGGCGGAGTGCTGGGACGCGCCGACCCGCCTCGGCGACATGGACGCCGACGGCGTGGACGTGCAGGTCGTGTCGCCCACCCCGGTCTTCTTCAGCTACGACCGGCCCGCCGACCAGGCAGTGAAGGTGGCCCGGATCTTCAACGACCGCACCCTGGAGGTCACCGCCGCCGGTGGCGACCGGCTGGTGCCGTTCTGCCAGGTGCCGTTGCAGGACCCGGAGGCGGCCTGCGCCGAGTTGGACCGCTGCCTCGCGGCCGGGCACGCCGGGGTGGAGATCGGCAACCACGTCGGCGACCGCGACCTGGACGACGCCGGGATCGTGGAGTTCCTGACGCACTGCGCCGAGGTGGGCGCGCCGGTCTTCGTGCATCCGTGGGACATGCCGGGCGGCCCCCGGCTGGACCGGTGGATGGCCCGCTGGCTCGCCGGGATGCCCGCCGAGACGCACCTGTCGGTGCTGGCGCTGATCCTCGGCGGCGTCTTCGACCGGGTGCCCGAGACGCTGCGGATCTGCTTCGCGCACGGCGGCGGCAGCTTCCCGTTCTGGCTGGGCCGCGCCGACAACGCCTGGCACCGCCGTGGCGACCTGGTACGCGGCGCCTCCACCGCCCCGCCCAGCTCGTACGTCGACCGGTTCTGCGTCGACTCGGTGGTCTTCTCCGCGCCCGCGCTGCGGCTGCTGGTCGACACGATGGGCGCCGAGCGGGTGCTCGTCGGCAGCGACTACCCGTACCCGCTGGGGGAGCGGCCGGTCGGCCGGGTGGTGCGCGAGGCGGACTTCCTCACCGGCGAGCAGCGCGACCTGCTGCTCGGCGGCAACGCGCTGCGCTTCCTCGGCACCCGCTCCTGAGCCGCGTCCGGGCGGCGCGGTCCCCGAGGGGCCCCGCGCCGCCCGGCGGGTGGAATCCGGAGCCGTCGCGGCCCCCAGTGCGCGCGACGGCTCCGGAGCATGGGGTTCAGGAGTGCGGGCAGGTGTCCCGGTACTCCTCGATCGCCGAGCCCCGCGGGGCCGGGCAGAGGAACTGCTCGTAGCGGGTGTCGTCGTCGACGAACCGCTTGAGCCAGGAGATGCTGTACTTGGCCACCGTCACGTTCGCCGAGGTCGGCGCGGAGTGACTCGCCGCGTTCAGCTCCAGGTACGCCTTGTCCAGAGTGGCCGGCAGGCTGGTGTAGAACGGCTCCGAGTGCGACGAGACCGGGGCCACGGTGTCGTTCTCGGCCCCGATGACCAGGGTCGGTACGCGCACCGTGGACCAGCTCTTCTGGGTGTGCCAGCCGGTCAGCGGGATCGCCGCCTGCAACGCGGGCCGGGTGCTGGCCGCCGACAGGCTGCCTCCGCCGCCCATCGAGTGACCCATCACGGCGAGCCGGTTCCGGTCGATCCGGGTGCGCACGGTGCTGGTGTTGGTCAGGTAGTCCAGAGCGGCCAGCAGTTGGGTGCCCCGGCTGGCCGGCTGGTCGTACACGGACCGGGTGTCGATGGTGATGACGACGAAGCCCTGCGAGGCCAGGCGGGGGCCGAGCCATGCGACCGACGTCTGGCGCGCGGTGAAGCCGGGGGAGATGGCGACCGCGCCGAAGGTGCCCTCGGCGGTGCTCGTCGGGTAGTAGATCGTCCCGCCGCCGAAGCCGCTGACGCTGCTGGCGGCCACGGTGGTCTGCGCGGTGGCGAACGGGCCCCGGGTGGCCTCGATGCTGGCCACGGTGGGCGCGGGGCCGCGCTCGTAGGGGTTGGCGGCGAGTGGCGCGGCCGTAGGCAGGTCCCGGGCGCCGGCCGGTGCGGCGGGGGCGGCGGCGAGGCTCGCGCCGACCAGGGCGAGGGCCAGCAGCGGACGGGTGGCGCGCGAGGACCAGCGGCGGCGGGGGACGGGGTGCAGAGCGGGTAGAGGTTGCACGGCGACGCTCCCTGCGGGGGTGGGGGTCGGTGGCGGCGTTGCGGGGGCCACCGCGTGGACGGTGATCGCCATCGATCGGGTCCATCCTGCGTGCCGGGTGCCGGTGGCCGGTCATCCCGATGTGGTCATGTCCGGGGGGATATGGCGCTCGTCGCACCGCCGCCCGGCCGTGTCGTACGGCACGCCGGCGGCCGGGCGGGCAGGATGAGGGAATGGCCGAGCCGCACGACCTGACCGCGCTGGAGCAGGCCGCCGCGATCGCCGGCGGCGAGCTGTCCAGCGTCGAACTGGTCGAGCACCACCTGACCCGGGTCGACGCGCTCGGCGACACCGTCGGCGCGTTCGTCACGGTCACCGGCGAGCGGGCCCGCGCGGCGGCCCGCGCCGCCGATGCCGTCCCCGCCGACGAGCGCGGCCCGTTGCACGGCGTGCCGACCGCGATCAAGGACCTGACCCTCACCGCCGGGGTGCGCACCACCTTCGGCTCGGCGGCGTTCGCCGACTTCGTGCCGCCCGTGGACGCCGACGTGGTCCGGTTCATGGCGGAGGCCGGGCTGGTCAGCCTGGGCAAGACCACCACCTCCGAGCTGGGCTGTTCGCTCTACTCGGAAGGGCTGGTCGCGCCGCCGGCCCGCAACCCGTGGGACCTGGCGTACACCGCCGGCGGCTCCAGCGGAGGGGCGGCGGCGGCCGTCGCGGCCGGGCTGGTGCCGGTCGCCCAGGGCTCCGACGGCGGCGGCTCGCTGCGCATCCCGGCGTCGCTGTGCGGCCTGCTCGGCTACAAGCCGAGCCGGGGGCTGGTCTCCGGGGGGCCGGTCGGCTCCGGGGCCTTCGGCCTGCCCACCAACGGCCCGATCGGGCGTACGGTCGCCGACGTGGCGGCGCTGCTCGACGTGCTGGCCCGGCCGGTGCCCGGCGAGCCCTACCTGGCGCCTGTCCCACCCCCGGACGGCTGGCTCGGCGCGGCCCGCGCGGCCGACCCGGGGCGGCTGCGCGTCGGGCGGTTCACCGCCCCGATGCTCGCCGACGAGCCGGTGCACCCCGACTGCCTGGCCGCCGTGGACCGGGCGGCGGCGCTGCTCACCGCCGCCGGCCACGAGGTGGTCGAGGTCCCCGCGCCCCTCGGGCCCGCCGTGTGGCCGCTGTTCGAGATCGTCTGGTACGTGCTGGCGCTCGCGCCCGTGCCGCACGGGCGGGAGAGCGCGCTGCTGCCGCTGACCCGCCACCTGCGGGCCCGGGGCGCGGAGATCTCCGCCGGCACCCTCACCGCCACGCTCGGCGAACTCCAGGCGCAGGTACGCCTCGGGGTGCGCCGCACCGCCGGCTGCGACCTGCTGCTCTGCCCGACCCTCGCCGCGCCGCAGGCGCCACTGGGCTGGTTCGCCGAGGGGGGCGACCCGGCCGAGGACTTCGACCGGCAGCGCCGGTTCTCGCCGTACTGCGCCGTGTTCAACGTCACGGGTGATCCGTCCGTGTCCCTGCCGGTGGGCGTCACCGCCGAGGGGCTGCCCGTGGGGGTCCTGCTGACCGGCCGGTACGGCGACGACGCGAGGTTGATCGCCACGGCTGCGCAACTGGAGCACTCCAGTGGCGGATGGGATCGCCACCCCGCAATCTGGCGGGCCGTGGGCTCCGCTAACGTGAATGGCAGCGGTGTCGGGAGGTCGGCGCCATGATCGTCCACCCGACCCGGATCCTTGAGGTCTCTTCTTCCGCCTGGGGGCGTTGGGATTGTCTGTAACCGAGACGTTGCTGGTCTTCGTCGGCATCCCGGCGGCCGCGGTGCTGGTGATCGCCGGTCTGGCGTACGCCGGTAGCCGTGGCGGCGGCGGTGGCGGCGCCAAGCGCTACCGGCCGGGCCGGTCCTTCGACTTCACTCCGGTCTGGTTCCTGGGCCGGCCGGAGCAGCTGGCCGACTCGGCCGGCACCGCCCTGGCAGCGGGCGCGCAGGCGCCGGCGCTGACCAGCCGCAAGCAGGAGCAGGCCGGCATCGAGGCGCCGGCCGGTGGAACCGGAGGCGCAAGTGACCGTTGGTGAGAAGCAGGCCGGGACGGGTAACCCGCCCGAGGTGCTGGACGGGCCGTTCTCGACCCGCCAGCTGCTGCGCATCGACGAGGCCCTGCGCCTGGCCGACCAGGGCACCGGCCTGGTCTTCTCGGTCTTCGTCGGCGGCCTCGACGAGCCGATCCGGGAGCACGCCGAGCGGCTGCACCGCCAGCTCGCCGAGCCCGACCGGTCGGTCCTGATCGCGGTGTCGCCCAACCAGCGGCAGCTGGAGATCGTCACCGGCCGGCACGCCCGCAAGCGCATCCCCGACACCTACGCCCGGCTCGCCGCGCTGTCGATGGTGGCGGCGTTCGGCGGCGGCGACCTGGCCGGCGGCATCATCAACGGCCTCGACCAGCTCGCCAGCCACGCCGGCAAGGGCTGACCGACCCGAACCCGACCGACATCCAACGGTGAAGCCCGGTCCGCGCCGCGGACCGGGCTTCAGCGTGTCGGGCGTACGTCAGGCGCTGCGCGCGTCCCGCTCGCGGGCCCGCAGGGCGCGGACGACTCCGTCGCGGCCCTCGCCCACCAGCCGGCGCAGCGGGGCCGAGTGGCCGTCGCCGGCCAGCCACGCGTCGGTGGCCGCCACCGTCTCGTCGTCCACCAGGTACGCCGGGTACGCCAGCTGCGCGAACTCCTGCGCCGGCTCGCTGTCCCGGCTGCCCCAGACCTGGTCCACCGTGGCGAAGTACGCGTCGCGGTAGGGCACCGTCAGCTCGACCTGCGCCGGGTGGATGAGGCCCTGCAACAGCGCCCGGTTGCGCCAGTTCGGCAGCGACTCCGGGCCGGTCAGCTCGGCCCACACGGCGGCCTTGTTCTCCGCCGTCGGCACCAGCGCGTGCGCGTACGCGGCCTCGCGCTCGCCGCTGGCCGTGCGGTCCCCGGCCAGCTCGGCCTCGATCTCGGCGGGACCGGCCGCGCCGTTGGCGACCAGCGCGCCCAGCACCGCCCAGCGCAGCTCGGTGTCGATGGACAGGCCGGCCGGAACGCCGGTGCCGGCCAGCCAGCCGCGCAGGGTGGCCAGGTCCTCGGCCGAGCGGGCCGCCGTGGCGTACGCGCGGGCCCAGGTCAGCTGGAAGCCGCTGCCCGGTTCCGCCGCCGCCAGCGTCGTCCGCGCGGTGCGGGCCAGCTCCGCCCAGCCGGTCGGCGCCCAGGCCGGGTCGGCGTAGAAGGTGAGCGCCGTCTTGGCCTGGCGCAGGGCGGCGTTGACCAGGTTGATGTCGGTCTCGGCGGGCAGCCCCGCCAGCACCAGCGCCACGTAGTCGCGGGCGGCCAGCTCGGCGTCGCGGGTCATGTCCCAGGCGGCGGTCCAGCACAGCGCGCGGGCCAGCGACGACTCGAAGCCGGCGATGTGCTGCACCACGGTGGACATCGACCGCTCGTCGAGGCGCAGCTTGGTGTAGGTGAGGTCGTCGTCGTTGAGCAACAGCACGTCGGCGGCGGGCACGCCGCGCAGCGCGGTCAGCTCGGTCCGCTCGCCGGCGACATCGATCTCGTGCCGCTCGCGGCGGACCAGCCGACCGTCGGTCAGGTCGTAGAGGCCCACCCCGATCCGGTGCGTACGCAGCGTCGGGTGCGCGGTGGGCGCCTCCTGGAGCACGACCACCTGCTCGTAGGTGCCGTCCGCGCCGATCGTCAGCTCCGGCCGCAGCGTGTTGACCTGCGCCGTCTCCAGCCACTGGGCGGCGAACTTGCGCAGCTCCCGGCCGGAGGCCGTCTCCAGCTCGGAGAGCAGGTCGTCGAAGGTGGCGTTGCCCCAGGCGTGCTTGGCGAAGTAGGCCCGCAGGCCGGCCAGGAACGGCTCCTCACCGACGTACGCGACGAGCTGCTTGAGCACGCTCGCGCCCTTGGCGTAGGTGATGCCGTCGAAGTTGACCTCGACCGCCTCCAGGTCCGGCATCTCGCAGTAGACCGGGTGGGTGGAGGAGAGCTGGTCCTGCCGGTAGCCCCAGTTCTTGCGGATGGACAGGAACGTCGTCCAGGCCTCGGTGAAGCGGGTGGCGTGGGTGTTGCACCAGTGACTGGCCCACTCGGCGAACGACTCGTTGAGCCACAGGTCGTTCCACCAGCGCATGGTGACCAGGTCACCGAACCACATGTGCGCCAGCTCGTGCAGGATCGTGTTGGCCCGCTGCTCGTACTCGTAGTCGGTCACCTGCGAGCGGAAGAGGTAGTGCGACTCGGCGTGCGTGACGCAGCCGAAGTTCTCCATGGCGCCGGCGTTGAAGTCGGGCACCCACAGCTGGTCGTACTTGGGCAGCGGGTAGCGCACGCCGAACTGCTCGTGGAAGAAGTCGAAGCCCTGCTTGGTGACCAGGAAGAGGTCGTCCGAGTCGAGATGCGGCGCCATCGAGGCCCGGCAGAACGCGCCCAGGTCGATGCCGTCGTGGCTGTCCCGCACCTCGTGGTACGGCCCGGCGCAGAGGGCGGTGATGTAGGTGCTCATCCGCACCGAGGTGGTGAGGTGGACCGTCTTCAGCCCCTCGCCCGCCGCCTCCTCCCGCTCCACCGGCATGTTCGAGACCACCTTCCAGTGGTCCGGGACGGTGGCGTGCCAGGTGTAGACGCTCTTCAGGTCGGGCTGGTCGAAGCAGGCGAAGACCCGCTGGGCGTCGGCCGTCTCGAACTGGCTGTAGAGGTAGGTCTCGCCGTCGACCGGGTCGACGGTGCGGTGCAGGCCCTGCCCGCTGTTCGAGTACGCGAAGTCCGCCTCGACGACAAGCGTGTTCTCGCTGTCCAGTCCCGACAGGGTCAGGCCCTTCTCGGCCGACCAGTCGCCCAGGTCCACCGGGGTCCCGTTCAGCGTCGCGGACCGCACCGAGTCGGCGGCCAGCTCGATGAAGGTGCTCGCGCCGGGTTCCGCGCACCGGAATCGCACCTCGGTCCTCGAACGGAAGGTGCGAGCCTCGGCCGCCGCCCGTACGGCGGACGAGAGGTCCAGACTGATGTCGTATCCGGTCACGTCGAGCAGGCGGGCCCGCTCCGTGGCCTCGACCTGCGTCAGGTTGCGCACTCCCGGCACTTTTCGTCTCCATCCCGTTTCGCCGCACGCCTTGGTGGCGCCGTCATCGACCGCTCGTGACGGCCGGATTCGAGTCTTCCATGCACGAACACCCTGTGGTGGGCGAGGTCACGCTCTCATTCCGCTGTCGGTCGATACCCGCTGGGGTGAAGATCGCAGGAGGCGCCGGGAGGCCGGCGCACCCCCGTTCTTCGAAGGGACGAGCCGTGAGCGAGCGTGCCGCCGTAGACATGTTCTTCGACCCCCTCTGCCCGTGGGCGTGGATCACCTCCCGCTGGCTGCTGGAGGTGGAGCAGGTCCGGGACGTGGACGTCCGGTTCCGTGTGATGAGCCTCTCGGTGCTCAACGAGGGCCGGGAGCTGCCGGAGCAGTACCAGGAGCTGATGCGGACCGGCTGGGGCCCGGTGCGGCTCTGCATCGCCGTCGAGCAGCGGTACGGCCAGGACGCCGTCCGGAAGCTCTACACCGCCCTCGGCACCCGGATCCACCTCGGGCAGGAGAAGCTCACGCGGGAGCTGTTCGTCGCCGCGCTGACCGACGTCGGGCTCGACCCGGCGCTGGCCGACGTGGCCGAGGGCACCGCCCACGACGAGGCGCTGCGGGCCAGCCACGAGGCCGGCATGCGTCCGGTCGGCACCGACGTCGGCACCCCGGTGATCCACGCGCCCGGCCCGGACGGCGGCACGGTCGCCTTCTTCGGCCCGGTGGTCACCCCGGCGCCGAAGGGGGAGGCCGCCGGCCGGCTCTGGGACGGCGTCCTGCTGGTCGCCGGCACCCCGGGCTTCTACGAGCTGAAGCGCACCCGCGACCGCGACCCCATCTTCGACTGAACCGCTCCTTCGCTCGGCCCCATCGTGGGCGCCTCCCGGACCGATCAGGGGGTTCGCGTCGTGAACCCCCTGGTCGGCGGCGGTGACGCGGGGCCCGGGGGAGGGCGGGGGCGTCACCGGGGTGGCGGCGGGATCGTTGGCCCGGGTGTCCGCCGCAGCGACCCGCAGGGCCGCACCCGCAGCTCGTGGAGGCAGTTCCGATGGCCAAGCACCGTGTGCCCGGTGACGACCCGTCGACCCGGGAGGGGGTGACCGAGCGCCCGGACGCGGCGTACTGGTCGGTCGACGACTCCCGCTGGCCGGCGGTCCGTCCCGACCTTCCCGCCCACATGGTGGACCTGCTCGCCCCGCCGATCGTGGTCGGCGTCGCCCGCGTGCCGGCCACCTCCCGGCTCACCCCGCCGGCCGAGCACCGGCCGGTGCCGGCCGCGCCGAGCGGGACCCGGCGGATCGTGCCCGCCGGGCCGGGCGTGCCGGGCCGGCGACCGGCGGGCGGCCCCACGCCGGGCGGCCGGCACCGCAGGGCTGCGGGACAGTCCGACCGCACCGCCTGAATCCGGCGCCCCGCCCCGGTAGCTCTTTCATCTGGTGGACCCCGCGCGGGTCCCGCGCCGGCGGGACTCGCGTCGCCGGTAGCGTCTCCGCACATGACGGTCGTGCATCCGATCGCCCGGGCCTGGATCACCACTGGCGGCACCGGCGCGCAGAACTACGACGAGTTCGCCGACGACGCGGAGATCACCGCGATCATCGAGGCGAACCCGCACAGTGCCCTCGGCATCGAGATGCCGCACCGGGCTCCGGAGAGCCTGGGCAGGTCCTTCCTCGACGCCCTGCCGGACGCGGTGACCCGGCTCGCCGAGGCCAAGGCCGACGGCAGCTACACGCCGGCCGAGCAGGTCGTGGTCCTCTACCGGATCAGCGCGCCGGGGGAGGAGAACGCGTACGGGCTCTTCGCCATGGTGGACACCGACCAGATCTCCACCCGCGCCGACGAGCCCGGCCTGGTCATCCGCAACGAGGACGTCTTCATCGCGAAGGTGCGGGAGCGGGTGGCGCTCGCCGAGGCGCTGGGGCACCTGCTGTCGCCCGTACTCCTGCTCCAGACCGGGCGCGGCGACGAGCTGCACGCCGCCCTCGCGGCGGCGACCGACGCCGCCGGCGCGCCGGCGGCGACCGACACCGACCAGGCCGGGCGCACCCACGCCATCTGGCTGCTCGGGCCGGGCCCGCGCCAGGACGAGCTGACCGCCCTGGCGGGCGGCGGCGAACTGGTCGTCGCCGACGGCAACCACCGCAGCCTGGCCGCGCAGACCGGCGGGCTGCCGCGTTTCCTGTCGGTCATCACGACCCCGGCGTCGGTGGCGATCCAGCCCTACAACCGGCTGGTGAGCGAGCTGACCACGACCGCCGACGACCTGCTCGCCCGGCTCCGCGCCGCCGGCGCGGAGATCAGCCCGATCGACGGCCCGGTCGAGGTCCCGGCGGCCGGCGGCACCGTGCACCTCCGCCTCTCCGGCCAGGGGTACGCGGTCACCCTGCCGCACGTAGGCGAGAACCGGCTGGAGAACCTGGACCACGCCCTGGTCGAGCGGCTGCTGCTGCGCGACGCGCTCGGGCTCGACCCGGGCGACAAGCGGATCACCTACGTCGGCGGCGACTACCCGGCAAGCTGGTTGACCGGCGAGGTCGACGCGGGCCGGGCCGAGCTGGCGGTGCTGGTCGCCCCGGTGACGGTGGACGACTTCGTCGCGGTCAACCTGGCGCGGGAGAAGATGCCGCGCAAGAGCACCTGGTTCACCCCGAAGGCCCGCGGCGGCCTGGTGGTCGCCGAGCTGTCCCGCTGACCCTGTGACGAATCCGCCTCCGGGACGCCGCCCGCGCGTCGTCCCGGAGGCGCGCCTGACAGACTGCGCGGTATGCGCGTCTACCTGGGATCCGACCACGCCGGTTTCGAGTTGAAGGTGCACCTGGTCAACCACCTGACCAAGGAGGGGCACGACGTGGTCGACGTCGGCCCGCACGCCTTCGACCCGGACGACGACTACCCGGCCTTCTGCCTGCACACCGGTGACCGGGTGGTGGCTGACGAGGGCAGCCTCGGAGTGGTCATCGGCGGCTCGGGCAACGGCGAGCAGATCGCCGCGAACAAGGTGGCCGGCGTCCGGGCGGCCCTCGCCTGGAGCATCGACACCGCCCAGCTGGCCCGCGAGCACAACGACGCGAACATCGTCGCGGTCGGCGCCCGCCAGCACACGCTGGACGAGGCCACCGCCATCGTCGAGGCGTTCCTGACGACCCCGTTCTCGGGCAACGAGCGGCACGCCCGCCGGATCGCCCAGGTGGCCGGCTACGAGAGCACCCGCCAGCTCCCCACGCTGCCCTGACCGCCGTGTCCCCTGCCCGGCGGTTCCCGCCAGGGTCGTGGGTCAGCGGCGGGGGAGGTCCTCGCGGGGCGTCCAGTTGCGGCGGATGATCACCACGCGTTCCTCGGCCGCCGCCAGGTCCTCGTCCGTGGGGCGGGAGGCGTCGCGGGCCCGCATCGCGGCGGTCACGCTCACCTGGGAGGAGCCGGGGCCGACGAGACCACGCAGGCCGCGGTCGCCCTCGTCACCCGGGCCGCCCCGGCGGGCACGCGGCGGCTCGGGGCCGTCGTGCACCCCGGCGGTCGTCGCGTTGGGGCCCCCCGTCGCGCCCGCGTCACTGCTCGGGTGCCGTACCCGGCGTCGGCGTCGCTCCGTGTCACCCATCAGCCGACCGTACCGCCCCGGCCCGATCGGCGCTGGCTCGTGGATCCGGCGCCGGCTCGTGGGTGCGGTGCCGGCTCGTGGGTGCGGTGCCGGCTCGCGGGTGCGGTGCCGGCTCGCGGGTCCGGCCTCGGCTCGCGGGTTCGGCGCGTATGGCGCGCGGAGTGGCCGGTGACCTCGGTCACGACGACCCGGTCGTCGGCGCACGCCGGGTCGGCCGGCGCCGCCGTGGCCAGCGGATCGGGGCCCGCGCCCGGGTGCGGCCTCGGCGACCGGTTTGCGGGCTGGCTACCCTCGGAACGGACGGCGGCCGGTGGTTGCCGTCGGTCCAGGGGAGGGGACGAGATGGTCGACCAGACGCAGCCGTGGGCCGAGCGGACCGTCGAGGTGCCGCCGCAGCCCGGTGCCGGGGTGCCGCCGCAGCGCGACGCGTACCAGCGGGGGGTGGCCTCGGTCGGGCAGTCCCGTACGACGCGTACCGAGCCGTTCCCCGTCGTCGAGCACGAGCCGACGGGCACCGGGTGGCCCAACGCGCCGGCCCCGCGCCGCCCGTTGAGCTGGCACGTCGAGCAGTTGAAGCGCGGCGGCGAGTGGAGTGCGGCCGGCGCGCTCTTCGCCTTCGTCTGCTGGGGGATCTGGGCCATCTCGGGCGGCGGGAACCTGGGCGGCCCGTTCCTGATCTTCCTGCTGAGCCTGCTGGTGGCCGTCGGCCTCTTCGCGTTGGCCCGGCTGCTCGGCCGGGTGGTGCTGGAGCGGCAGCTGGGCCGGGTGCGGCGCAGCGCGCGCGGGGCGCACCTGGTGACGGCGGTCTTCCTGGCCGGTCTCGGGATCGCCTACCTCCAGCAGACCGAGTGGGTCGTGTCGGCCTGGAACTGGATCAGCAACAACTGACCGTACGCCCGGGCGGGCCGGCCTGCGCCGCCCGCCCGCGCGCCCGGTCGCGGCGTCTCGCGACCTCCGGTCGTTCCACCAGGTCGCCGGCTGCTTACCCGGCCGGCCGCGGTTCATCCGCGCCCGGCCGGAGCTGATCCGCAGCTCAGTGCTTCCCGCCGTGGCCCTCCGAGTCGGCCTTCGGGGAGGCCACCCGGGCCGCCGGGTCCTCGACGCCGGGCTCCCCGCCGTCCGGCGCCACCATTCCGTCGTAGTTGTAGACCGTGCCGTCCTCGCCGTGCTGCTTCGTGGTCCGGACGTAGCGGTGCATCATGCCGTCGATCTCCACCTCGAGCAGGGCGTCGCCGCCCGTGTCGATGGTGCTGCCGTCCCGGGGTCCGCCAACGAGGTGTGCCTTCGTGTTCGTGTCCATGTCCAGGCCCGTACCCGGGCGGTCCCGGCGCAAAACGGGCGATGTGCGTCCGGCGCGCCGAATCCTGGTCGCCTGCGGTATGACCGACGCGGGATGTGTCGGGGCATTGCCATCCATCGATAGATATCCATAGGCTCCCGCCATCGGTTTCCGGCGCGCCGCCTCGGCCCGCCGCGAGGGTTCGGGAGGCTCCCATGGTCCGTTGGCGCACACTCGTCGGCCGGTTGGCCGCCGCGTTGGTGGCGGTCACCGCCGGCTCGTTCGTCCTGGCTGTTCCGGCCTCCGCCAAGCCCGGGCCCGAGGTGACCCCGTACGTCGTGGGCGGAACGCTGGCCGCGCAGGGCGAGTTCCCCTTCATGGTCCGGCTCTCCATGGGCTGCGGCGGTTCCCTCTACAGCCCGCGCCTGGTGCTGACGGCCGCGCACTGCGTCGGCGGGACCGGTACGAACACCAGCATCACCGCCACCCTCGGCGTCGTGGACCTCCAGTCGTCGAGCCGGATCCAGGTGCGCTCGAACTACGTCTACCGGGCGCCCGGCTACAACGGCAACGGCAAGGACTGGGCCCTGATCCGGCTGGCCACGCCGGTCACCACGCTCCCGACGCTGAAGATCGCCACCAGCACCGCGTACGACAACGGCACCTTCACGGTCGCCGGCTGGGGCGCCACCCGCGAGGGCGGCGCGCAACAGCGCTACCTGCGCAAGGCGAGCGTGCCGTTCGTCAGCGACGCGACCTGCAACTCCTACTACGGCGGCCAGATCATCGCGAACGAGGAGATCTGCGCCGGCTACGCCAGCGGCGGCATCGACACCTGCCAGGGAGACTCGGGCGGCCCGATGTTCCGGCGCGACGCGAGCAACGCCTGGATCCAGGTCGGCATCGTGAGCTGGGGCAACGGCTGCGCCCGGCCCTCCTACCCCGGCGTCTACACCCAGGTGAGCACCTTCGCCCCGGCGATCGCCTCGGCGGCGGCGAGCCTCGGCGGCTGACCCGGAACCAACCCTCGGGGCCCGGCCGGCTCGTCCGGCCGGGCCCCCGCGCGCGCTCCGGCCGGCCCTGCCTGTGCGCCCGCCCCGCCCGACGGTTCCGCGCGGCGGGCCGCTCGGGCCGCGGCCTCTACTTCAAGTGACAGAAAGCGAGGTGGCGAAAGTCGCATGCTCCCCTTCTTCGATCGGCCCCCTAATGCCCGTGATCGGCGATAGGGGCATGGATCGGCGCCGATAGGCGTAGGTCGCTTTGTCGCATGTCGATCTCGCCTGTCGATCGCCGTCTTGCGGGTGGTGAGGGGTGCGGGTAGGGGTTACCACCCCCAGTCCCTGTTCGTAATGATCGGACTGTCGTGTTTCGGGGTGTACGGGGAGGTAGTTCGTGGCACGCATGGGCGGGAATGGTCACTGCCGTTCGTTCAACGGGAACGGGAGGCTGGACATCATGGCCCGTGACGACGACACGGGTGAACTGCTGGTCTTCCCGCACAGCGGCAGCTTCCGTGGTGCCGCAACATACGACGAGCCCGTGCTGATCAGCACCGGCTTCCATCCGTACCGCCACCACGGGATGGTCCGTCCCATCGACGTCAACGGCAACGGCTACGCCGACGTCATCGGCGTCAGCATGACGCACATGAACGAGACGCACGGGATCTTCCTCTATCCGAACAGGGGTGGGCTGAACGGTCTCGACACCCTCGGCGAGCCGATCCGCATCTCCGGTGCCCGCGACGACAAGAAGTGGGAGACCCTCGGCATCGCCGACGTGGACCTGGACGGCTGCGACGACATGTTCGGCCGCGAGCAGGACGCGGGCCACGTCGACGCGTTCTTCAACAAGCGTCAGGTCACGCAGAACGAGACGTACGACCGCACCGCGCACCGCCTGGTCACGATCGACGTCGACGACTTCCCGCTCGCGATGGCCGACGTCACCGGCACCGGCCGGCCCGACCTGCTGGTCCGCCGCGCCAACGGCGACCTCGACCTGTACGAGTTCGCGCACGACACCTCCGGGGAGGGCCCCTGGTGGCGGGGCGAGGGTCAGTGGTTCACGCTCGGCAAGGGCTGGCAGGAGTTCGCGCACATCACGGTGACCGACATCGACCTCGACGGCCGCCCGGACCTGCTGGCCGTACGCGCCGACGGCACGCTCGTCGTCCACCTGCACAACGGCAAGTTCGATGCGGAGCGGCCCTCGACCACGTTCTCCGCGCCGGAGGTGCTCGCGACGGGTTGGCAGAAGTACTCGGTGGTGAGCTGACGTAGTCCGCCCACTGGAGGTCGGCCGGCCCGATGGCGCCGGCCTCTGCCCGGTGGTGGTCATCCAGTACTAAAAGGCCCATCGGTCCCGGTTACGCCCGGGGCCGATGGGCCTTTTCCGGTCCGGACGGGGTGGCCGTTCCCGTCCGGGCGGATGCGGCCCCGGCGGGTGTCTCGTACGTCCCGTGAACGGACCAGCCCCCCACCCCGTCGTACGTCGGGGTGGGGGGCGGTCGTGGCTCGCCCGGGGTCAGGCGTTGTCCAGCTCGCTGTCCAGAATGTCGAACAGGTCGTCCGCCGTGACCGAGGCGAGGTCCGTGGCCTCGGCCGGGCTGGACTTGTCGCGCCACCTGGTCAGCAGCCGTTGCAGGGCCGCGGCGATGTCCGTCTCCGCCGTCTGCGTCGCGTCCACCAGCTCCAGCGTCGCCTCGACCCTGGCGATGCTGTCGACGAGGGTGCGCAGGTTGAGCTGCGCCTGGTTGCCGCCCAGCTCCCCGATCAGGTGCTCCACGAGGGCCGCGGGCGTGGGGTGGTCGAACGTCAGCGTCGCCGGCATCCGCAGGCCGGTGGCCTGGTTGAGCCGGTTGCGCAGCTCCACCGCCGTCAGCGAGTCGAAGCCCAGCTGCTTGAACGCCTGGTCCGCCGCGATGGTCTCCACCGAGTCGTGGGCCAGCACGGCGGCGACGTTCGTGCGTACCAGGGTCAGCAGCACCTCGCGCTGTTCCGGCTCGGCGAGGCCGGCCAGCCGGCTGGACAGCGACGCCGCGCTGCCGGCCGAGGAGGCGCGCCGGGGGCGGGTGAAGGAGCGCAGCGGTGCCGGCGCCGACGTGCTCGTGCGCAGGACACCCACGTCCAACCTGATCGGGACCAGGCACGGCTCGTCGGTCCGGCAGGCCGCGTCGAACAGCGCGAGCCCCTCCTCGACGGTGTGCGCCAGCACGCCGGTGCGCCCGATGCGGGCGAGGTCGGCCTCGGTGAGCCCACCGGTCATCGCGCCACCGCTGCGCCACAGGCCCCAGGCCAGCGAGGTCGCCGTGCGGCCGGACGCCCGACGGTGCGTGGCGAGCGCGTCCAGGAAGGCGTTCGCCGCCGCGTAGTTCGCCTGGCCGGCCGTGCCCAGCACCCCGGTCGCCGAGGAGAACAGCACGAACAGCTCGACGTCGCCGGCCAGCTCGTGCAGGTTGAGCGCCGCGTCGACCTTCGCCCGCAGCACCGCGTCCACCCGTTCCGGCGTGAGCGACTCGACCGTACCGTCGTCCAGCACGCCCGCGGCGTGCACGACGCCGACCAGGTCGGGCAGGGACGCCAGGAGTTCCGCCAGCGCGGCCCGGTCGGCGGCGTCGCAGGCGGCGACCGTGATCCTGGCGCCCAGCGACTCCAGCTCGGCCGTCAGCTCCGCGGCGCCCGGCGCGGTCGGGCCACGGCGGGAGGTCAGCACGAGGTGCCGCGCACCGTGCGCGGCGACCAAATGGCGGGCCAGTTCCGCGCCCAGGGCCCCGGTGCCGCCGGTGACGAGCACGGTGCCCGCCGGGTCGAACAGCCGGCGGTCCGAGCCGGCCGCGAACGTCGCGAGCCGCGGCACGGTCAACACCCCGTCGCGGACGGCCACCTGTGGTTCCCCGGTCGCGACGGCCGCGCCGACGAGAGCCGGGTCGTCGGTGTCGACGAGGACGAAACGATCGGGATGCTCGGTCTGCGCCGAGCGGACCAGGCCCCAGACCGCCGCGCCCGCCGGGTTCGTGCCGTCGGTCGCACCCTGGGACACGAACACCAGCGGGGAGCGGTCGCCGGGCAGCCACTCCTGGACCGCCGCGAGCGCGTCGTGCACGGCGGCCCGTACCGCCTCGGCGTCCGTGCCGGTCCCGACCTGGAACACGTCGAAGGCGCCGGCGGGGGCCACGGGAATGGGGACCGGCTGCCACTCCAACCGGTGCAGCCCGTCCGGACCAGCGGTGGAGCGCAGCTGCTCGATCGTCACCGGGCGCGCGACCAGGGACTCGACCGTGGCCACCGGCATGCCGGTGCCGTCGGCGAGCGCCAGGGCGTACGCGTCGCCGGCGGTGGGCGTGATCCGCACCCGCAGGGCCGTCGCCCCGGTGGTCAGCACCCGTACGCCGTGCCAGCTGAACGGCAGGCGCAGCGGACCGTCGGCCCCGGTGGCCAAGGAGATCGGGTGCAGGGCCGCGTCCAGCAGCGCCGGATGCAGTCCGAAGCGGCCCGCCGGCGCGTCGACGGGGAGCGCGACCTCCGCGAGCAGTTCGTCGCCGCGCCGCCAGGCCGCCACCAGTCCCCGGAATGCGGGGCCGTAGTCGACGCCGAGGTCGGCGATGCGGTCGTACAGCTCCTCGACCGGGGCCGGCACGGCGTCGGCCGGCGGCCACTCACCGGCCCAGGCGGCCTCGGGCTCCCCGGCGGCGTCGAGCAGGCCGCTCGCGTGCTGCGTCCACGGCTCGCCGTCGAGCGCGTCCTCGCGCCGGGAGTGCACCCGCAGCGGCCGGCGTCCGGCCTCGTCGGGTTCCCCGACCTCCACCTGCACCCGTACCGCGCCGTCGGCCGGCAGCACCAGCGGCGCGTGCAGGGTCAGCTCCTCGATGCGGTCGAGGTCGACGTGCTCGGCGGCCCGCCGCGCGAGCTCGACGAACGCGGCACCCGGCAGCAGGACCGTGCCCAGGACGGCGTGGTCGGCGAGCCAGGGCTGTTCGCGCAGGGAAAGCCGGCCGGTGAGCACGCTCCGCTGGGAGTCGGCGAGCGCCAGCACCGCGCCGAGCAGCGGATGGTCCGCCGCCCCGAGCCCGAGCCCGGCGGCGTCCGCCGGCCCCTCGTCGGGGATCAGCCAGTACCGCTGGTGCTGGAACGGGTACGTCGGCAGCTCCACCTCGCGGGCGCCCGCCCGGTACGCGCCGGCGTCGGGGCCGGCCCCCGCGGTGAAGAGTCGCCCGACGGCCCTGAGGAGGGTCGCGGTCTCGGGCTGTCCCCGGCGGGTGGTGGCGATGGCGGTGGCGTCGCCGGTGGCGGCGGCCGTGGCGAGGACGGTGTCGGGGCCGATCTCGAGGAAGGTGCCGACGTGGTGCGTGCCGGCGAGAGCCTCGACGGCCTCGTGGAAGCGGACGGTGTGGCGCAGTTGGGTGACCCAGTGGTCGGGGGTGGAACGCAGCGGTCGGCCGTCGACGGTGGAGATGACGGGAACGGTGGGCTCCCGGTGGGTGATGGAGTCGGCGACGGCGCGGTACTCGTCGAGGACGGGGTCCATCAGGTGGGAGTGGAAGGCGTGGGAGACGGTGAGCCGCTTCGTCCGGTGGCCCTGCGCGGCGAGTGCCTCGGCGGCCGCGAGGGTGGCGGCCTCGTCGCCGGAGAGGACGAGGTCGGTGCCGGTGTTGACGGCGGCGACGCCGACGGAGTCGGAGAGGTACGGGGTGACCTGTTCCTCGGTGGCCTGCACGGCGACCATGGCGCCCCCGGTGGGGAGGGCCTGCATGAGCGTGGCGCGGGCGGCGACGAGCTTCGCGGCGTCGGCGAGGTCCCAGACACCGGCGACGTGGGCGGCGGCGAGTTCGCCGATGGAGTGTCCGGCGACGTGGTCGGGGCGGACGCCCCAGGATTCGAGGAGCCGGTAGAGGGCGACCTCGAAGGCGAACAGGGCGGGTTGGGTGTAGCCGGTCTGGTGCACCTCGTCGGTGTCGATGACCTTGCGCAGTGGTTGGTCGAGGTGCGCGTCGAGGGCGGCGCAGACCTCGTCGAAGGCGGCGGCGAAGACGGGGTACGCGGCGGCGAGCTCGGCGCCCATGCCCAGCCGCTGCGCGCCCTGCCCCGTGAACAGGAACGCCAACCTGCCGGCCCCGGGGGTGCCGGTGACCAGGTTGGTGGACTCCTGGCCGGCGGCCAGCGCGGCGAGGCCGTCGAGGAGTTCCCGCCGGTCGGTCCCGACGACGGCGGCCCGCTGCGTGAACCGGACCCGGGCGGCCAGGGTGCGCGCGACGTCGGCGTCCGGCAGTTCGGGGCGGGCCACGAGGTGGCCGTGCAGGCGGCGGGCCTGCTCCCGCAGGGCCTGCTCCGAACGGGCGGACAGCAGCCACGGCAGGGCCTGCGGCGGCGTGCCGGCGTCGGCGCTGTCGGCCTCGGCAGGGGGCTCCTCGATGATCACGTGCGCGTTCGTGCCGCTGACGCCGAACGAGGACACCCCGGCGCGGCGCGGGTGGCCGTTGCGCTGCCACTCGGCCGGCTCGGTCAGCAGCGCGACCGAGCCCGCCGACCAGTCGATCTTCGGGGACGGCTCGTCGACGTGCAGGGTGCGCGGCAGCAGCCCGTGCCGCAGGGCGAGGACCATCTTGATGACCCCGCCGACGCCGGCGGCGGCCTGGGCATGGCCGATGTTGGACTTGAGCGAGCCCAGCCAGAGCGGGCGTTCGCGGTCCTGGCCGTAGGTGGCGAGGATGGCCTGGGCCTCGATGGGGTCGCCCAGGGACGTGCCGGTGCCGTGCGCCTCGATGGCGTCCACCTGGTCGGCTGACAGCCCGGCGTTGGCCAGCGCCGACCGGATGACCCGCTGCTGCGAGGGCCCGTTGGGGGCGGTGAGGCCGTTGGAGGCGCCGTCCTGGTTGACGGCCGAGCCGCGGACGAGGGCGAGGACGCGGTGGCCGTTGCGGCGGGCGTCGGAGAGCCGCTCGACCACCAGCACGCCGACGCCCTCCGCCCAGCCGGTGCCGTCCGCGGCGGCGGCGAACGACTTGCACCGGCCGTCGCGGGCGAGGCCCCGCTGCTTGGAGAACTCGACGTACAGGCTGGGCGTGGACATGACGGTCACGCCGCCGGTCAGCGCGAGGGAGCACTCGCCGGAGCGCAGCGCCTGCACGGCGAGGTGCAGGGCGACCAGCGACGACGAGCAGGCGGTGTCGACGGTGACCGCCGGCCCCTCCAGCCCGAACGTGTACGCCACCCGGCCCGAGGCGACGCTGCCCGCGGTTCCGGTGCCCAGGAACCCCTCGACACCGTCGGGTACGGCGCTCGCCCCGGCGGCGTAGTCGTGCGTCATGAGGCCGGTGAACACACCGGTGGGTGAGCCGCGCAGCGCGTCCGCCCGGAGGCCGGCGTTCTCCAGCGCCGCCGAGCAGGTCTCCAGGAAGATCCGCTGCTGCGGGTCCATCGCCAGCGCCTCGCGGGGGCTGATGCCGAAGAACTCCGCGTCGAACCCGGCCGCGTCGAGCAGGAATCCGCCCCGGTCGACGTAGCTGGTGCCGGGGGTGTCCGGGTCGGGGTCGAACAGCGTGTCCAGCGACCAGCCGCGGTCGGTCGGGAAGCCGCTGATGCCCTCGCGGCCGTCGAGCAGCAGCTGCCAAAGCTCGTCGGGTGAGGTGACGCCGCCGGGGTAACGGCAGGCCATGCCGACGATCGCGATGGGCTCGTCGGTGGGGCGGGCGGCGACCGCCGCCACGACGGGGCGCGGTTCGTCCTCCCGGTCGCCCAGCTCGCCCCGCAGGTACTCGACGAGGGCCTCCGGGGTGGGGTAGTCGAAGGTCAGCGTCGCGGGCAGGCGCAGCCCCGTCGCGGTGTTGAGCCGGTTGCGCAGCTCGACGGCCATCAGCGAGTCGAAGCCGAGCTGGCGGAACGGTTCGGCCACGGAGACGGCGTCCGCGTCCGGCTGGGCGAGCACGGTCGCGACCTGCGTACGCACGATGTCGAGCAGCAGCCCGCGCTGCTCCTCCTCGCTGCGCCCGGCCAGCTCGCGGGCCAGCGCGGTGGCGCCCGGCCGGGTCGCGGCCTGCCGCCGGCGCGGCACTCTGGCCAGGCCGTGCAGCGGCGGCGCGGCGTTCGTGGCGGCGCGTACCGCGGCGACGTCGATGGTGACGGGCACCAGGTGCGCGAGGTCCGAGCGGCACGCGGCGTCGAACAGCGCGAGCCCTTCCTCGACGCTGTGCGGAAGGAGACCGCCGCGCGCGATGCGGGCCAGGTCGGTCTCGCCGAGCTGGCTGGTCATCGCGCTCTGCTCGGCCCACAGGCCCCAGGACAGCGAGGTGGCGGCCCGGCCCTCGGCCCGGCGCTGTGCGGCCAGGGCGTCGAGGAACGCGTTCGCCGCCGCGTAGTTCGCCTGCCCCGCGGTGCCGATGACGCTCGCGACGGAGGAGTAGAGCACGAACAGGTCGACGTCGCCGGCCAGCTCGTGCAGGTTGAGCGCGGCGTCGAGCTTGGGTCGCAGGACGGCGTCGAGGCGGTCGGGCGTGAGCGACTCCAGGATGCCGTCGTCGAGCACGCCCGCGGTGTGCACCACGCCCACCAGCGGCCGGGCGAGCCCGTCGAGCAGCGCCGACAGCGCCTCGCGGTCGGCGGTGTCGCACGCGACGACGTCGACCGTGGTGGCGCCGAGGGCGGTCAGTTCCTCGGCCAACGCGGCGGCGCCCGGCGCGTCCAGGCCCCGGCGGGAGGCGAGGACCAGGTGTTCCGCGCCGTGCCGGGTGACCAGGTGGCGGGCGAGCGCGGCGCCGAGCGTGCCGGTGCCACCGGTGATCAGGACGGCCCCCGTCGGGTCGAACAGCGCGCCGTCCGGGGTGGCGGCGGCGTGCCGCGCGAGCCGCGGCACGGTCAGCGCCCCGTCGCGGACGGCGAGCTGTGGCTCCCCGGTGGCGAGCGCGGCGGCAAGGGCGCGCTCCGACTTGTCGGTGCCGTCGGTCTCGACGAGGACGAAGCGGTCCGGGTGCTCGGTCTGGGCGGAGCGGACCATGCCCCACGCCGCCGCGCCCGCGAGGTCGCCGCCGCGGGTGACCACGGCCAGCCGCGCGGTGCCGGCCGCGGCCCGCTGAAGCGTCGCCAGCGTGTCGTGGAGGGACTGTCGTACGGCGTCGGCGGTGTCGCCCGCCTCGACCCGGAACACCTCGACGTCGGGCGTGCCGGTGCCGGTCGGGGCGGCCACGGGCACCCAGTCCGTGCGGTACAGCGCGGCGGTGGGGCCGCTCGCGCCGGCCAGGCCGTCCGTCGTGACCGGCCGGACCGCGACCGCGTCGGCGCTCAGCACCGGGTTGCCCTCGTCGTCGGTGGTGCTCACCCGCAGGGTGTTCTCGCCGGCCGGGGTCAGCCGGACCCGCAGCGCCGAGGCCCCCCGGCGGTGCAGCCGCACCCCCCGCCAGGAGAAGGGCAGCCAGGCCCGGCCGGCCGGGTTCCCGCCGCCGTCGAGGTGCAGCACGAGCGGGTGCATGGCGGCGTCGAGCAGCGCCGGGTGTACGCCGTAGCGCACGGCGGCCGGCTCGTCCTCGGTGCGCAGGGTGGCCCGGGCGAACAGCTCGTCGCCGCGCCGCCACACCTCCTGGACGCCCTGGAAGGCGGGGCCGTAGCAGAATCCGCGCGCCAGCAGCCAGCCGTAGAAGTCGCCGACGTCGACGGGCTCCGCGCCGGCTGGCGGCCACTCGTCCCGCACCGGGGCCGGCGCGGGCGCGTCGGCCAGCGTGCCCGAGGCGTGGCACGTCCACTCCGCGCCCGGCGGCTGCCCGGCCGGCTGGGAGTACACGCCGAACTCGCGGCGGCCCTGCTCGTCGGGTCGGCCGACCCACACCTGGAGGTTGACCCGCTGCTCCTCGGTCAGCGTCAGCGGGGCCTGGAGGGTGAGTTCCTCGATCGTGCCGCTGCCGGTGTGCTCGGCGGCGTGCGCGGCCAGTTCGAGGAACGCGGTGCCGGGCAGCAGGACGGTGTCGAGGACGGCGTGGTCGACCAGCCACGGCTGCTCGCGCAGGGAGAGCCGCCCGGTGAGCACGAGCCGGTCGGTGTCGACGACGCCCAGCACCGCGCCGAGCAGCGGGTGGCGCGCCGCGGTGAGGCCGGCCGTGCCCACGTCGCCCCCGGCGGTGGGCCGCAGCCAGTACGACCTGCGCTGGAACGGGTACGTCGGCAGCGGCACCTCGCGGGCGCCGGGGAAGTAGGCGTCGGCGTCGGGGCCGGTCCCGACGGTGAAGAGGTGGCCGACGGCCCGGGCGAGGCTGTGCGTCTCGGGCTGCCCCCGGCGCATGGTGGCGATGCCGGTGGCGTCGCCGGTGGTGGTGGCCAGGACGGTGTCGGGGCCGATCTCGAGGAAGGTCTCGACGCGGCCGTCGGCGGTGAGGGCGGCGACGGCGTCGTGGAAGCGTACGGCCCGGCGGACCTGGGTGACCCAGTGCTCCGGCGTGGAGCGCAGCGGCTGCCCGTCGACCGTGGAGATCAGCCCGATGCGGGGTTCGTGGTGGGTGATGGACGCGGCGACGGCCCGGTAGTCGTCGAGCATCGGGTCCATCAGGTGGGAGTGGGCGCCCAGCGGGATCGGCAGCCGCTTCGTCTTGTGCCCGAGCGCGGCGAGCTGCTCGGCGGCGGCGAGGGTGGCGGCCTCGTCGCCGGAGATGACCAGGTCGGTGGGGGTGTTGATGGCGGCGATACCGACCTGCTCGCTCAGGTACGGGGTGACCTGCTCCTCGGTGGCCTGCACGGCGACCATCACGCCGCCCAGCGGCAGGGCCGCCATGAGGGTGGCGCGGGCGGCGACGAGCTTCGCGGCGTCGGCGAGCGACCAGACGCCGGCCACGTACGCGGCGGAGAGCTCGCCGAGGGAGTGTCCCGCCACGAAGTCGGGGCGGATGCCCCACGACTCGACGAGCCGGTGCAGGGCGACCTCGAAGGCGAACAGGGCCGGCTGCGTGTACGCGAACCGGTGCAGGTCGTCGCTGCGGATGATCTCGCGTACCGGCTTGTCCAGGTGCCGGTCCAGCTCGGCGCAGGCCTCGTCGAACGCGTTGGCGAAGACGGGGTACGCGGCGGCGAGCTCGGTGCCCATGCCGAGGTACTGGGCGCCCGTACCGGTGAACAGGAACGCCAGCCCGCCGGGGCGGGCGGTGCCGGTGAGCACGTCGGCGGTGCCCTGACCGGCGGCGAGGGCGGCGAGGCCGTCGAGCAGGTCCTGCCGGGTGGCGCCGGTGACCGCGGCCCGGTGGCCGAAGGCGACCCGGGTGGTGACGAGGGACCGGCCGACGTCGGCGACCGACAGCCCGGGCCGGTCGGCGAGGTGCTCGTGCAGCCGGCGGGCCTGCTCCCGTACCGCCTGCTCGGAGCGCGCCGACAGCAGCAACGGCAGCACCGGCGGCGCGGGCGGGGCGTCGGCGGCCGGGGCGTCGGCGGCGGGCGGCTCCTCGATGATCACGTGCGCGTTCGTGCCGCTCATCCCGAACGACGAGACGGCGGCCCGGCGCGGCCGGTCGCCGGCGGGCCACGCTACCGGCTCGGTCAGCAGCGACACCGCCCCGGCCGACCAGTCCACCTTGCGGCTCGGCTCCGAGACGTGCAGGGTGCGCGGCAGCAGCCCGTTGCGCAGGGCGAGGACCATCTTGATCACGCCGCCCACGCCGGCGGCGGCCTGCGTGTGGCCGATGTTGGACTTGAGCGAGCCGAGCCGGAGTGGCTGTTCGCGGCCCTGGCCGTAGGTGGCGAGGATGGCCTGGGCCTCGATGGGGTCGCCCAGGGACGTGCCGGTGCCGTGCGCCTCGAGCGCGTCCACCTCGGCGGGTGCGAGGCCCGCGTTGGCGAGCGCGGCGCGGATGACCCGCTGCTGCGAGGGCCCGTTGGGGGCGGTGAGGCCGTTGGAGGCGCCGTCCTGGTTGACGGCCGAGCCGCGCACCACCGCCAGGACGCGGTGGCCGTTGCGGCGGGCGTCGGAGAGCCGCTCGACCACGAGTACGCCGACGCCCTCGCCCCAGCCGGTGCCGTCGGCGTCGTCGGAGAACGCCTTGCACCGCCCGTCGGGGGAGAGGCCGTTCTGCCGGGAGAACTCGGTGAAGGTCTCCGTGCCGGCCATCACGGTCACGCCGCCCGCCAGGGCCATCGTGCACTCGCCGGAGCGCAGCGCCCGTACGGCCAGGTGCAGGGCGACCAGCGACGCGGAGCAGGCGGTGTCCACGGTCATCGCCTGGCCCTCCAGGCCCAGGGCGTACGCGACCCGGCCGGACGCCACGCTGCTCGCGGTGCCGGTGATGAGGTGGCCGTCGACCCCGTCCTCCTCGCTGTGCCCGAGCCGGCCGTAGTTCTGCACGTGCAGGCCCGTGAAGACGGCGGTGTCGCTGCCGCGCATCGAGGTCGGCGGGATGCCGGCGTGCTCCAGCGCCTCCCACGCGGTCTCCAGGAACACCCGCTGCTGCGGGTCCATCGCCAGCGCCTCGCGGGGGCTGATGCCGAAGAACTCCGCGTCGAACTCGTCCGCGTCGTGCAGGAAGCCGCCGGCGGTCGCGTTGCACGTGCCCGGCCCGTCGCCCGCGAACAGCGCCGCGAGGTCCCAGCCGCGGTTGGTGGGAAACTCGCCGATGACGTCGGTGCCGTTCTCGACCACCCGCCACAGGTCGTCCGGGGAGGTGATGCCGCCCGGGTAGCGGCAGGCCATGCCGACGATCGCGATCGGCTCGCTCTCGTCGTACGACCCGACCGTGGCCGGCGCCGCCTCGACCGTGCCCAGCCCCAGGGCGTCGAGCAGGTGGCCGGCGAGGATGTCCGGCGTCGGGTAGTCGAAGACCAGGCTCGCCGGCAGGCTGAGGCCGGTCGCGGCGCAGAGCCGGTTGCGCAGCTGCACGGCGATGAGCGAGTCGTAGCCGAGCTGGCGGAACGGCGTCTCGCCGTCGATCGTCGCGGGCGCCTGGTCGCCCAGGACCTCGCCGGTCGCGGCCCGTACGAGTTCGCGCAGCAGGCCGAGCCGCTCGTCCGCCGGGGTCGCCAGCAGCCGCTCGGCCAGGGCGTTGCCGGCGCCGTCGGTGCCGGCGTCGGCGGCCAGCACGGGGCGCGCGGCGACGACGCAGGGCTCGCCCGTGGCCAGCGCGGTGTCGAGGAGGGCGCTTCGTCGTGCCGCGGGGGGCCGGGCGAACCCCGGCGCGCTCCACGCCACGGAGACGCCGGGCAGGCCGAGCGCCCGCCGGTGCCGCACCAGCGCGTCGGCGGCGACGGTGGCGGCGACGTCGCCGCCGTCGGTGAGCAGCACGAGGTCGGTCGGGGCGCGCCCGAGCGGCGCGGTGTGCAGCGCCAGCGTCTCGGTGACCGTGAGGTCCACCGCCGCGACGGTGGCGACCGGCCGGTCGCCGAGCACGGCCGCCAGCGTCTCCGGGTCGAACGGCACGTCCGGGTGCACGCAGACCTCGGCGCCGAACGCCGCCAGCTCCGCCGGGGCGCCCGCCGGCACGTCGTCCGGCCCCACCAGGACCAGTTCGCGTACGTCGTGGGCCGCCACGAGGTGGCGGGTGAGCGCCGCGTCGTACGACCGGGCGACGAGCACGAGCGTGCCCCGCAGTGGTGCGCCGCCGGGCAGGGCGGGGACGTCCGCGTACCGGGGCACGAGCAGTTCGCCCTCGCGTACGGCCAGCACGTCCTCGCCGGAGGCCACGGCCGCGCGCAGCTCCTCGGCACCGACCCGGTCGGCGTCGACGAGCACGAGCCGGCCGGGGCGGCGGAGCTGGTGGGCCCGCGCGAGCGCCCAGGCGGCGGCCTGCCCGGGGGCCGCCGCGTCGTCGCCGTGCAGGCCGCCCCGGGTCAGTACGACCAGGCGGGAGTCCGCCGGGTGGTCCTCGTCGAGCACCCGCGCCAGCAGCTCGGACAGCGCGGTGTGGTCGGGGTAGCTGTCGACGGTGAGGTCGTCGTCGGTGAGGTCGGCGGTCAGCTCGGGCGGGCCCACGACGGCCCAGGCGGGCCGACCGGAGTCCGACCCGGAGGCGGGCTCCGGTGCCGGCTCCCAGCGCAGCGCGTGCAGCCGGTCGGGCAGCGACCCGGCCACGCCGATCAGGCGGGCGGGCAGCTCGGGGAGCCGGTGCCGGGCGGGGCTGCCGAGGGCGGTGCGGGGGATCTCCCGCACCAGGTACGTCTCGACCGGTACGGCCGCGGCGGGCAGTTCCGCGCGGCACCGCGCCAGCAGGCCGGCGGCATCCACGGCGGACCCGACGACGAACGCGACCGGACCGTCGGGCCCGGCGAGGGCTGCCGCGTCGGCCACCCCCGCCGCGGCGCGCAGCACCGCGTCGATCCGGTCCAGCCGGACCCGCTCGCCGCCGACCTCGACCGCGTCGGCCAGCCGGCCGGTGACCGTCAGGTGCCCGGAGTCGTCGCGGCGGGCCAGGTCGCCGGTGCGGTACCAGCCGCCGCGCAGCGCCTCGGCCGTCTCGGCGGCGAGGTCGTGGTAGCCGCCGGCCATCACGTTCGGGCCGCTGACCCAGACCTCACCCTCCTGCCCGGGGCCCAGGTCGGCGCCCGATGCGGGGTCGACCACCCGCACGCTCAGGCCCGGCAGGGGCAGGCAGCGTCGTTCCGCGTCGCCGTTCGGCCAGCTCACCGCGATCAGGCCGGACGTCTCGGTGGTCACGTAGCCGGTGAGCAGCGGCGCGGCGAACGCGGCCTCGAAGGACCCGCGCAGCGCCGGGTCCACGGGGCCGACGGCCAGCGCGATCCGTACCCCCTGCGGGTCGGGGCCCGGCGCGTCCAGCAGGGCGCGGTGCGTCGCCCCGGTGCCCACCAGCACGGTGCTGCCCTGCGCGGCGAGCGTGGCCCGCAGCTCGTCGGGGGAGAGGCCGCCGGCGAGGCGTACCGACGCCCCCGCCGCGGTGGCGGCGAGGAGCTGCCCGAAGCAGACGTGCACGGGCAGCATCCACAGCACCCGGTCGTCCGCTGTCCACCCGAGCCCGGCCACGTACGTCGCCGCGGCGGCGGGCCACAGCGCGTTGCGCTGCGTGGACAGCACGCCCTTGCGGCGGCCGGTCGTTCCCGCCGTCCAGGTGAGGAACGCCAGGTCGTCGAGGCCGGCGTCGTCCTGGGGCGGCGACGCCGGGTCGGTCGTCGCCAGCTCCTCGAACGAGTGCCCGTCGCCGTCGTGCCCGCCGTCGACGACGAGGACCGACACGGACACCCGCGCCGCGTTGGCCGCGTCGGTGATGACCGCGTCGGCGCCGGCGTCCTCGACCAGCCGGGCCAGCTCGGCGTCGTCCAGGGCCGGGTCCAGCGGCACCGCGATGCCGCCGGCCCGGACGACGGCGAGGACGCCCTCCACCGCCGTGACCCCGTCGAGCAGGACGACGACGCGGTCCGCCGGCCACACGCCGAGGTCGGCGAGGTGGCCGGCGAGCCGCGCCGTCCGTATCTCCAGCTCCGCGTGGGTCACGTTCCGCCGCGAATCGGCGTACGCGACCTGGTTGCCGGACCGGTCGGCGTTGGTCCGGAGCAGTTCGGGCAGGGGCCGGAGCAGATCGGTACGCGGCATGGTTCAACAACCTCTTGTCGGATAGCAGTGGTGATGCGGACCGTGGGTGGGGATGCGCTCAAGACCGTGACCGGAAGGGACACCAGGGCGGGCACCGGCGGCCGTACGCCTGACCTTCAGCGACTCCCGGGGGGCGGCGAGTTCGATGTCCGGGAAGCGGGTGCACAGCTCCCCGAGGGCGGGTCGGGGAACCCCTTCGGGGCGTCGTACGCCGCGTACGGGCGCGCGAAGTGGTCGTCGTCCATCAGCTGCCGATGCCCGTGCACCGGGCACGTGTCCGCCATGTCGTCCTCGCTGTGATCGCTCGGATGGAATCGCTGTCGGATGCGGTGCGCCGGGCGGGAGGGACCGCCCGCGCGCCCATGGTGCCCCTGGCCCGTCCACGCTTGGGTAACTGCCGGGACGACCGCCGTTGGTGCGGGTGACGCCCCACTCACGGGTACGGGGGCCCGAATCGGGCCCGTGGGTGAGTTCTTCCGCTGTTACCGGGTGATGGACACGCGCTGATTACGTTCAGTTCGCACTCGTGCGCAAGGAGGAACGGCGATGACGACGTCGCGGGCCAGGCACAGCGCGGCCGACGGGCTGGCGAGCGCGGAGGGTCAGCCCGCCCGGCATGCGTTCCCAGGCCGACGCGGCGTGAGCCGCCCCCACCCCGTACGTCCACTGAGGAGGACTTGGTGACCGTTCAGTTGCGCACGCTCGTCGACGTGGCACGCCGGCACGCCGCCCAGCAGCCGGAAGCCGTCGCGATCATCTGCGAGGGCCGGCGCGTCGACTACGCCACCCTGCACCGCGTCAGCAACCAGGTGGCGCGCGGCCTCCAGGCGGCGGGCCTGCGCCCCGGGGACCGCGTCGCCTACCTCGGCAAGGAGTCCGAGCACTTCTACGACCTGCTCTTCGGTGCCGCGAAGATCGGCGTGGTGTTCGTGCCGATCAACTGGCGGCTGGCCGCCGGCGAGGTCGAGCACATCCTGCGCGACTCCGGCGCCGCCCTGCTCTTCGTCGACGCCGACTCGACCCCGGTCGCCGAGAAGCTGGCGCCGGAGCTGCCGATGCTGCGGCAGGTGGTCGCGCTGGACGCCGACGGCGTGGCCCGCGCCGGCTTCGCGGCCTGGGTGTCGGCGCAGCCCGACGCGAACGTGCTGGCCAAGGTCACGTCCGACACGCCGCTGGCGCAGATGTACACCAGCGGCACGACGGGTCTGCCGAAGGGCGTCGTCCTCGCGCACCGCAGCTTCTTCGCGGTACGCGACGGGCTCGCCTCGGAGAACCTGGACTGGCTCGACCTGCGCGAGAGCGACGTCAGCCTCCTCTGCAACGGCGGATTCCACATCGGCGGCCTGTCGTGGGCGGCGATGGGTTTCGCCGCGGGCGCCACGAACGTGCTGATGCGCGAGTTCAACACTGCGGGCGCGGTCGAGCTGATCCGATCGCTGCGCGTCACCACCATCCTCGCGGTGCCCTCGATGCTGCGACTGCTGCTCGCGGAGCCCGGCGTCACCAAGGCGGACTTCGCCTCGCTGAGGAAGATCGTCTACGGCAGCGCGCCCATCTCGACGGCGCTGCTGGCCCGCTGCATCGAGGGCTTCGGCTGCGAGTTCGCCCAGATCTACGGCCTGACCGAGACCGGCAACTCCGCCGTCTGCCTGCCCCCGGCCGACCACACCCCGGACGGCGGCAAGATGCAGTCGGCGGGGCTGCCGTACCCGGGCTTCGAGGTCAAGATCGTGGACGACAAGGGCGAGCCGCTGCCGGCCGGCGAGGTCGGCGAGGTCTGGCTGCGTTCGCCGGGCGTGATGGTGGAGTACTGGAACCTGCCGGAGGCCACGGCGAAGACGCTCGTCGACGGGTGGGTCGTGACCGGGGACGCCGGCTTGCTGGACGAGGACGGTTACCTGTACATCCGCGACCGGATCAAGGACATGATCATCGTCTCGGGGGAGAACGTCTACCCGGTCGAGGTCGAGAACGTGATCAGCCGGCACCCGCTGGTCGCCGAGTCGGCGGTCGTGGGCGTGCCGGACGAGCGCTGGGGCGAGGCCGTCTACGCGTTCGTGGTGCCGGTGGAGGGGCAGCGGCTCACCGAGCGCGACCTGGCGCTGCACCTGCGCGGCCAGCTCGCCGGTTTCAAGCAGCCGCTGCACTACGAGTTCATCGACCGGGTGCCGCGCAACCCCAGCGGGAAGATCCTGCGCCGCGAGCTGCGGGAGCGGTTCTGGCAGGGGCACGACCGCCGGGTGAGCTGATCGCGATGACGGCGGTGACCAGCGAGCGGGGCGTCCGCGCCCCGCTGTGCCGGCGCGAACGGTCCGCGCGTCGCTGGCTACCGTCCGTCATCGCGCCTGCTCGTCGCGTGGCGGGGGCGTCCGTCCGCGCCGCCGGTGCGCCTCCGCGCGTGGCCGACGGTCCAGCGTGGAATCTCCGCGTACGCCGGCAGGTGGGCGAAGGATTCCCTGGTGGGAGGGCTGCCCGCCGGACGGGCGGCGCGCGGGGAGTGCTCTCACTACTTCCAAGTGACGGGAATCGATGTAGCAGAAAGTTGCATATTCCCTCCCATCGATCGGCCCTCTAGTGTCCTTGACCAGCAGCCAGGGCATCGACCGGCGCCGATAACTACCCTTGCTGCGCGTCGGGTCGGATTCGTCCCGTCCGCAGCATGACGACAGGCCTGCGGGCACGGGGACAGGAGGCGTGATGAGGGCGGGCGACACCGGATCCACGGCGGCGGTTCCCGCCTCCGACGGGCCCACCTGCCGGTGCACCGCCACCACTGCGGCGGCCGCCGGGAGGAGTTACGACGACCGGCCCTTCCTGGCCGTGCCCGGCATGGTCGAGGAGCGCGTCGACCGGCACCCGCACCGCCGGGCGGTGTCGTTCCGGGGCCGCTCGCTGACGTACCGCGAACTCGACGACCTGGCCAACGGCGTCGCCGCCGCCCTCACCGGGCGGGGCGTCCGGCGGGGCGACGTGGTGCCCGTCCTGATCGCCGACGGGCTCGAACTGCCCGTCGTCGACCTGGCGCTGATGAAGCTCGGCGCGGCCTTCGTGCCCGTCGATCCCGGCTGGCCGGCGGACCGGCTGCACGCCTCGCTGCGGGAGGTGCGGCCCCGGCTCGCGGTGGTACGCCGCACCGGCCCGCGTGCCGACACCGGTGACGTCCCCTGCCTGCCCGTCGACCTTGACGAGATCGTCCCGACCCGCCGCCGGCCCGGCGTGCCGATCGGCCCGGCCGACCTGATCTACGGCATCTTCACCTCCGGCACCACCGGCACCCCGAAGTGCGCACTGAACCGGCACGACGGCATCGCCAACCGGCTGCGGTTCATGACGCGGCACTTCGCGGCGACCGGCGACGAGGTGGTCCTCCAGAACAGCCGGCACACCTTCGACTCGTCGGTGTGGCAGATGTTCTGGCCGCTGACCACCGGTGGCCGCGCCGTGGTGCCGGTCGAGGGCGGGTTCCTCGACGTCGAGCGGACAATCCGGACCATCGCCGACGAGACCGTCACGATGACCGACTTCGTGCCGAGCGTGCTCGGCGCGCTGGTGTCGGTCCTGGACCGGGACCCGGCGGCCCGGCGCGCCGTCGCCTCGCTGCGCAACGTGATCGTCGGCGGCGAGGAGATCGACCCCTGGGCGGTGCACCGGCTGGCCGAGTTGGTGCCGGGCGTGGCGGTCACCAACGGCTACGGCCCGACCGAGGCGTCGATCGGAATGATCTTCCACACCGTCGCCCGCAGCGACGGCGACGTCATCCCCATCGGCCGGCCCATCGACAACTGTCACGCCGCCGTCGTGGACGACGAGCTGCGCCCCCTGCCGCCGGGCGAGACCGGCGAGATCGTCATCGGCGGCGTGTGCCTGGGCGAGGGATACCTCGGCGACCCGGCCCGCACCGCCGAGGTGTTCGTGCCCAACCCGCTGCCCGACATCCCGGGCGCCCGGCTCTACCGCACCGGCGACCTCGGCCGGATCGCCCCCGACGGCCGGCTGCACTTCGCCGGCCGCCGCGACCACCAGCTCAAGGTCAACGGCGTCCGGATCGAGGCCGGCGAGATCGAGACCGCCGCCACCCGGCTGCCCGGCGTACGGCTGGCGAAGGTCCTGCTGGCCCGCGAGCACCGGGGGAAGTCGCTGGCCCTCTTCCTCGCCGCCGACCCCGAGGTGACCGAGCCGCAGGTGCGGGCGCACCTGCGCGGGCTGCTGCCCCGCACCCACGTGCCCCGGCACGTCGTCGTGCGCGACGCGCTGCCGCTGACCGGCAACGGCAAGGTCGACCGGCAGGCGCTGGAGGCATGGCTGGACCGTACGCTCGCCGACCGGACCCGCCCGTCGGCTGCGCCCGCCGAGGCGCGGACGCTGGCCGACCGCGTGCTCGGGGTGTTCCGGACGGTCCTCGGCCGGCCCGACCTCGACCCCGACACCGACTTCCTCGACGCCGGGGGCGACTCGCTCCAGGCCCTCGACGCGGTCACCGCCCTCGGCGCGGACCAGAGCGTGCGGGTCGGCGTGCAGGACCTGTTCACCCACCGCAGCGCCGCCCGGCTCGCCCGCGCACTCGCCGTACGGCTGCGCACGGCCGATCCCACCGAGACCGAGGACGAGCTGGTGGAGCGGGACGCGAAGATCCCGGCCGACCTGCCCGTACGCCCCGTCGGCCGGCGCCGGGCGCCGCGTACGGTCCTGGTCACCGGGGCCACCGGCTTCGTCGGCGCGCGCCTGGTGCACGAGCTGCTCGCCACCACCGACGTCCGGGTGCTCTGCCTGGCCCGCGCGGCCGACGACGCCGAGGCCACCGCCCGCGTCGTGCGCGCGCTGGCCGAGCGGGGCCTGTGGCGGCCCGGCCACGACCCGCGCCTGCACGCGTACGCGGCCGACCTCGGCAGCCCGGCCCTCGGCCTGACCCCGCAGGCGTGGGACCGGCTGGCCCACGACTGCGACCTCGTGCTGCACGCCGGGGCGCTCGTCAACTTCCTGTTCGACTACCGGGCCCACCGCGCCGCGAACGTCCTCGGCACCGCCGAGCTGCTGCGGTTGTGCCTGACGGGGCGGCCGAAGCCGCTGCACCACGTCTCCACCCTCGGCGTCCTCGACAGCGAGGCCGCCCGCCACCCGCAGCCGCTGCCCGAGACGTACGACCCGGCCCTCGCCGTCGCGCCGACGAGCGGCTACAGCCGGTCGAAGTGGGTGGCGGAGCGGTACCTCGACGACGCCCGGCGGCGCGGCGCGACCGTCACGGTGCTGCGCCTCGGCGAGGTGATGCCGGCGGCCGACGACGGCCACCCCAACCCCCGGGCCCTGACCCACCTGCTGCTGGCGGCCTGCCACCGGCTGCGGATGCGGCCCGACGCGCCCGTGCGCTCCGACTGGACGCCGGTGGACTGGGCCGCCCGGCGGATCGTCGCCACGGTCGTCGACCCGCGCCAGTGGGGCGGCACGCTGCACGTCCTGCACCCGGTGAGCGTCGACTTCACCGACCTGCCGCTGGGCGGCGCGGACGCCCTGCCCCGGGTGAGCTGCGCGCGGTTCCTGGCGGGGCTGCGCGAGGCGGCCGGCGAGGGCGACCGCGACGCCGCCGTGCTGCTGGCCCTCTTCCCGCCCGGCGCGGGCGCCGACGAGGAGCGGCTGCGCGCGGTCTTCGCGACGCTGCTCACCGACAACCCCCGGCTCTTCCGGCGCGACGGCTGCGCCGAGCTGGAACGCCGCCGGGGCTTCACCGACCACCGGCTCGGCCCGTCCGTCGGCGCCTACCGCGCCTGGCTGGGCGCGCACGAGGGGCGGGAGGCCGACCGGCTGCTGCTGCCGGCGGGACCAGGGTGAACGGTCGCGCGCGACGCAATTTCGGGCACGGATGAGGGAGTGGAATGCGATACCGCAGGATGGGTCGGCTCGGCTGGCAGGTCAGCGAGGTCGGATACGGGATGTGGGGCATCGGGGGCGGACCCGGCGGCTTCACCGGCTGGGACTACGACACCGCGCCGGCCTGCCTGGACGAGGCGGTGGAACGGGGCTGCAACTTCTTCGACACCGCCTGGGTCTACGGGCGGGGCGTCAGTGAGCAGCTCCTCGGCGGCCTGGTGCGCCGGCACCCGGACCGCCGGCTGTACCTGGCCACCAAGATCCCGCCGAAGAACCGCGAGTGGCCGCCCGGCCCCCAGGACACCCTGGACGACGTCTTCCCGGCCGAGCACATCCGCGAGTTCACCCACCGCAGCCTCGAGAACCTCGGCGTGGACCGGATCGACCTGCTCCAGTTCCACGTCTGGGAGGACCGGTGGGCCGCCGACGGCCGCTGGCAGGAGGCCGTCGCGGACCTCAAGCGGGAGGGCGTCGTCGACGGCGTCGGGATCAGCGTCAACCGGTGGGAGCCGACGAACTGCCACGCCGCCCTCGACACCGGCCTGATCGACGTCGTGCAGGTCATCTACAACATCTTCGACCAGGCGCCGGAGGACGAGCTGTTCCCGCGCGCCCAGCGCGACGACATCGCGATCATCGCCCGCGTCCCGTTCGACGAGGGGACGCTGACCGGCACGCTGACCGCCGACAGCACCTGGCCGGAGGAGGACTGGCGCAGCACGTACTTCGGGCCGGAGAACCTGCTGCCCAGCGTGGAGCGCGCCGAGCGGCTGGCCGCCGACGTGCCGGCCGGGATGACCATGCCGGAGCTGGCGCTGCGGTTCATCCTGCACCACCCTGCGGTGAGCACGGTGATCCCCGGCATGCGCCGCGTCGAGCACGTCCGCGCCAACCTGGCCGTCAGCGACGGCGTACCGCTGGACGCCGGGGTGCTGGACACGCTGCGCGGCCACCGGTGGGACCGCAAGCCCACGTCGTGGTCGCAGTGAGCGCGCCCCGCCGCGGCGCCGCCCCGGGGCGGCGGGAGACGCGCCACGGGGGGCCCACATGCCGGTGATCGCCATGTGGGCGCACCCCCGGGCGCTCTCCACCGCGTTCCTGCGCATGATGATCGCCCGCGGCGACGTCACGGTCGTCCACGAGCCCCTGGTCACCCTCGTCGACGAGGGGCACGTCGAGCTGCCCACCGCCGACGGCGGCACCCTCACCGTGACCGACGCGGCCAAGGTCGTCGCGCACCTGACGGAGCTGGGCCGGGACCGGACCGTCTTCGTCAAGGACACGCTCGAATACCGCTACCGGCACCTGTTCGACGACCCCGGGGCGGTCGCCGACGTCACGCACACCTTCATCGTCCGGGAACCGGCCCGCACGATCAGCTCGCACTACGCGATCAAGCCGACGGTGACCTGTCCGGAGATCGGCTTCGAGCACCAGTGGGAGCTGTTCGACCTGGTCAGCCGGACCGCGCACCGGCCGCCGGTGGTGATCCGGGCCGAGAACCTGCTGCGGCACCCCGCCGAGACGGTGTCGGCCTGGTGCGGGGCCGTGGGGCTGCCGTTCCTGCCCGAGGCGCTGAACTGGGCGCCGGGGGAGCGCACCGAGTGGCGGCGTACGCGCAAGTGGCACCTCGACGTCGAACGCACCTCGGGCTTCTCTCCGGTCGAGAAGTCCTTCGAGGTGACCGTCGCCAACAACGACACCCTGCGGTCGTACCACGACCACCACCAGCCCTTCTACGAGCGGCTGATCCGGCACGCCATCTCCATCGGGGAGGACTCATGACCATCACCACCGCGCCGCCCGTGACCGCGCCGTCGACGCTGTCGCCCGGTGAGCTGTTCGCCCGCGCGTACGCCGACGATCCCGCCGGCGCCGAGGTGCGTTTCGACTACACCATCACGGACGCCTTCCAGCCGACCAAGGAACGCCCCCGGGTGACCGTGCGCAACCTGTTCCGCAAGCGGCCGGTCGGCATGGAGCCGGTCCGGTTCTGGTCCGAGGGCCGGCCCGACGCGGGTGAGGCCGCCGCCGTGCACGAGTCGGGCCTGCGCCGGGAGGCCGCCTTCCGCTTCGGCACCGCCTCCGCCGGGGTGCACCCGATCCGCGCCTGGGTGCGCATCCCCGAGGAACTCGCCGACGACCCGGAGGCGCTGGCCTCCTTCATCGACTACCGGCTGCTGGTCCGCCTCGCCACGGCCGAGAACCAGGCGCTGACCATCGGCGAGGGCGGCCTGCTGCGGCACCCGGAGATCGGGCGGCTGCCGTACCGGCACGACTGGCTCAGCGGCCTGCTCGCCGCCTGCGACGAGATCGAGCAGACCGGGGCCACCCCGCACGCGATGATCGTCAACCCGCGGGACTACTACACCCACCTGCTCGGCAAGGGCTCCCTCCTGACGGACCTGACCCGCAACGGCGTCCAGATCAGCCGTACGCGGATGGTGGCGCCGGGCGAGGCGGTGGTCGGCGACTTCGCGATGGCGGCCCGCCTGCTGGACGCGGGGCGGTCCGCGATCCGCGTCGACACCCCGCCGCCCGGCACCCTGTCCACCGACGGCCCGGCCGTCTGTGCCGAGATCCACGAGGGACTGGCCGTGCACCTGCCGACCCACTTCTTCCACGTCGTGCCGGCCTAGCGCCTCGTCGTACACCCTCGGACGGGTGATCCGTGCCGCGTGGGACGGTGGTGGTCGCCGAGCCGGTCTGGGGCGAAAGAGTATGTGACGCTGTCGAGCTGAGTCGTCTGTGACATCAGGCGTCGTCCGGGCCATCGTGGCGCCAGACGGCGGTGAATCGTCTGCGACATCAGCTCGACAGCGTCCCACGTGCGGACACTTCCGCCGACGGGCACCATGACGGACCCGGGGGTTCATCGCGAACCCGCATCTGGGTCGGAATGCTGGTCCCCCCAGCGGTAACCGACCGAACTGTTCTACTCGGATTTCCTGGCGGTCGTCGGATGACCTCACGCGACGCGGAAGTTCGCCCCAGGGCTGCTTCGTCAGCAGGCTGCCGCCAGGGCTGGCGCGTTCGCGGACCCGGTTGAGGGGTCGTGGACCCAGGTGGTGGTGCAGCCGTCGGCGACGTCTTCAGTCGCTGATTGGATCGTTCCGCTTCGATGCCGCTATCCTGAGCGCGAGGTGCCCGGCCGGCCTTCGGTCTGCCCGGTCGCTGGTCGATCCACTGGGGACTCGACCTGCGTCGGCAACCGCGACGCCGGACCACCTCACCGCCCAGCAAGGCCTCACGGAGCACGGGCTAGGAGCGTCACCGCATGACCACGACCGGCGGGAAACTATCGTTCTACCGGCCCATCGTCCCGCTCTTCGCCGCGATCTTCCTGTGCCTGCTCGGCGTGGGCGCGTCTCTGGCGGTGCTGCCGTTCTACGTCCTCGACGAGCTGGGCGGCAACCGGGTCGAGGTGGGGGTGGTGATCGCCGCGATCGCGGTCTCCGCCGTGATCGCCCGGCCCATCGCCGGCCGGCTCGGCGACCGGCACGGGTACCGGACGGTGATGCTGGGCGGGGCGGTGGTGTGCGCCGCCGCCGGGGCGGCCTACCTGGTGGCCGGCAACGTCGGCGTGCTGGTCGGCGTCCGGGTCCTGCACGGGATCGGTGAGGCGGCCGTCTACACCGCCGGCGCGGCCTGGCTGGTGGCGCTGGCGCCGGCCGACCGGCGGGGCCGCGTCGTCGGCCTGTACGGCATCTACATGTGGCTGGGCATCACGCTGGGCGCCCTGCTCGGCGCGGTGCTGCTGCGTACCTCCGGTTATCCGGCGGTGTGGCTGTTCGCGGTCCTGGCGGCGGCCGTCGGGGCCGCGCTCGTCGCCACCCGGCCGCGGCCGCAGCAGGCGAGCCCGGCGGGCCGGGCCGGCATCCTGCCGCGCAGCGCGGTGGCGCCCGGCGTCGCGCTCTCCCTGGCCGGGTTCGGCTACGCCGCGCTGGCCGCGTTCGTGGCCCTGCACATGGCGGAGCGGGGCATCGAGAACGGCATCGTCGCGTTCAACGCGTTCGGCTTCACCTACGTGGGGGTCCGGCTCGTCGTGGGCGGGCTGCCCGACAAGCTCGGCGCCGGCCGGGTGGCCGTCGGGTCGGCCCTGGTGGAGGCGGTGGGGCTGCTCCTGGTCGCGGTCGCGCCGAACCTGCTGGTCGCGGTCCTCGGCGGGCTGGTGATCGGCGCCGGGCTCTCGCTGCTCTTCCCGGCACTGGCCCTGTTGGTGATCAACCGTACGGACCCGGCCCACCAGGGGACGGCGCTCGGCGCGTTCACCTCGTTCTGGGACATCGGCCTGGTGGCCGGGGCGCCGCTGGCCGGCCTGGTCGCCAGCATGGCCGGCTACCCGGCGGTCTTCCAGGTGATGCTGCTGGCGGCGCTGCTGTCGGCGGCCCTCTCGGCATGGACGATGCTGCCCCGCCGCTCCCCGTTGCACCAACACTCCGGCTGACTCCCCGCCCTCGCCCCACGCTCCGCGGGTCATGCGGTTGGCGGCGAAGCCGGTCTCCCCGGCTGCCGCCGACCCCATGACACCGACGCGCGTGGCCGGGCGGCGGGGTGGCCGGGCGGCGGGGTGGCCGGGTCGGGTCAGGGGAGGCGGGACGGCGACAGCGGGGTGGGATCGACCGGGGGCGCGGCGTCGACCGCCAGCGCCGCGAGCAGGGCGCCCGCCGCCGGCGAGGTCTGGACGCCGTAGCCGCCGAGCCCGGCCATCCAGAGGAAATCCGGGGCGTCGGGCGCCGGGCCGATCACGGGCACGTCGTCCGGGGCGGAGGTCCGCAGCCCGGCCCAGGGCTGGTGGACGCGACGGATGTCCAGTGTGGTCGCCGCCTGCACCCGGTCGGCGCCGATCGCCACGTCGAGGTCGTCGGGGCGGGCGTCGCCCGGCGGCGCGGGAGTGGTGTCGCACGGGGAGACCAGCAGGCGCCCCGACTCCGGCTTGAAGTAGAAGGTGCCGTCGACGTCGTTGACCATCGGCCAGTCCCCCGCCGGGACGCCGGCCGGCGCGTCCACCAGGAAGGCGGTGCGCCGCAGGGGCGTCAACCCCGCCGGTCGTACGCCGGCCGCCGCCGCGACCTCGTCGGCCCAGGCGCCCGCCGCGTTGACGACGACCCGGGCGCTGAACTCGCCCGCGTCCGTGCGCACCTGCCAGCCGTCGCCGCCGCGCCGCAGCCGGCGCACCCGCGCGCCGCACACGACCCGGCCGCCGGCCGCCCGGATGCCGCGCAGGTAGCCCTGGTGCAGCGCGGCGACGTCGAGGTCCCGCACGGCCGGCTTCACCATCGCCCGCCGGCACCACTGCGGCCGCACGACGGGGCAGTGCCGGGGCAGGTCGGCGACGTCGATCTCGCGGGCCGGCGGGTCCACCTCGGCCCCGTCGCGCAGGGCCGCCTCGAAGGCGTCCTCGCTGCCCGGTGGGCAGAGGCTGAGCGTGCCGCGCGGAGTGAGCAGCGGATGCTCGGCGAACCCCGGCGGCGGCGCGGTGAGGAAGCCCCGGCTGGCCCGGGTCAGCGCGCGCACCGCCGGCCCGCCGTAGTACTCGGAGAACACGGCGGCCGAGCGGCCGGTGGAGTGCTGGCCGGGAACCTGCTCCATCTCCAGCAGCACCACGGTCCCGTACGGAGCGAGGTGGTGTCCGGCGCTGGCGCCCGCGATTCCGCCGCCGATGACCAGATAGTCGATCATCGATTGAACTTAGTCGGCGGGCCCTGCGCGGACAAGGCCCGCCGAACATCGATCTCCCGCCGCGGCCGTGGCCGTAGCCGGAGTTCGCGGCCACGGCCGCAGCCGTGGCCCCGGCAACGGCCGGAGCCCACGGCCACGGCTGCGGGTGAGTCCCCCGGCCCGCCGGTGCGGCGGGCCGCGTGGGTCAGGGGCCGCAGTAGAGCAGGCGGTTCGGCGTGCCGCTGACCACGCCCGTCACCACTCCGGTCGTCGCCCGGCCGACCAGGTACGCGGCCACCTGCGCGGGGCTCCAGGTCGGATTGGCCGAGAGGGCGAGCGCGGCGCAGCCGGTGACGTGCGCGGCGGCCATCGAGCTGCCGCTGATGGTGTTCACCGCCGCGTTGCCGGTGTGCCAGGTGGAGGTGATGTTGGCGCCGGGGGCGAACAGGTCGATGCAGCTGCCGTGGTTGCCGCTCGGCATCCGGGCGTCGGTGCTGGTGGTGCCCGCCACGGTGAGCGCCGCCGCCACCCGCGCCGGGGAGTAGTTGCAGGCGTTGGCGTTCGAGCTGCCCGCCGTGACGGCATAGGTCACCCCGGACGAGATCGACCGGTTCACCGCGGCGTCCAGCGCCGTGCTGGCGCCGCCGCCGAGCGCCAGGAGCGCCACCGCCGGCCGCACGGCGTTCGCGGTGACCCAGTCCACCCCGGCGATCACCTGGGAGAAGGTGCCGCTGCCGGCGCAGTTGAGCACCCGTACCGGCCGCAGCCGGATCTCCTTCGCCACCCCGTGCAGGGTGCCGCCGATGGTGCCGGCCAGGTGGGTGCCGTGACCGTTGCAGTCGTCCGCCGGACCGCCGTCGACGAGGTCGACGCCGCCGCCGGCCCGGACGCCGAAGTCGCCGTGCGTGCTCCGGATGCCGGTGTCGATGACGTACGCGTGCACGTTGTGCGCGGTGTTCGGGTAGGCGTACCGGCCGTCGAGCGGGAGGTTGCGCTGGTCGATGCGGTCCAGGCCCCACGACGGCGGGTTGAGCTGCACGCCCGGCCCGACGAGGGTCACCACCCGGTCCCGCTCCACGTACGCCACGGCCGGGTCGGCGGCGAGCCGCCGGGCGGCCCGCTCCGGCAGGTGCGCCACGAATCCGTCGAGCGCGTGCCCGTAGACGCGGTCGACGGTGGCCCCGTAGCGGTCGGCCAAGCGGCCGGCGGTGTCCGCGACGGTGGCCCGCCGGTCGCCGGCGCGTCCGACGGCGTCGTCCCTGAGCACGACGACGTATCCGTCGGTCACCGCGTTCGGGGCGTCGGCGTGCAGGATCTCGCCGGTGGCCGGGGTGGCCGCCGCGGGGGTGCCCATCGCGGCGACGACCGCGGCGGCGGCGAGTACGCCCACCGTGCGGGCCCGCCATCGCCGGGTGCGGGGAAGTGTCATCTGCCGGTCCTCCTCCTGTCGGCCCCGCGCCGGCTCGTGACCGGACGCGGAGCAGCCTGGCCGTTGAGAGGAGGCTATCGGCTATATAGATCCATCTGAATGCCTGTGGGGGTGTCGGCTACCCGGCGAACCGGTAGAGCACGAATCCGTACGGGGACTCCGCCCCGGCGTCCCCGCTCTGCCTGCCGGCACCGCAGGCGATCACGCTGGTGTTCCACGAGCACGTGTCGCTGCGTACGTCCGCCAGCTGGCCCAGCTCGGCCACCTCACCCGAGCCCACCGACAGCCCGGCGACGCTGCGGTCGTCCTCGACCGAGCTGGGCGGGTCGGCGAGGAGCAGCAGGTTGCCCCCGTCGAGCCGGACCGCCACCCCGCGACGGTCGGCGAGCACGGCGCGACCGTCGGGGCCGAACAGCGTGCCGGCCGACTCCGGGGTGGTCCGCCGGGCGAGCAGGTGCTCGCCGAGCGGCACGAGCCGGGTCGCCCGGGGTGCCTTCCACCGGCTCATTTTCTCCTCGGTGGCCGCCACGACCTCGGTGGTCTCGTCGTCGCCGCCGGTCACCTCCAGCAGGCACGCCCGCCGCTCGCCGCAGGGCACCAGAGCCTCCGGCCGGCGCTTGTCGTCCTCGGCCGTGTACAGCACCTTCGGCTGGGCGTCGCTCGTCAGGTCGTACGCGAGCAGCTGGTAACCGGCGTCGTCGCGGGCCACGTAGAGGCGGTCCTCGTGCGCCACCACCAGGTCGTCGTGGTCGGCCACCCCGGCGCGGGTGCGGACCACCCGGCCGCTGCCCATGTCGATGAGTCGGACCGACCGGTCGGCGCCCACCTGCACGATGCGGTTGACCTCGCCGCGCCAGGGATCGCGCGGGGAGCCGTCGAGGAAGGCCGGGCCGCCCAGGGCCTTGTCGGTGGTGACCGGGTGGACGCTGGTGCGGGTGTTGTCGTACTCGTCGCGCGGGCTGGGCTGCGACCAGACCTCCCCGCCGTCGCCGAGACGCAGCCCGACGAGCCGTTTTCCGGCGCGGTCCACCTGCACCGCGACGCCGTCGCCGAAGATCACGTCGTCGTTGCCCAGGATCGACCGGCGCCACCGCTGGTCGCCGGAGGCGCCGTGGAGCAGCACGAGGTCCCGGGGGGTGTCGTCGCCGATGGCGTCGGCGAAGACCGCGACCGCGCCGGGCAGGGCGACGATCCCCTTCCACCGGTCGGAGGACGCCGCGGTCTGCCTGCGCCACTTCACCGCGCCGGTGCCGGCGTCGACCGCCACCACCTCCAGCCGCCCGTCGCCGAGCGGATACCCGAGATAGGCCCGCTGCCCGAGGAGCGCGGTGAACATGTCCGCCGGTCGTTCCGTGCCGGCGGGCACCCGGGTCAGCTGGTCGACGGTCCGGAACTCCAGGGCGGGGTAGCGGTCCCGGGTCAGGTACAGCACCGCCGCCGTCGCCACGCCGGCGAGCGCGAGCACGGCGGCGAGCGAGACCCACAGCGCCCGGCGTCGGGGGAGCGCCGGCCCACTCCGGCCGCCGCCGGGCGACACCGACACCGGCGTGCCGGAGACGGGTACGCCCGGCCACGCCCCCGCAGGACCACCCTGCGGTACGCCCGGCGCTGCGTAGGGTGCCGCGCCGCCCGCCGGTGCACCCGAGGCCGGGGCGGCGGCCGGAGTCCCCAGCGGTGCGTACGGTGCCGGGCCTTCGGCGGGTGCGCCCGACGGGCCCGCAGCCGGCGCCCACGGCGGCGCGAACGGTGACGGGCCTGCGCCCGGCGGCGCGAACGGTGACTGGCCCGCTCCCGGCGGTGGGAACGGGTCGGCCGGTGCCGGTGCGGCGGGCACGGTCGGGGCGGTCGACTGCCCGGCGACCATGGTCGGCGTCAGCCCGGCGGGCAGGGCCGGCGTGACGCCCTCCGGTCCGGCGACGGCCGTCGGCGTGGGGGCCGGGCCGGCGGGCACGGTCGGCACACCGCCGTCGTGGCCGCCGACGCCGTCCCCTGGTGCGGCGGGCGCGTGCGGCGAACTGCCGGCAGATGCGGGCTGCGCCGGCACGGCGGGCGCTGCCGGTGCGAGGGCCTGTGGTGCCGGTGCCGGGGCCTGCGGTGCCGGCGCGGCGGGATCAGGCGGTGGTGCTCCGGCCGGTTGCGCCGGGGCGGGCGGTGGCGCGGGTGCGGCGAAGGCGTCGGCGGCCCGGGCGCGCCGGGGCAGGGGCAGGTCGGTCAGCGCCCCCTCGGCCACCGGCAGCTCCGGCTGCTCCAGCACGGTCGGGGCGATGCCCAACTCGGCGTGCAGCAGCCGGGCCACCATCGGCATCCGGGTGGCGCCACCGACCAGGAACAGGCCGGAGAGCTGCTGCGGGTCGAGGCCGGCCGCGCCGATCACGTCCCGGGTCACCGCCACCGCCCGGCCCAGCAGCGGCCCGGCCACCCGCTCCAGGTCGGCCCGGGTGAGCGTGACCGCCGCCTCCACCCCCGGCACGGCCACCGGCGCCGCCGGCACCCGCGACAGCATCTCCTTCGCGCCCCGGACGTTCTCCCAGAGCTCGTGCCGCTCCCGCCACTGGGTCGCGGACTCCGGGCGGGTCAGCCGCTCCCACCGCGCCGGATGCGCCTCGGCCACCAGTTCGCCGAGCCGACCCAGCAGGGCGGCGTCCACGTCCAGGCCACCGAGGTCGTCCGCGCCGCCCGCGGTGACGACCGTGAACCCGGAGTCGCCCCACGGGTCGGCGCCCTCGTTGCGCAGCACCGCGACGTCCAGAGTCCCGGCGCCGAAGTCGAAGACCGCGATCGTCCCGCCCACCGGCACCGGGCGGCGCAGCACCTGCGTGTAGTAGCGGGCGGCGGCCACCGGTTCCCGCAGCAGCCGGGTGCCCGGCGGCGTGGGACCGGAGAGCGTGTGCTCGGCCGCCGACGGCCAGCCCGCCGTCGCCAGGGCGTCGGCCAGCACCTGGCGGCGGGCGGCGTCCCAGGTCGCCGGGCACGTCAGCACCGCCGGGGGCAGGAACCCGACCGCCTCGACGGCCGCCCGGGCCACCGCGTGCAGCGTCGCGGCCAGCAGTTCGGCCGGCGGGTACCGGCGGTCACCCAACACGACGGCGGGCTCGTCGATGCGCCGCTTCGGGTTGGGCTCGTACCGGCCCGGATCGGTGCGGGCCAGCCGCTGGGCGTCCCGGCCGGCGTGCAGCAGCCCGTCCGCGTCGGCGTACACGCCGGAGGGGATGATCGGCTGGCCGTCCACGAGCAGTGCTCGGGTGTGCCCGTCGGGTCGGCGCAGCACGGCGACGGTGTGGGACGTGCCGAGGTCGACGCCGAGGGCGTACCCCTCGTGCTGGCCTGCCATCTGCCGTTACCTCCGCGGGACGAGGGGATGCCCGGCCCCGAATCGTACGCAGCAGCCGCACCTGCGCCGATCGCGCCCTGACGGGCGGCTCAGGCGGCGCGGACCGTCACCCGACGACCAGGTCCAGGCCGGCGATCTGCGCGGGGTCGGCGACCACCTCGATGCCGAGGATCCGGTCGGTGACCACGAAGCTGAGCACCAGGCGGGTACGGCCGTCGACGAGCACCACCGCCCCCGGTGCGCCGTCCACGAACGCCGGCACGGCCCCCTGCGCCTTGCCGGAGAAGAAGTTGGCGACCGTGGCCGAGCCGCGTGCCTCGCCGGCCCCGCCCATCCGTACGGCCGCCGCGTCGGAGCGCAGGACGACGTGCGGGTCGAGCAGGGTGAGCAGGTCGTCGAAGCGCCCCTCGCGGGACGCGGCGAGGAACGCCTCGACGGTCCCACGCTGCCGGGCCCGGTCGGCCTCCGGCGCCGGCGACCCGCCCTGCACGCGCCGGCGGGCCCGGCTGGCGATCTGCCGTACGGCGGCCGGGCTCCGGTCGACCACGGGCGCGAGCTCGTCGAAGGAGACCGCGAACATGTCGTGCAGCACGAACACGAGCCGCTCGGTGGGGCCGAGGGTCCGCAGCACCACGTCCAGCGCGCGCCCGACCGACTCCGTGAGCATCGCCTCCCGCTCGGGGTTGGCCTCGCCGGCTCCGGGCGTGGTCGACTCGTCGGCGGCCACGTCGGCGGGCCGCTCGTGCCGCGCGGCGCTGGAGCCCAACCGGTCGAGGCAGACCCGCCCGACGGTGGTGGTGAGCCAGCCCGGCAGGTTCTCGATGCCGTCGACGTCGGCGCGGCTGAGCCGCAGCCAGGTGTCCTGGACCGCGTCGTCGGCCTCGGCCCGCGAGCCGAGCATCCGCTGGGCCACGGAGCGCAGCCGTTGGCGCTGCTCCTCGAAGCGCTCGGCGAGCAGGTCGGTGTCGCTCACGGCCTCGCCATCCCGGTCGACCTCCGGCCTTTGTGTGGCCCGGGTCACATCTGTCACGTCGCCCCTCCGGCTGTCGACAGCAGGGTGACGGAGAAGGAAGCGCTGCGGCGGGGGCGTCGGCAGCGTAACAGGAAGGACGGCACACGATGTCCGTACAGGCCCGTATGCAGAACCCCGCGACCCTGCTTCCCGACGCGGTGAAGGCGATCAATCTGCTCTACAAGGCGGCCCACTCGGCCGGGGTCCCGGGGAGCACCCTGGAGCTGGTCCACCTGCGGGCCAGCCAGATCAACGGGTGCAGCGCCTGCGTCGATTCCGGTGCCCGCAACGCCCGCAAGGCGGGGGAGACCGAGGAGCGGCTGTTCGCGCTGGCCGCCTGGCGGGAGACGCCGTACTTCACCGACGCCGAGCGGGCCGCACTCGCGCTCGCCGAGTCCGCGACCCGGCTCGCCGACCGGGCCGACCCCGTGCCCGACGAGGTGTGGGACGAGGCCGCCCGGCACTTCGAGGAGAAGGAGCTGGCCGCGCTGGTGCTCTGGCTCGCCACCACCAACTTCTTCAACCGGTTGAACGCCACCACCCGCCAGCCCGCCCCGCAGAACTGGGGCTGAGCGGGCGACCGACCCGGGCGTACGGCGCGTGCCGCCGCGCGCCCGGGTCGCGCGTGCGGCAAGGGGCGCTCAGACGGTGTGCACCAGCCGGAAGCGCTCGAGCAGCACCTCGGTGTCGTCGTCGACGGTGAAGCCCGGGTCGCCCAGCTCCGCGCGCACCTCCGCGCTGTGCCAGAACGTCTCGTGCCCGGCCCGCCACTGCGCCACCGACTCGTACCCCTCGCCCTCGTCGAGGGCGTGCGGCTGGTCGACGTCGCCGAGCCGGACCACGCGTACCTCGGTCACCTCGATCACCGCCACCCGCCGGCCCGCCGAGTCGATCACCGCCGAGCGTTCACCCACCTCGGGCATCGGCTCGTCCGTCCGCTCGTAGCCGAGCACGAGGCTGGACGTCGACGTCTTCGCGCCGGACAGGATCGCGGCCACCAGCTGGTCCCGCAGCGGCCCGGGGAAGGCGAACTCCGCCGTCGGAAGATCATCAAGCTCCACGCCGAAAGACTACCCACGTCGTACGGCGGTCGCCTTCCGATCGTCGCGGCGTCGCTCGCCGATAAGTACCCGAGGACTCACCTGACGGTGGTGCGGCTCGGGCTGCGCATATCACCGTCCGTCAGGGCGCTCGATCCTCGGGGCCGGCGATGGCGAGGACCGCCGCCAGTCGGCGTCTCCGCCCCGCAACGAGAACGACCCAGGTGCGGCGGGAACGCCGGCGACCTGGGCCGGAACCTGTGGAGCAGACGACGGGCTGGAACCTGCACCCTCAGAGTGAGGAGCGCTCCCGGCGCTGCCATGCACCCGCCGCAACGGCTCTCGGCGCTAACTACCTTTGATGTACGCGATCGTGGGCTTCTCCGAGTTGTACCGAACGAAATGGTCCGTATTGCTGAAGGTGTTGCACCCGTAACTGTCGCCTTCCTGGTCGAAGAAGTCGTAGTCGTAGTGCTCTTCGTTGGAGAATTCCAGCCGGTAGGCATATCCGCCGACTTGTTCCCCCGACATGTCCGTATTGGAGTGCAGCTTGTACCTCGAGATAGCCGTCGTGGTCTTGAAACTGGCCTCGGTGGTTATCCAGTCGTTTCCACCAACGGGCCAGTTGCAGCTGATGCCGAAGTCGGACTTCCCCTCGGGCGCAGCCGATCCTCCCTGGTCCGCGTCGGGTTCGCTGAGGTAGCCCACCTCGTACTTCTTCCCCTTGGCGCTGGTGAACTCCTTCCAGACGATGGCATCCTCGTTTACTTTGACGGCAACCTTCTTCGCCATTTTCCACCTTTTCGGCAGGGCGGTTGTTGCTCCGCCTCGACATGCCCTGGTGTGCGATCAATGGCCACGATAGGTGAGTGATCGGCATAGCGATCTGATTTGCTCACTACCGCCTCGGTCTGGCGCTGTTTCGGTACCATGTCGCGGTGCCGTGCCGCCCGGTCGTGACCATGGCTGATCGAGGTCAAGCGCACGCATGGTCCCTCGGCGGTGCGTCCCCCGTTGCACCCGGTGGTGTTCGTGCCGCGAGCGCGCGTTGCACGCCTCGACGCATTCGTCTCGATGCGCCAGGAATGTGCCGCAGGCGACGCACCTCGGGGGATGTCAGCTCACGCCGGCTGGCTACCGCTGTCGCTGCGGCTTCGTGGTGGAACCTGCGCCTCGCAGGGCGTCGCTGGAGCCATGCGAGCGTGCGGTTGGGCGTGCCGGCCGCAGTGACGGTCGTGTTGATGACAGCCGCCATCCGTCGTTCGACTGCTCTGCTGTGGGTGGGTGCCCTCGTGACGGGAGTGCTGTTCGTCCCGTGTGGCGGCTGGGCGTTGTTCATCGCCGTTCGGGCCGGGGGCGGCTTGCCGTGTCGCTGGCTCTCCGTGCGCCTGGGCCCCCGGTACCCGGTGGCAAGCCGCGGAGCGGCACGGCAGCCGATCGCTCCGACCTCGGTGCCAGCCGGCCGTCCACGCGATCGGTACGGCGTCGCCGCGTTCTGCGGTAACGCTTCACGCCGATAGCTCAGCCACGTACCGTGCATCCCGTGGTCAGTCGGGTGTTCGTCGATGACATCGGCATCAACCTGGTGTACACCGCCGGCACGGCCCTATACCGATGGCCGGAGATAGCCAACGTCTCCGTCCAAGCCTGGCTGCTGCCTCCCGAGAATCAGCGGTTCGTGGAACTGGACATCAGCCACGTCTCCGGAGAGTTCGTCACGGCCAGCGAGCTGTTTGAGGGCTTCTACGAGGCTGTGGCCGCTGTCGCGGCACAGGCTGGTGCCCGGCTCCCTGACCTGTCGACCCTGGATCCCTCGGACGGCGTCGTTCAGATCTATCCCTAAGGCAGGGCATGGCCCACCGCGTCGGCCGATGCCGGCCGGAGGCCGCCAGCAGGGCGGCGCCCCGACTCCCGAATGAGGGCGACTGTCCGGTGATCATCGTTCGCTCTGAGGAAAGCCCGCCATGCGGGCGAAGTCCCGGCTACCGTCCTGCCGTGAGAGAGCGGAACTGTGGCTCGGCCTGACGCCAGATGCTGATGAACTCCAAACGGGGAACGCTCAACCGCATCCATACGCCCACCGGTGGCGCCCACGGCGGTGGCATATCCCACTCCAAACGGGGGCGGGTGGTGAAAGTGAACACCACGTCGAGCTCGGTCATCTCCACGTACATATTCAGGTGGTCGAAGGTGTCGCCGAGGTGCAACGGCTCCCGCTCCCGTATGCCAGGCTGCTCCGCCAGCCTGCACAGGCGGCAGAGATCCGTGTAGTGCGGGTACCAGGCAGTTGTGCTGCCGTCCCCGATCGGGACGCCACCCACGTAGAGCTGGAACTCACCGAACCGACCGTCCTGACTGGTCGGGACGAACTCCACGCGAAACGCATCGCGGGAACCCGCAGCCGGCACCGGCATGGCGGAGTCGACAACACCGTCGTTTGCATCCATCTGGGAAACCACCGGGTCGATGCTACGGACGGCATCTCCCGATACCTCGCACCCACGAAGCGCGACCGGTCTCGCCCTGCCAGTCCAACCAGGAGATGCAGCCCGCCGCGCCGGCCGGAGGCCGTCAGCAGGCCGGGCGCGGCGGACGGGCCGCGCTTGCGCGGCCCGCTGATCCAGAAGGGACCTGCAAGGACGCGAAGCCGAAGCGGCCGGCACGCGAACCCGCCTCGGACGGCACGGCCGGCGCTACTGGCACGTTAGTGGCACGCAAGATCAAAGAGCGCTGGAACGAGAACGGCCCAGGCTCGGCAGCAACACCGCTGACCTGGGCCGGAAGTTGTGGAGCGGGCGACGGGAATCGAACCCGCACCGTCAGTTTGGAAGACTGAAGCTCTGCCATTGAGCTACGCCCGCGTGCGCCCGGATGCCGTGGGCGCGCCGACAGCGTACCCAATGACCCGCCCGCCTCGCGCAGCTGTATCCCGCCCGGGGGAGCGACGGGCGGGTCCTGGCCGCGCCGGATGTCCGGTTGGTCCCCCTTCGGCGCGTTGAGGGACGCCCCGGGACTTCCGGCGGGTCGCGACGGCATAGACTGCTCGTCGCCACGGGGTGTGGCGCAGCTTGGTAGCGCACTCGCTTTGGGAGCGAGGGGCCGTGGGTTCAAATCCCGCCACCCCGACTGTCGTCCGCGGCCGGTCGCCGGGGTCGCCCTCTGTGCGGTCCCCGGCCGCTGCCGGTGCGCCCGGCCGGCTCGCCTACACTCGATGGGCTAATCACGCCCAGACTAAAACCGAGATCCGTCAAGGAGTACGCCTGTGAAGAGCACCGTCGAGACTCTGAGCCCGACGCGCGTGCGGCTCGCCATCGAGGTGCCGTTCGTCGAGCTCGAGCCGAGCCTCAGGAAGGCGTACCGGGAGATCGGGCAGCAGGTCCAGGTGCCCGGCTTCCGCAAGGGCAAGATTCCTGCGGCCGTGATCGACCAGCGGGTCGGCCGGGGCACCGTCCTCAACGAGGCGGTGCAGGAGGCCATCCCGCAGAACATCCTCGCCGCCGTTCGCGAGCACGACCTGAAGACGCTCGGCCGTCCCGAGGTCGAGATCACCGAGTTCAACGACGGTGACTCGCTGAACTTCACCGCCGAGGTCGACGTCCGCCCGGAGATCACCCTGCCGGACCCGGCCACCATCGAGGTGACCGTCGACGAGCTCCAGATCGACGACAGCGAGATCGACGAGCAGGTGAAGAACCTGCGCGAGCGGTTCGCCACCCTGAAGACCGTCGAGCGGGCCGCCCAGGAGGGCGACTACGTCCAGATCGACCTGAACGCGACCGTCGACGGCGAGGACGTGCCGGGCGGCTCCGCCAGCAACATCTCCCACGAGGTCGGCAGCAAGCAGCTCCTCCCGGGCCTGGACGAGGCCGTCGTCGGCCTGGCCGCCGGCGAGGACACCAGCTTCACCACCCAGCTCGTCGGCGGCGACTTCGCCGGCCGTGACGCCGAGGTGGCGGTGACCGTCCGCACGGTCAAGGAGAAGGAGCTGCCGGAGCTCAACGACGAGTTCGCCCAGATGGCGAGCGAGTTCGACACCATCGAGGAGCTACGCGGCGACCTGCGGGAGCGGGTCACCCGGGGCAAGCGGGTCGAGCAGATCTACGCCGCCCGCGACAAGGCGCTGGAGCAGATGGTGGCCGCCGCCGAGGTGCCGGCGCCGGAGGGCATCGTCCGCGAGGAGGTCGAGAGCCGCAAGCAGGCGATGGTCGACCAGCTCGAGCGGATCGGCGCCTCCCTGGAGGAATACCTGGCGGCCGAGGAGAAGACCGAGGAGCAGATCGACGCCGAGCTGACCGAGGCGGCGACCGAGGGCGTCAAGGTCCAGCTGCTGCTGGACACCCTGGCGGACGCCGAGGACGTGCAGGTCTCCGACGACGAGTTCGGCCACGAGATCGTGCACCGGGCCCAGCGCGCCGGGATGGCTCCGCAGCAGTACTACGACCAGCTGGTCCGCTCGGGCGCGGCCGGTGCCGTCTTCGGTGACGTGCGGCGGGGCAAGGCCCTGGCCTCGGTCATGGAGCGCATCAAGATCAAGGATTCGGCGGGCAACGAGGTCACCCTCGACGCGCTGCGCGCCGAGAACGAGGCCGAGCACAACCACGAGCACTGACAGTGCGGGGAGGCCGCCGTCCGCCGCCTGCGGTGGACGGCGGCCGATTCCCTTTTCGGGTACGCCTCGGCGGTACTGCGCTGATAGCGAACACTGCCCGGACCGGCGCTCTGCCATCCGGCTGAGCGGTTAGTGTCGGGTAGGACGGTACGGAGAGCGAAGGGCTGCCATGACCGACATGCACATCCAAGCGAAGCCGCTCCGGGCGATCGATGCCCGCGGTGGCGACACCATTGGCAACCTCGACGACTCGGTCTACAACCGGTTGCTCAAGGAACGCATCATCTTCCTGGGCAGCGAGGTGACCGACCAGGTCGCCAACCGCATCTGCGCGCAGCTCCTGCTGCTCGCCGCGGAGGACCCGGACCGCGACATCAACCTCTGGATCAACTCGCCGGGCGGTTCGGTCTACTCCGGCATGGCGATCTACGACACCATGCAGTTCATCGACAACGACGTCTCGACCGTGGCGATGGGCATGGCGGCGTCGATGGGTCAGCTGCTGCTCTGCGCCGGCACCAAGGGCAAGCGCTACGCCCTGCCGCACGCGCGGATCATGATGCACCAGCCCTCCGGCGGTCTGGGCGGCACCGCGTCCGACATCGCCATCCAGGCGGAGCAGATGCTCTACACCAAGCGGATGTTCCAGGAGCGGGTCGCGCACCACACCGGTCAGAGCCAGGCGCAGATCGAGGCGGACTCCGACCGCGACCGCTGGTTCACCGCCCAGGAGGCCCTGGACTACGGCTTCATCGACAAGGTGATCATCGGGGCCGCCCAGGTTCCGGATGGCGCCGGGACCCTGAGCTGAGGAGCTGACGATGACCGACCTGAGCCTGCCGCCCCAGTTCGCGGCCGTGCACAACCGCTACGTCCTGCCGTCGTTCGTCGAGCGCACGTCGTACGGGGTCAAGGAGTCCAACCCCTACAACAAGCTCTTCGAGGACCGGATCATCTTCCTCGGCGTCCAGGTCGACGACGCGTCGGCCAACGACGTGATGGCGCAGCTGCTGACGCTCGAGGGCACCGACCCGGACCGCGACATCATCATGTACATCAACTCGCCCGGCGGTTCGTTCACCGCCATGACGGCGATCTACGACACCATGCAGTACGTCCGGCCGGACATCTCGACGGTCTGCCTCGGCCAGGCCGCAAGCGCGGCGGCCGTGCTGCTGGCCGCCGGCACCCCGGGCAAGCGGATGGCGCTGCCGAACTCGCGGATCATCATCCACCAGCCGGCCACCGAGGGCGGCTACGGGCAGGGCTCGGACATCGAGATCCAGGCCCGGGAGATCCTGCGGATGCGCACGCAGCTCGAGGACATGCTCTCGCGGCACTGCAACCAGCCGATCGAGAAGGTCCGCAAGGACATCGACCGTGACAAGATCATGACGGCCGAGGAGTCCAAGGAGTACGGGCTGGTGGACACCATCCTCACCAGCCGCAAGAAGGGCCTGCTGGCGGCCAACGCCGCCAGCTGAACAGCTCGGGTCGCGGTCGGCCGGGAGTCCGCTCCCGGCCGACCGTCTGACACACCCGTTTTGGGGGTCGGAGAAACCTCCGCCAGCGGGTAACGTCGGGTCTGTGCCGCTCCACCGGTACGTTGGCGGGGTGGACGAGCGGGGTGAAACGAGGCGGACGCTTCCACGTCCGCAGGCGAGGGCCGGGTCTCCGGCCGACGAGTGCAGGGAGAACGTAGGTGGCACGGATCGGTGACGGCGGCGACCTACTGAAATGCTCGTTCTGCGGTAAGTCGCAGAAGCAGGTCAAAAAGCTCATCGCGGGCCCTGGGGTCTACATCTGCGACGAGTGCATCGATCTCTGCAACGAGATCATCGAGGAGGAGCTGGCCGAGTCCGGCGAGGTGAAGTGGGAAGAGCTTCCCAAGCCGATGGAGATCTGCCAGTTCCTCGACACCTACGTCGTCGGGCAGGACCAGGCCAAGAAGGCGCTCGCCGTCGCGGTCTACAACCACTACAAGCGGATCCAGGCCGAGGCGGCCGGCGCGCCGGGCTCCGGCAGTGACGCCGTGGAGCTGGCCAAGTCCAACATCCTGCTGCTCGGCCCGACGGGGTGCGGCAAGACCCACCTGGCGCAGACCCTGGCCCGGATGCTGAACGTGCCGTTCGCCATCGCCGACGCCACCGCGCTCACGGAGGCCGGCTACGTCGGCGAGGACGTGGAGAACATCCTCCTCAAGCTGATCCAGGCCGCCGACTACGACATCAAGCGCGCCGAGACCGGCATCATCTACATCGACGAGGTCGACAAGATCGCCCGCAAGTCGGAGAACCCGTCGATCACACGGGACGTCTCCGGCGAGGGCGTCCAGCAGGCGCTGCTCAAGATGCTGGAAGGCACGGTGGCCAACGTGCCACCGCAGGGCGGGCGCAAGCACCCCCACCAGGAGTTCATCCAGATCGACACCACAAACGTGCTGTTCATCTGCGGTGGTGCCTTCGCCGGGCTCGACCAGATCATCGAAGCCCGCACCGGCCACGGCGGCACGGGCTTCGGCGCCCGGCTCCGGTCCGTCTCCGAGCGGTCGACCGACGACATCTTCAGCCAGGTCATGCCGGAGGACATGCTGAAGTTCGGCCTGATCCCCGAGTTCATCGGCCGGCTCCCGGTGATCACCAATGTGCGCAGCCTCGACCGCACCGCCCTGGTGCGCATCCTCACCGAGCCGCGCAACGCCCTGGTCCGGCAATACCAACGCCTCTTCGAGCTCGACGGCGTCGAGCTGGAGTTCGAGCCGCCGGCCCTGGAGGCGATCGCCGACCAGGCGATGTTGCGCGGCACGGGCGCCCGCGGCCTGCGCGCGATCATGGAAGAGGTCCTGCTCTCCGTGATGTACGAGGTGCCGAGCAACCCCGACGCCGCCCGGGTGCTGATCACCCGCGAGGTGGTGCTCGAGAACGTCAACCCGACGATCGTTCCCCGCGAGTTCACCGGCCGGCGTGCCCGGCGGGACCGCGAGGAGAAGTCGGCCTGATCCACCGCCGCCGCGCCCGACCGCTCCGGTCGGGCGCGGTGTCGTGTCCGGCCCGACCGACGCCTGGAGGCTCGACCCACCCGTGGCCCGGGAGCCCCGCCACCGCTTCGACGCTGTCGCCACGCCCCCTCCGGTCGTACGCTGATCCCCATGCGCGTCGCCGTCTGTCAGCTGAACTCCCGGGACGACCGTAAGGCGAACCTCGCGGCCGCGGAGGCCGTGCTGGAACGCGCGGCGGCGGCCGGCGCGGACCTGGCGCTCCTGCCGGAACTCGTCGACTACCTCGGCCCCGCCGCAGGGCTCCCCGAACCGGAGCCGGTCGACGGCGAGGTGGGCCGGTTCTTCGCCGGCGTCGCCCGGCGGCTGGGCATCTGGTTGATCGCCGGTTCGATCCACGAGCGCGGGCCGGATCCACACCGCACGTGGAACACCTCCCTGGTCTTCGACCGCTCCGGCACGCTTGCCGCCAGTTACCGAAAGATCCACCTGTACGACGTGGAGATCCCCGGCAGGGTCTCCTATCTGGAGTCGGCCACCGTCGTCCCGGGTGACCAGCCGGTGGTCGTCGACGTCGAGGGCCTTCGCGTCGGCCTGTCGATCTGCTACGACCTGCGGTTCCCGGAGCTGTACCGGCAGCTCGTGGTCGAGGGCGGCGCCCAGCTGCTCGTGGTGCCGGCGGCCTTCATGGTCCACACGGGGCGGGACCACTGGGAGGTGCTGCTGCGCGCGCGGGCGATCGAGAACCAGTGCTTCGTCGCCGCGGCGGGGCAGGTCGGCGACCACGAGCCGAGCCGGACCTGTTACGGACGCAGCATGGTGGTCGACCCGTGGGGGATGGTGCTCACCCAGGTGCCCGACGGCCCGGGCCTGGCCGTGGCCGACCTCGATCTCGACCGGCTGCGGACCATCCGCGCCGAGCTGCCGAGCCTCGCGAACCGCCGCCTCTGACGCTCACCCCTGAAGCAGTACGCCCAGCACGGCGAAGCCGGCGATCGCGGCGGCTGTGACCAGGAGTGCCGTCGTCATGCGGGACCGACCACGGCGGGCCAGCCGAGCCACCGAGACCAGGACGACGAAGACCACGAAGGCGCCGATGACCAGCTGCCAGAACGGCAGCAGCAGTCCCGTCAGCGCGTCCTCGGCGAGCACGGTCACCCGGATGCGCGGGAGGTCAGCCATGACAGACACTCTGGCACGCCGGGACCGCCTGCGGACCCACGCGGTCATCACGAATGCGCGACCGCCGGCGGCCGCTCGGGATCCACAGTGACGAACGCCGATTTGCCTTCTCCGGGCGGGCGGCGTAACTTTCTCTCTGCACGCGGGAGGCCGGACAAACCGGCCGACAACGGCACCAGGCTCGTGGCGGGAACGCCGGGCGAGGCTGAGGACCGGGCGGTGCGAGGACACTCCAAGACGGGGTTGCGATCGCGAGACCGACCGGGTAGAGTTCGGAAGCCGGCAGGAGCCGGGCGGATAGCCACGAAGTGGCGATCGGCCGGTCTGCGGATTCCCACGACAGCAACGACCGCCCTCATACGGCGAGCGTCATCGTGGACTTCGGAGCATTTCCTTGATCACCTCGGACACGAGGTTGACGACAGGAAGTGAGCCGAGTAAGGTAGAGGAGTTGCCCCAAGCGGGTTCCCACAATGTGGGACGCCCGAGTGGTGTGTGGTTGTTCTTTGAGAACTCAACAGGGTGCTTGATAAGCCAGTGCCAATTATGATTTATACCCTGGACTGGTCGGGCTTCGGTTTGGCTGGTCTTGGATTCCTTTGGCAACACTTTTTGTTGTCGGGACAGTTTTTCAACAAGTTTTTGTTGGAGAGTTTGATCCTGGCTCAGGACGAACGCT
>NZ_SLVT01000017.1:0-171924 GCF_004345505.1 Micromonospora sp. CNZ303 | reverse complement strand
ACGACGTCCACGTCGCCCTCTCCACCGGCACCACCTTCAACCCCAGCACCAAATGGCACGACTTCTTCGGCCTCAACGGCGAAACCACCCTCTGAAGTGGCTCGGGCTCCTGTGTCGGGCTCCGGGCCGGGAGCGCCGGTACCCGGACGGCCGTGAACCTGGCGGACTGACCGGGGCAGGGCCTCCCGAGGCGGACATCGCCTCGGGAGGCCCTCGCGCTGCGGATCAGATGCCGCACGAGACGGTGGCGCCCCCACCGGAGAGCAGGTCGCTTCGGGACCAGCCCGACACGCCGGTCGCGCGATTGTGCAGGTAGGTCCAGCGGGCGCCGTCGTGCCCGGTCCGCCAGCAGCGGAACGTCGCGGTCTGGCCGGGCTGGCCCTGGCCGCGCGAGGTGCAGTCAGCGCCGGGTCCGGTGCGGATGTTGATGCCGGTCCCGGCGAACGTGCCGTTGACCTGCGGCTCGAAGCTGGCGATGCCCTGTGGGCAGGACGCGTGGGCCGGAGCGGCGACCGCCAGCACGGCGGCGCTGCCCAGCAGGACGACGGCCATCGACATTCGTGCGAGTCTCATGCGGATCTCCCTTGACGACGTGACGGAACTGTCAGCTCCGCCGGTGGATGCGGTGTCAGAAGTGGGGGTCGAGACCGCTGCCCCAGGTGTACGAACCGCTGGCGGACAACTGGAAGTCGCACTGGATGTGGTAGGACCAGCCGCCGTCCTCCTCGGTGAGGTAGCTGTGGTGCCGGTAGGTTCCGGCGCTGGGGACCCCGGGCCAGAGCTGGTCCGTCCAGGTGTACGTGCCGGGCAGGATGCGGCCGGTGTAGGTCTGGCACGGTCCCGAGGTGGGGAACGTCCACCAGCCGTAGGTGCCGTCCTGGAGCGTGATCTCGCGGCTGACCGATGCGATCGGCATCCCGCTGATCGGCGTGGCGGTCAGGTGTTGGTTCTTCTGGTTGTAGGCCACGTCGGCGGCCTGCGCCGTGCCGGACACCACCGGCAGCATGGCGAGGGCCAGGACCACGGCGGTGACCCGGCAGAGTTTCCTTGCCCACGAGCGCATGTTGTCCCTTCTCAGTGCTGTCGCTTTCGGATGAACGACTCCTGAGACGAGACTGCCCGACGCATCCACAGCTGTCGTTGCGGCGGGACGCACAGGTGTTTAGTCTCCGTGCACGGTGCGGAGCCGCTGGCGGAACTCGGTGGGCGATTGGCCGTACCGTGCGCGGAACGCCTGACTGAAGTGCGCGGCGTTGGTGAAGCCCCAGCGGGCGGCGATCGCGTTGATCGTGCGGGCGGCGAGCCGGGGTTCGGCGAGGTCGCGTCGGCACCGTTCGAGGCGCTGTTCGCGGATCCAGCCGGCGACGGTGTGCTCCTCCTGCTCGAACAGCTTGTGCAGGTAGCGCACGGAGATGTGGTGCGCTGCGGCGATCACGCCCGGGGTCAGGTCCGGGTCACCGAGATGGTCGTGGATGAAGGCGCGGATGCGGGCGGTCAGCGCCCGCCGGCGCGTGTCCGCGGGGACGATCTTCCGGGCGTCCAGGGCGTCGGCCAACGCCGCGATCAGCACGTCGAGCGTCAGGGTGGCCAGCCGCGCGGTCTCGGCCGGGGTCAGCTCGTCCATCTGGTCGGCGAGCTGGAGCAGGAAGCGCGACGACAGCGCGCCGACGCCGCGGGCGCCGGAGATGCGGACGGCGCTCAGTTCACGCAGTTCCCGGGGAGGAAACGGCAGCAGCGTCCGGGGGAAACGCAGGAGCAGCATCCGGCTCGTCGAATCGTCCGGCCGGAGTTCGGCCACGTACGGACGCGAGGTGTCGTAGAGCACGAGGTCCCCGGCGCCGAAGTCGGCGCGTCTGCCGTCCTGCGTCAGCGTGCCGCTGCCACTGACCATGCAGCTCACCTTGAACACTTCCGGGTCGGCCTGCCGGATCAGCCGGGGCGTGCGGCGCACCGAGTGCGCCATCGTCGTCATCAGGGTCGCCTGCACCGGGCCGAACTCGCTGATGCAGACCCGCGCCTCGAAGCCGGTCTTCGCCTGCCGCTCCCGGGCCAGGTCGTACGGCACCCAGAGCTTCCCGCTGACCTCGCGCCAGAAGGCGAACCGGTCACCCGGTGAGACGTCGGCGGTGCTGACAACGTCCATCGACCAACCATAGTGACCGACGCGGCCGGGTCCATCCGATTAACCCGTCTCCAGCGGCCATCCTCAACGCGCCGAGGATCCTGGACCGGACGCGCGGCGCCGCCCGGGGCGGCGGACGGCCCGGTCAGCGGGCCCGCCGGTTGGCGCGCAGCGCGCGCAGGAGCACGCCGGGGGTGGCCAGCGAGCGCGGGTGCGCACGCATGGAGACGACCTCGTTGAAGCGCCGGGCGGTCGGCACGTCGGTGACGGTCGCCGTGACGATCTGCCTGCTGGCCCAGCTGGAGAGCCGGTAGCCGCGCGGGTAGGGCCCGTCGACGTGCGGCAGCGCCAGGTCGGCGGAGGTCGACATCGACCAGGCGACGTCCACCACGACCTTCTGCAGGGCGAAGAACCGGCGCGCGGGCGCGCCCAGGTCCGGGCCCGACCGCAGGTACGTCGACAGGCAGGCCGCGTGCAGCGCCGCCGCCGTCATTCCCTGCCCGTACACCGGATTGAACGACGCGACCGCGTCGCCGACGCTGACGAGCCCGGCCGGCAGGCGCCTCAGCCCGTGGAAGTCGCGTCGCCGGCTGTCGGCGTGGCGGTAGGTCTGCACCTCGCCGAGCATCTCGTTCGCGGCGAGCGCGCCGAACTCCGGCGGGAACTGCTCCCGCAGCCGGCGCACGAAGTCGTCCGCGGTGCGCCCCGGGCGGTTGGCGCCGTAGCCGGCCATCATGGCCATCCACCGGCCGTCCTCCACGGCGAAGAACGCGGCGCCGGCCACGTCCGAGGACATCCCCGGAGTGTGCAGTGCCATGACGACCGTGGCCTCCGGTTCCGCCTCCGGGCGGCGGAACAGCGCGGTGGCGTAGTTGAGGTCCACGGTCATCCGCCGCAGGGCGGGCCGGTCCCAGCCGGCCTGCTCCAACCACTCGGAGAGCCTGCTCGATCGTCCCATCGCGTCCACCACGAGGTCACCCGACTCGACGCCCGTCGCCCCGCCGGTCTCGCAGTGGACGCCGGTGACCACGCCGCCGTCGCACACGAGGCCCGTGGCGCGGGCGGTGACCGCCTTGACGTTGGGCAGCCGCAGCACCCGCTCGCGGATCAGCCCCTCCAGGAGGGGCCGGGTGCCCGCCAGGCTGTCGGCGTCGTCGGGTACGACGACCTTCAGACGCCCGTCGAGATAGCTCCGCCTGGCCGCCGGCGGCGCCTCAACGGCCCCCTGGGCCACGGCCTGCTCGCGGAATCCCGGGAACAGGCGTTCGAGCTGGAGGAAGCCGCCGGGCAGCAGCGCGTGCAGCTGCGTCCCCTGTGGCACGCCCGGGCGCCCGCCGGTCGCGTCTGGATCGTCGCGGTCGACGATGACGACGCTTTCGGCGTAGTCGGACAACACGCGGGCCGCCAGCAGCCCGGCGACGCTGCCCCCGACCACGACGGCCCTGCCGACGACCGGGGACGGCTGGTCGGGTGGCCGCACCGCGTTCAGCGCGACGAGGACCCGCGCCGGGGACGAGGACATCATGTTCTCCAAGGGGTACGAGGTGGGGTGCTTCTCGCCTGCCTGCCAGAGACCGGTGTGCGGGCGGCCCGGCGGGACGGATCGGTCGGCACGACGCCCGTCGATCGTCGCACGGCACCGGGCGTACCGGGCCCACCCTGATCCCCCTGGCGCGGCGATCAGCACTCGATCACGTTGACCGCGAGGCCCCCGCGTGCCGTCTCCTTGTACTTGACCTTCATGTCGGCGCCGGTCTCCCGCATCGTCTTGATCACCTTGTCGAGGGAGACCGCGTGCATTCCGTCGCCCCGCATCGCGAGCCGGGCCGCCGTGACCGCCTTGATGCTGGCCACCGCGTTGCGCTCGATACAGGGGATCTGCACCAGCCCGCCGACCGGGTCACAGGTCAACCCCAGGTTGTGCTCCATCCCGATCTCCGCCGCGTTCTCCACCTGGGCCGGCGTACCGCCGAGCGCCTCGGCGAGCCCGGCTGCGGCCATCGAGCAGGCCGAGCCCACCTCACCCTGGCAGCCGACCTCCGCACCCGAGATGGAGGCGTTCTCCTTGAACAGCACCCCGATCGCCCCGGCCGTCAGCAGGAACCGCACCACCCCGTCCGGGGATGCCGACGGCACGAACCGGGTGTAGTAGTGCAGCACCGCCGGAATGATCCCGGCCGCCCCGTTGGTCGGCGCGGTCACCACCCGGCCCCCGGCCGCGTTCTCCTCGTTCACCGCCAACGCGAAGAGCGTCACCCAGTCCATCACCCGCAACGGATCGGCGCTGCCGGTGTCAGCCGCCAGCCTCCGCCGCAACTCCGCCGCGCGCCGCCGGACCCGCAGCCCACCGGGAAGCACCCCGTCGCGCTCACCACCCCGCCGCACGCACTCCCGCATCACCCGCCAGATCTCCAGCAGACCGGCCCGGATCTCCGCCTCGGTACGCCAGGACCGCTCGTTGGCCAGCATCACCTCGCTGATCGACAGCCCGGTCGCGGCGGTGATGTCCAGCAACTCGCCCCCGGTGCGGAACGGGTACCGGACCAGCGTGGTGTCCGGGATGATGCGGTCGGCCCCCGCCGCCGCCTCGTCGACCACGAACCCGCCACCCACCGAGTAGTAGGTGCGGCTGCGCAGTTCGACGCCGCTGGGGTCGTACGCGACGAAGGTCATCCCGTTCGGGTGATACGGCAGCGACCGGCGCCGGTGCAGCAGCAGATCCCGGTCCGGGTCGAAGTCGATCTCCTGAACCCCCAGCAGAGCCAACCGCCGCTCGGCACGCACCCCGGCCACCCACGTGTCGACGGTGTCCGTGTCGACCGTCTCCGGGGCCTCACCGGCCATTCCGAGCAGCACCGCCCGGTCGCTGCCGTGCCCGTGCCCGGTCGCCCCCAACGAACCGAAGAGCTCCGCCCGGACCCGGCCGGTACCGGCCAGCACACCGTCGGCCTTGAGTCCCGCCACGAACGTCCGGGCGGCCCGCATCGGCCCGACGGTGTGCGAACTGGACGGCCCGATGCCCACACTGAAAAGATCGAAAACGCTGATCATGACGCACTCCCTGTCGCGTCGGCCACCCGTGGCAGCCGTCTCTCAATTGGCCGAACCGGGCTTGAACGACCGGGCCAGCAGGAGCAGGTTCGCCGGCTTCTCGGCGAGTCGACGCATGAAGTACGCGTACCAGTCACGGCCGTACGGGAGGTAGACGCGCATGCGGTTCCCGCTCGCCGCCAGCCGCGACTGCTCGTTCTCGCGGATCCCGTACAGCATCTGGAACTCGTAGTCCTCCGCGCTGCGCCCACCGTCGCGCGCCAGGCGCAGGGCGTACTCGATCAGCGTCGGGTCGTGGGTTGCGATCATCGGATACCCGTCTCCCTCCATCAGGATGCGAAGACACCGCCGGAACTCGCCGTCGACCTCGCGCTTGCTCACGAACGCCACCGAGGCGGGCTCCGCGTAGGCCCCCTTCACCAGGCGGACCCGGCTGCCCGCGTGGGCGAGTCGCCGGCAGTCGGCCGCCGTCCGCCGCAGGCACGCCTGCAGCGCCACCCCGACCCACGGGAACTCGGTACGCAGCTCGTCGAGGATGGCGAGGGTCGCGTCGACGGTGGTGTGGTCCTCCATGTCGATCGTCACGGTCGAACCCACCGCCGCGGCGGCGGCGCAGACGTCGTGGGTGAGCCGGGCGGCGTGGTCGTACCCGTCGCCCGGCAGCGACCCGCCGAGCGCCGAGACCTTCAGCGAGACCTCGGCGGCGGCGGCCAGGTCCGCGGCGTCCAGTGACGCCAGCAGCGCGAGGTACGTGTCGCGGATGCCCTCGGCCTGTTCGAGTGTCGTCGTCCCCTCGCCGAGGTGGTCGATGGTGACCCGCAGGCCCGTCCCGGTGAGCCGGCGGGCCACCGCGATCACCTCACGGTCCTCTTCACCCGCGACGAATCGGTGCACGATTCCCCGGGTCAGGGAGGACTGCGAGACAAATCCGCGCATTCGTTCGTTCTCTGCTGCCATGAGCAGCAGCTTGTTCGGCATCAGCGGGACAGCCCGGCGTGCAGCGGGTGCCGGTCGGCGAGACGGTCGACCCGCGAGCGCAGCCCGTCGCCGGCTTCCGCCCTGCTCAACGCGGTGGCGACGATGTCGGCGACCTCGACGAAGCCGGCCTCGTCGAAGCCCCGGGTGGCCAGGCCCGGGGTGCCGATCCGCAACCCCGAGGTGACCATCGGCGGGCGGGGATCGAACGGTACGGCGTTGCGGTTGACGGTGATACCGATCCCCTGGAGCAGCCGTTCCGCCTGGAGACCGTCCAGCTTCGCCGCACGCAGGTCGACCAGCACCAGATGCACGTCGGTGCCCCCGCTGACCACCCGGACACCGGCGTCGTACGTGTCGGCGGCGCCCAGCCGTCCGGCGACGATCCGCGCTCCGCGCAGGGCCCGCCGCTGCTGGTCCCGGAACTCGTCCCCGGCGGCGATGCGGAACGCCACCGCCTTGGCCGCCATCACATGCCCCAGGGGGCCGCCCTGCTGGCCGGGGAAGACCGCCGAGTCCAGTCGCCGGGCCAGCTCGGGGTCGGCGCTAAGAATGGCGCCACCACGCGGTCCGCCGAGCGTCTTGTGCGTGGTCAGGGTGACCACGTGGGCGTGCGGCACCGGGTCGGGGTGCAGCCCGGCCGCGACCAGCCCGGCGAAGTGCGCCATGTCGACCAGCAGGTACGCGCCGACGGCATCGGCGATCCGGCGGAACCGCGCGAAGTCGAGCACCCTCGGGTACGCCGACCAGCCCGCCACGATCATCTTCGGCCGGTGCTCGTGCGCCAGCCGCTCGACGGTGTCCATGTCGACCAGGAAGCTCCCGGCGTCCACCTGATAGCCCACCGCCCGGTACAGCCGGCCGGAGTAGTTGATCCGCATCCCGTGGGTCAGGTGACCGCCGTGCGCGAGGTCGAGACCCAGGATGGTGTCCCCGGGGTCGAGCAGGGCCGCCATCACGGCGGCGTTGGCCTGGGAGCCGGAGTGCGGCTGCACGTTGGCGTACGCGGCGCCGAAAAGTTGCCTCGCCCGCTCGATCGCCAGGCGCTCGATGGTGTCGAGGTGCTCGCAGCCGCCGTAGTACCGCCGGCCCGGGTAGCCCTCCGCGTACTTGTTGGTGAGGACCGAGCCCTGTGCCTCGAGGACCGCCCGGGGCGCGAAGTTCTCCGAGGCGATCATGCCGAGGGTCTGCCGCTGCCGGCGCAGCTCGGCGGTGATCGCCTCGGCGATCTCCGGGTCGGCGTCGATCAGCCCCTGGTCGTGGACGGTCATGACACGCCTCCGTTGTCGGTCTCGGCGAGGTGGGCGCGGTACTCGTCGGCCGTCATCAGCGGCGGCACGTCGGTCAGCCGGACCCGGAACAGCCAGCCCTCGACGTACGGGTCCGCGCCGATCAGGCCCGGGTCGGCGACGACCGCCTCGTTGGTGGCGACGATCTCGCCGCTCACCGGCATGTACAGCTCGGCCACCGACTTGGTGGACTCCACCTCGCCGCAGACCTCACCGGCCGCCAGCTGGGTGCCGGGTTCGGGCAACTCGGCGTAGATGACGTCGCCGAGCGCCGCGGCGGCGAACGCGGTGATGCCCACCGTCGCCGGCTCGGCCGCGTCGTCGATCCACTCGTGGTTCATGCTGTAGCGCAGACGCGCGGGAACATCCATGTCCATTACTCCTTGCAGCGGGTGACGCGGGTCAGCGCGGACGGCGGTAGAACGGCAGTCGGGTGATCTCCACCGGCTCGGTGTCCCCCCGGATGACGACGCCCGGTCGGGACCGCGCCCCGACGGCGTCGGGGTGGACCCGGGCCAACGCGACGGGCCGGTTCAGCACCGGTGACAGCGCGCCGCTGGTGACCACGCCGACGGGTTCCGCCGTGCCGCCGTCCGTCAACGCGACCATCGGATGGCCGGTCCGTGGCACGCGCCGTCCATGGCCCGCTCGGCGGTGTGGTCGGTGACGGTCGCTCCGGGTCCGGCGCAGCGGGTGCGCAGTTCGGCCAGCGCAGTGCCGGTGTTGACGGCGTTGGTCACCAGCAGGTACCGGTCGGTGGCGAGCCGGTAGGCGACCAGGTCGTCGAGCACGCCGCCGGTCTCGTCGCAGAGCATGGTGTAGCGGGCGCGGCCCACCGGCACCGCCGACAGGTGCCCGACCAGTGCGTGGTCCAGTGCCGCCGGGGCCTGTGGCCCGGACACCTCGAGTTGTCCCATGTGGCTGAGGTCGAACAGGCCGGCGCGTTCGCGTACCGCGCGGTGCTCGGCGGTTTCGCTGCCGTGGCGCAGGGGCATCGACCAGCCGGCGAAACCGGTGAACCGGGCGCCGAGTTCAGCGTGCGCGGCGTGCAGGGGTGGGTGGAGCAGGGTCGTCGGACTCTGGTGCATGGAGGACTCCCTCGTCCCGACGCGGTCGCGTCGTACGGTCGGTTGCCTCCCGCTCTGTCATGGACCTGAGAGCTTCGCCGCCGGGTGGCGGTTTGCACCGTGGGTGAGACGACGGATCGTCTGCTTTCCAGAGTTCGCCTTATCCGAGCGGTAACGGGGCCTGAGAGTTTCTTGGGAGTTTGCTCCTTCGGCGCCCCGACGGAAGGTCGGGGTCTCTCCCGCGCGGATTCGAACGGCGTCTATGCAGTTGTGGGTTGCTCGCAGACCCTAGGCGGGCGGGCGAGCGGGTGTCAACGATGACGGAACGTGGTCGTGACGTCACGTATATAGACGATGAACAATCCTTTACATGATGTGTGATGTGTGCCATTGTACTGGCCACCTGCGGCACAATGTCCAGCCTCGATCGAAGGAGATCCACGGCCGCAGCGCCCTCCGAAGAGGAGTAGGCCGTCCGCCAAGCCGTACCTCACCTGCGGAAACCCCTCCCAGGCCGCCCTCGGCCACGGACCGGTGGACGGCCACCCCGCACCCCCACTCTCCGGCGCCAGGCCGGAGCACCGAACGCCAGGAGGCGCTCCGTGAGAACCAAGAAGACACGCAATCGAGGCCACTGGGCCGCCATGCCGCTCGCGCTGGTGCTGGCGCTGGGGCTGAGCCCGCTGGCCCCCTCCGCCGCGGCGAACGCAGCGCCACCGGCGAGGCCGACCGGCGCCGCCCCGACCGACGCCGGTGTCGGCTCCGGCGCCGTCGACGGACACGTCCGGCGGTCACCGCTGCCGCTGAGCGAGCGGGCCCCGCTCCCCTCGTCCCGCGAAGAGCTGCGCCGCGACTACGACCAGCCCGACGACGCCAAACGGTCCACCTCCCCGTCGATGCGCGGCCTGGCCGCCGCACCCTGCGCGGTCGGTGACTTCACCAGCCGGACCGGCAGCGCCCTGGTGCAACAGATCAAGGCGTCCACCACCGACTGCGTGAACACCCTGTTCAACCTCTCCGGAAGCGACGCCTACCAGGCGTTCCGCGAGGCGCAGATGGCCAGCGTGGCGTACGGGCTGCGGGACAACGCCGGCTCCTACGACGGCACCAACAACACGGGCACCGCCCAACTCGTGCTGTACCTGCGGGCCGGCTACTACGTGCACTGGAGCTACCCGTCCACGGTGGGCTCGTACGGCCCCACGCTGCGTACCGCCATCCGCGCCGGCCTGGACGCGTTCTTCGCCAACAGCCGCTCCGGCGACGTGAACGACGCCAACGGCGAGGTGCTGGCCGAGGCGGTCACCCTGATCGACAGCGCCGAGGAGAACGCCCGCTACCTGTACGTGGTGAAGCGGCTGCTGACCGGTTACGACAGCTCGTACGACTCGTCGTGGTGGATGCTGAACGCGGTCAACAACGTCTACATCGTGCTGTTCCGGGGCCACCAGGTGCCCGAGTTCGTCAGCACCGTCACCGCAGACCCGAGCGTGGTGGACACGCTGCACGCCTTCGCCACCGGCAAACGGGCCCTGCTCGGCACCGACCGGGGCTACCTGGTCTCCAACGCCGGCCGGGAACTGGGCCGGTTCCTCCAGCACACCGCGTTGCGGTCGAAGGTGCGACCGCTGGCCCGGGGCCTGCTGAACCTGAGCGCGATCACCGGCTCCACCGCCGCGCTCTGGGTCGGCGTCGCCGAGATGACCGACTACTACGACAAGGCCAACTGCGCCTACTTCGACACCTGCGACCTCCAGGCGCGGCTGGCCGCCGCGATCCTGCCGATCACCTACACCTGCGGCAGCAGCATCCGTATCCGCGCCCAGCAGATGGCCCCGGCCGAGCTGGACCGGTCCTGCACCAGCATGCGCGACCAGGACGCCTACTTCCACTCGGTGGTGGCCGACAGCGGCCCGGTCGCCGACGACCGCAACACCACGCTCGAAGTGGTGGTCTTCGACTCCAGCACCGAATACCAGACGTACGGCGGGCCGATGTTCGGCATCGACACGAACAACGGCGGCATGTACCTCGAAGGCGACCCGGCCGTCGTCGGCAACCAGCCGCGGTTCATCGCGTACGAGGCGGAGTGGCTGCGCCCCACCTTCGAGATCTGGAACCTCAACCACGAGTACACCCACTACCTCGACGGCCGCTTCAACATGTACGGCGACTTCACCGACAACATCGCCACCCCCACCATCTGGTGGATCGAGGGCTTCGCCGAGTACGTGTCCTACTCGTACCGCCAGCTGACCTACGGCGCCGCGATCACCGAGGCCGGGAAGAAGACCCACCCGCTGCGTACGCTCTTCGACACCACGTACAGCCACGACAGCACCCGCGTCTACCGGTGGGGTTACCTGGCGGTGCGGTACATGCTCCAGTCGCACCGGGGTGACGTCACCACGTTGCTCGGGCACTACCGCACGGGCAACTGGAACGCCGCCCGTACGCTGCTGACCAGCACCATCGGCAGCCGCTACGACACCACCTGGTATGCCTGGCTGGACGCCTGCGCGGCCGGCAACTGCGGCGGCACCACCAACCCGCCCGCCAACCAGGCCCCGGTCGCCGCGTTCACGCTCACCACCAGCGGGCTGACCGCCAGCTTCACCGACCGGTCGACCGACGCCGACGGGAGCATCGCCTCCCGGTCCTGGAACTTCGGCGACGGCACCACTTCGACGGCGACCAACCCGACGAAGGCCTACCAGGCCGCCGGCACGTACCCGGTCACGCTGACCGTCACCGACGACAAGGGTGCCACCGCCAGGACCTCCCAGAACGTCACCATCACCGGCGGCCCCGCCCCGCTGCCCGAGTGCACCGGCGGCGACGTCCGGACGCTGGGCCGCAACTGCCAGCGCGGCGGCATCCAGGCCACCGCCGGCAACCTCCACTACCTCTACCTGCACGTTCCGCCCGGCACCACCAGCCTGCGGATCACCTCCTCCGGTGGTGCCGGCGACGCCGACCTGTACTACAGCCCCAGCAGCTGGGCCACCACGAGCTCGTACACCCGGCGGTCGGTCAACACCGGCAACGGTGAGACGATCACGATCAGCAACCCGGCCGCCGGCTACCACTACGTCAGCCTGCACGCCAAGCAGGCGTTCAGCGGAGTCACGGTCAGGTCGGAGTACTGACCGGCCCAGTCCGTACCGACGGCGTTGCCGGCCACCTGCTGGTGGCCGGCAACGCCGTCGGCGGTCCGGTTCGCGGCGGTCACTCGTCACCGGCGAGTGCGGCAAGCGTGACCGGCTGCGCCAGCGGACGGGACGCGTACCCGGTCAGGTCCGCCACGCCCGGCTCCCGGCCCGTTCCCCGCGCCGCCAGGCAGGCGGTGGCGTAGCCGCAGACCCGCCCCTGGCACCAGCCCATCCCGGCCCGGGTCAGCAGCTTCGCGCCCCGGGCGTTGCCGGCGGACAACTCCCGCACCGCCCGCCGGACCGCCCCGACGGGCACCTCCTCGCACCGGCAGACGAGCGTGTCGTCGGCGCACCAGTCCGGCCAGCCGGACGGCACGGGGTGCACCGCGTGCAGCGCCGCCGCGAACCGGCGCAGCCGGCGCCGGGCCCGCAGCAGGCGGTCGTGCCGGCGGGCCGACCAGGGCGGCGTAAGGCCCAGGGAGCACGCGGCGGCGCCCCCGGCGAGCTGCCCCTCCACCAGCGCCAGGTCGGCGCCGCCGACGCCGGTGACCTCACCGGCGGCGTACACGCCCGGCACCGACGTCGCCTGGGTCGGATCGACGGCCAGCACCAGGCTGCCGTCGGAGTCCAGCCGGGTCGCGCAGCCCAGGGCAACGGCCAGCTCCAGCTGCGGGGTGAAGCCGAAGCCCACCGCGAGGCCGTCGCACCGCACCTCGGTCCCGGTGCCGGCCAGCACGGTGCCGTCGGGACCGAGCTGGGCGACGGTCACCCCGGTCAGGTGGTCGGTGCCGTGCGCGGCCACCACCGCCGTCCGGCGGTGGTAGGGCACCCGGTGCCGGAGCATCCGCCAGCCGTACCGGCCGGCCTCGGCGAGCTTGCCGGCCGCGCCCAGGACCGGGCGGAGCTGGCGGGCGTACCCGATCGGGTCGTTCGCCTCGTGGACGCCGACGACGGTGCTGCCCGCCTCGGCGAGGCCGGTCGCGACCGGCAGCAGGAACGGTCCCGTCCCCGCCACCACGATCCGCCGCGCGAAACTCACCCCCTGGCCCTTGAGCAGGGCCTGGGCGCCGCCGGCGGTGACCACCCCGGGCAGGTCCCAGCCCGGGAACGGCACGACCCGGTCGTGGGCGCCGGTGGCGACGACCAGCCGGCGCCCGTGCAGCACCTGCGATCGGGTGTGCACGGCGAACTCCGGGCCGGCGGATCCCTTTCCGCCACGGGCCTCGACGAACCAGACGGCCGCGTCGCAGCGGTAGTCGATCCTGTCGAGTTGCTCCCGCAGCCGGGCGAACGTCGACCAGGCGTGGTGGCCACGCCCGTCCGCGCCGGACCGGTGCCGCCAGAACTGTCCACCCGGTCGGGGCCCGGCGTCCAGCACCGCCACCCGGCAGCCGGCCCGCGCCGCACCGGCAGCCGCGGCCAGCCCGGCCGGCCCGGCACCGACCACCACCACGTCGTACCCGGTCACGCCCGCTCCCCGCCGTCGTCGTGGGTCTCGACCACGTCCCCGGGGCGGGCGAGCACCAGACAGGCCCGCTGGGACGACACGCCGTTGACGCGGACCAGGCAGTCGAAGCAGACCCCGATCCCGCAGAAGATCCCCCGGGGCCGATCGCCCAGCCGGGTGCGTCGCCACGAGCGGACACCGGCGGCGAGCAACGCGGCGGCGATCGTCCGCCGCCCGTCGGTGGGGATCGGACGGCCGTCAAAGGTGAACATCGTGACGCTCCGGGGCGAATGGTCGTAGGTCCACGTCGGGAAGGCGGCCGGCCAGCAACGCCGCGACGGCATGCCCGGTCGCCGGGGCGAGACCGATTCCGGCGCCTTCGTGGCCGGTGGCGTGGTACAGGCCCGGCACCCGCGGATCGGCGCCGATCATCGGCAGGTGGTCAGGGCTGTACGGCCGGAATCCCCGGTAGGCGCGGATCGCCGAGACCCGGCCGAGGACCGGGAAGAGCCGGACCGCTCCCGCCGCCAGCCGGCGCAGCGCCGGCAGCGGGATGGTCCGGTCGAATCCCACCCGTTCCCGGGTGGAGCCGATCAGGATGGTGCCCGCCCTGGTGCCCTCGACCACCGGGGACACCTCCAGGTCCCCGGAGCTGCGTCCCACGTTGGCGACGTAGCCGGCCGCGTACACCTTGTGCCGGACCAGCGGCGGCAGCGCCTCGGTGACCAGGACGAAGCCGCGCCGGGGCAGGATCGGCAACCCGACGCCGGCCAGGGCGGCGACCTCACCGGCCCAGACCCCGGCAGCGTTGACCACCATCGTGGTGGGCAACGCTCCCCGGTCGGTCAGCACGCCCCGGACCGCTCCCTCGGCGTCACGTCGTACGCCGACGACCGTGGTCCCGGTCAGCACCCTGACCCGGGCCGCACGCAGCAGGTGGGCGGCGGCCAGCATCGGGTGCACCTGCATGTCCTGCGGATAGCGCACCCCGCCGGTGAGGTCCCGGGCCAGGTGTGGCTCGTGGTCGGGCAACTCGTCGGCGGGGACCTCGTACGCCTCGACCCCGGCGGCGCGCTGGCTCGCGGCGAACGCCCGCAGCGCGGCGTGTTCCGCCGGCGAGGCGGCCACCACCAGTCCGCCCTTGTGTTCCAGCTCGACGAGTCCCCCGCCGAGCGTGTCCCCGAGCTCCCGCCACAGCTCGACGGAGTGCCGAGCCAGCGTCAGCTCCGGCCCGGGCGGCTTGTCGGAGACGAGGATGTTGCCCTCGCCGGCGCCGGTGGTGCCGGTGGCCACTCCGCCCCGGTCGACCACGGTCACCGTGAGGCCGGCGCGGGCGGCGTAGTAGGCGCAGGCGACGCCGACCATTCCCGCCCCGATGACGACGACGTCCGCGCCGGCGGCGGTCATGAACTGATGCGATGCATCCAGGCCTCGACGTCGTCCGCACGGCGGGGCAGGTCGTCGGAGAGCATCCGGTATCCGTCCTCGGTGATCAGGACGTCCTCCTCGATACGCATGCCCAGCCCGCGCAGTTCGGCGGGGAGAAGCTCGTCGTCGGGCTGGAAGTAGAGTCCCGGTTCCACGGTCAGCACGTGGCCGGCCGCGAGCCGGCCGTCCAGGTAGGCGCCGGACCGGGCGGCGGCGCAGTCGTGCACGTCCAGGCCGAGCATGTGGCCCGAGCCGCACAGGGTCCACCGGCGGTGCAGGCCGGAGTCCTCGGCCAACGCCTGCTCCGGCGAACAGGGCAGCACTCCGAGGTCCGCCAGGCCGTGGACCAGCACGGTCATCGCCGCCTGGTGGAACGCCCGGAACTCCGCACCCGGTCGCAGGCACTCCAGCGCGGCGTCGTTGGCCTGCCGGCACAACTCGTACAGGTCGCGCTGCAACGGAGTGAACCGGCCGGAGACCGGCAGCACCCGGGTGATGTCGGCGGTGTACAACGACCGGGTCTCCGCCCCGGCGTCGAGCAGCAGCAGGTCACCGTCGCGAATCGGTCCGTCGTTGTCGATCCAGTGCAAAGTCGCCGCGTGTGCGCCGGCCGCCACGATCGACTGGTAGCCGACGTCGTTGCCCTCCAGCCGGGCGCGCTGCCAGAACACCCCCTCCAGATACCGCTCCGAGGTACGCTTCGCCATCGGCAGCGCCCGGACCACGTCCTCGAAGCCCCGGGTCGTGATCGCCACCGCCTGCTCCAGTTGGCCGATCTCCCAGTCGTCCTTGACCAGGCGCAGCTCGGCCAGCACCGTGTCGAGTTCCGTGTCGCCGGCCCCGGCGGGCAGGAACGCGTCGACGCCCCGGTCGACGCCCCGCAGCACCCGGGTCGGTGCGTCCGCCCCGGCCAGCGTCGACTCCAGTTCGGCGATGTGCCGGGTCGGCAGGCCCAGCCGGCGGCGGCTCTCGCCCAGGGTGGGGCGCCGGCCGGCCCACAGCTCGCCGTAGACCCGGTCCCGGAAGAACTCGCCGTCCTTGCGGTCGGAGCGGGGACGCAGGAACAGCGTGGCGTCCCCGTCGGGTTCGATCACCAGGACCCCGTCGGACGACTGGTCGCCGGTCAGCCAGGTGTAGGCGGAGTGCGGCCGGAAGCGGAAGTTCTGGTCGTTGGAGCGCTGCTTGTAGCCACCGGCGGGAACCACGAGCCGCTCGCCGGCGTACAGGTCGTGCAGTCGTGCGCGCCGCGCCGCGGCCCAGCTGGCGACCTCGTCCTCCGGCAGGTCGTACTGCTCGGTGTCCGCCCAGCCGGACAGCATGAACTCCTCGAGCGCGGGGCTGACCGGCAGGTCGTGGCTGCCGGTACGCAGGTCGGCGCGGGTCACGGGGCCTCCTTGGCGGGGTGGGACGGTGGGGTGGGCCGGGCCGGTCGCGGCGGCGCCGCGAAGGTGACGGTACGAACCGAGGTGTAGAAGTGCAGAGCGGCGGTCCCCTGTTCACGCGGGCCGTAGCTGGACGCCTTCTCGCCGCCGAACGGCGCGTGGAAGTCCACTCCGGTGGTCGGCGCGTTGACCCGGATCAGGCCGGTGTCGACCCTGCGTACGGCGTCGAGCAGCGCACCGATGTCGTGGCCGTGCACCGAGGTGACCAGCCCGTACCGCACGTCGTTGACCAGTTCGACGGCGCTGGCCAGGTCCGGCGCGGCCAGGATGGTGGCCAGTGGGCCGAAGGTCTCCTCCCGGGCCACCGGGTGCGCCGGGTCGACCCGGTCGATCAGCACGGGCGCGACGAAGAAGCCGTCATCGGCGGTCGGGCCGCCCGGGCCGCCGGTGAGTATCCGCGCCCCGCTCGCCCGCGCCGCCTCGACGGCGCCGAAGACCCGGCTCCGGGCGGCGGCGTCGATCACCGGACCGGCGACCACGGCCGGCTCGGCCGGATCACCGAAGCGCAGCGACGCCACCGCGGCCACCAGGGCCTCGGTGAACTCCCGGGCGTCGCCCACCACGACGATCCGCCGGGTCGCGGTGCACTTCTGGCCGGCGTACCCCATCGCGGCGTTGGCCAGCAGCGCGGCGGTCTGCCCGAGGTCCGCGTCGGGCAGCACCAAGGCCGCGTTCTGGCCGCCCATCTCCGCCTGCACCGGCAGCCCGGCGCGGGCCGCCGCGACCGCGACCTGCGCGCCGACGGTCACGGACCCGGTGAACGACACGACGTCGCTCGCCTCGACGACCGCCCGCCCGGTCTCCGTCCCGCCCGGTACGACGTGCAGCAGCCCGCTCGGCAGCAGCCCATCGAACAGCCCTTCCACGGCGTCGCCGCAGGCGAGCGCGTCCGGGGAGGGCTTGAGCAGCACCGCGTTGCCGGTGGCGAGGGCCGGTGCGGCCTTCCACAGCGGGATCGCCAGCGGAAAGTTCCACGGCGTGACCAGCCCGGCGACACCGTGCGGTCGGCGCTCGGTGAAGAGCAGGCCGGGTTGGTGCGCCGGCAGCGACGGCGGCAGCACGTCACCGGTCGCGGCGAAGCATGCCTGCGCGTAGTAGTCCAGGATGGCCGCGCCCCGGTCCACCTCGGCGCGGGCCTCGCCCGCCGGCTTGCCCACCTCGCGGACGATGAGGTCGGTGACCGCGTCGGCCCGCTCGCGCAACCGGTCGGCAGCCGCCCGCAGGGCCGTGGCGCGGCCGGCCGGCCCTTCCCGGCACCACCCGTCCTGTGCGGTACGCGCCCGCGCGGCCAGCGCCCGGACCTCGTCCGGAGTCACCGCGGCCCGTTCCGCGACCACGTCGCCCGGGCACTGCGGGGAACGACTGCGAATCAACTCACTCACCACAGGAATCCTGCCGGGAAGGGGTCGTCAGCGTCGAGGAAGTGCTGTGCGGTGCCGGTCAGCCAGGCCCGCCCGGTGACGGTCGGCACCACCGCCGGCCGGCCCGCGACGGTGGTGGTGTCGACCAGTCGCCCGACGAACCGGGTGCCGAGCAGGGACTCGTTGACGAAGTCCCGGTCGACTGGGAGCAGGCCCCGGGCGTGCAGTTGCGCCATCCGCGCCGACGTGCCGGTGCCGCAGGGTGACCGGTCGAACCAGCCAGGGTGGATCACCATGGCGTGCCGGGAGTGGCGGGCGTCCGAGCCCTCCCCCGCCAGGTACACGTGATGACAGCCGGCGATGTCCGGCTGCTCGGGATGCACCGGCCGATCGGTGGCGTTGACCGCCGCCATGATGGCCAGCCCGGCGTCCAGCAGCCGCTGCTTGTGGGCCCGGTCGAGGCCGATTCCCAGCCCGGTGAGGTCCACGATGGCGTAGAAGTTGCCGCCGTAGGCCAGGTCGTAGCGGACCCGGCCCAGGCCGGGAACGTCGACCACGGCGTCCAGCGCGACCGTGAAGGACGGGACGTTGCGGATCGTGACGGCGCTGGCGCGGCCGTCGGTCACCGCGACCGACGCCACCACCAGGCCGGCCGGCGTGTCCAGGCGTACGGTGGTCACCGGCTCGGTGACCTCGACCATCCCGGTCTCGACCAGCACCGTGGCCACGCCGATGGTGCCGTGGCCGCACATCGGCAGGCAGCCGGACACCTCGATGTAGATCACGCCGAAGTCGGCATCCGGCCGGGTCGGGGGTTGCAGGATCGCCCCGGACATCGCCGAGTGGCCCCGGGGCTCGTACATCAGGAAGGTTCGCAGGTGGTCGAGGTGGGCTATCAGGTGTTCCCGGCGCTGCGCCATGGTGGCGCCGGGGATCACCGGGACTCCGCCGGTGACCACCCGGGTGGGCATCCCCTCCGTGTGCGAGTCGACCACGTGGATGACGCGGTTGCTGCGCATCAGTGGTGGCCCGCCGCGATCAGCCGTTCGGTGGTTTCCCGGATCTCGGCGGCGACCGCGGGCGGCAGCGGCTGACGCGGCTGGCGGGTGGGTCCACCGGGCCGGCCGGCCACGTCCATGGAGAGCTTGATCGCCTGGACGAACTCCGGCCGGGAGTCCCATCGCAGCAGCGGGTGCAGCGTCCGGTACAGCGGCAGGGCGGTTGCCAGGTCCCCGGCGACGGCCGCCTCGTAGAGGCGCAGACAACTGGCCGGGATGACGTTCTGGTAGCCACCGATCCAGCCGACCGCGCCGGCCGTCAGCAGTTCGAGAGCCACGTCGTCGGCGCCGGCCAGCAGGTCGAGGCCGGGAGCGAGTTCGGCGATCGCGTATGCGCGGCGGACGTCGCCGCTGAACTCCTTGACCGCGACCACGAGGCCCTCGTCGAAGAGTTGGCGCAACAGGGTCGGGGTGAGGTCGACCCTGGTGTCGAGCGGGTTGTTGTAGGCCACGATGGGCAGGCCGGCCTTGGCCACCTCACGGTAGTGGGCCAGCACGGCCGTGTCGTCGGCGCGATAGGCGGTGGGCGGCAGCAGCATCACGGCGTGACAGCCCGCCTCGGCAGCCTGGTCGGCCCAGCGTCGCGCCTCGTCCGCGCCGTACGCCGCCACGCCGGGAATCACCGAGAAGCCCGCCGGGGCGGCCTCCACCGTGGTTCGTACGACGGCCTCACGTTCCGCGGCGCTCAGGACCTGGTACTCCCCGAGCGAGCCGTTCGGGACGACGCCGCGGCAGCCGTTCTCGGCGAGCCATCGGACGTGCTCCGCATAGGCGTCAAGGTCGACGCTCAGGTCGGGGGAGTCAAACGGCAGGGCGGTCGCCGTCAGGACGCCCCGCCATGGAAACTGTTCCACGCCACCTCCAGTAACATGTTACATGGCACCGTAGCATGGTTGTCGGGGCGTCACTAGGCGTGGATCACTCACTTTCCGGGCCGGCGGCCGTCGTCTCGCGCCCACCCGTCGGGCACCGCCCGCCGGGTCACGACCGCCGGGTCAGCGCTCGGGCCGGTCGGCCCAGATCCCGCGCACGTGCCGCAGATGGCCGCGCATCAGCTCGACGACCGCCTCCCGGTCCCCCGCCGCGAACAGATCCATGAGCTGGACGTGCTCGTCCGCCGAGTCGACCAGCCGACCGTCCCTGACCAGCGCGTCGAGTCCGTACAGCCGGGTGCGGTTGCGCAGGTCGGCCACCGTCTCCACCAGCCGCAGGTTGCCGCCCGCACGCAGCAGGGTCAGGTGGAAATCGCTGTCCGCCTCGATGTACGCCACGACGTCCCCCCGGCTCGCCGCCCGGACGATGGTCTCCGCCAGCACCCGGAGCTCGCGCAGTTGCTCGGCCGAGAGCCGGCCCACCTGGTCGGCCACCACGGGGATCTCCAGCAGTTCCCGGATCTCCGTGATCTCGTCGAGCTCCCGCTCGGAGAGGGACCTGATCCGGAAGCCCTTGTTCTTGACGATCGTGATCAGGCCCTCCTTGGCCAGATCGAGAATCGCCTCCCGAACGGGTGTCGGGGAGACCCCGAACTGGGTCGCCAGGGTCGGTGCCGAGTAGATGGTGCCGGGCCTGATCTGGCCGGCCACGATCGCGGCGCGCAGCGCGTGCGCCACCTCCTCGCGAAGGCTCTGCCGACCCTGGATGGCCGCCAGCGCCAGTCCCGCCCCGGCGGCGCCGGCACCGCCCGCCTGCCAGTCGGCCGTCACAACCACTCCGCCCTGCTCAGCTCACCGGGACGGTGAGGGTGACACCCTCGCCCCGACGAACACCGGTCGACACACGTACGCCGAGGGTGGAGCTTACCGGGCGACACGGCCCAGGATCTCCGCCGCCGCCCGCTCGCCGGCCTCGATCGCCCCGTCCAGGTACCCCGCCCACCGGGTGGCGGTCTCCGTGCCGGCCCAGTGCACCCGGCCGACCGGCTGGCGCAGCTCCGGCCCGTGGCCGCACCAGGAGCCGAGGGTCGGCGCTCCGCAGAAGCAACCCCTGGTCCACTCGTCGGCCGACCAGTCGTACTCGACGAACTCCTCCGGCCGCCGGGCGGCCGGGCCGGCGACGGCGGCGAGGGCGTCGAGCAGGCCCGCCCTGCGGTCCCCCGGCGGCATCCGCCGCAACGCGTTCGCCTCCGCGCCGTAGCTGAACGCGGTCAGTACCCCGCGTGCGGAGTCCGGGGTGCTGTTGTCCACCGTCTCGGTGACCGGCCCGGCGAGGCAGAACGCGACGCCGGAACGGCCGTCGGCGCGCCAGAACGGTTCCGGGTAGACCGCGTGGACCTTGATCGCCGAGCCCATCGGCATCCGCTGGGTGAGCGCGTCGCGCAGGGGCGGCAGCGGCGGGTCGTACCGGATGCGCCCGGCCAGCGTCGGCGGCACCGCGACCACCACCGCGTCCGCCTCGACGCGGTCGGTGTCGGTGTGCACGACCACGCCGGCACGGTCCTGCGCGATGGCCCGCACGGGCGCGGACAGCCGCACCGCGTCCGGGCCGAGGGCGGCGGCCAGCGCCTCGGCCAGCACCGGCGGGCCGCCGACGATCCGGTCCTGCTGCGCGCCGCCGGCCATCGCGAGCAGCGCCCGGCTGCCGCCGCCGGAGCGCAGGTAGAACGCCAGTTGGAGCACGGAGATCTCGTCCGGGCCGGCGGCCAGCAGCCCGCCCGCGAGCAGCCGCCCGAGGTACCGGGCGGTGGCCGGGTCCGGTGCGGCCGTACGCAGCCAGCCGGCCAGCGTCGTACGGTCCCACTCGGCGGCCTCGGCCCCCGCCCACGGCGCGACCGGGTCGACCCGCTCGGCGTACGCGTCGAGCAGGTCGAGGACCCGCGCGGCGCCCTCGGGGACCCCGGCGTGCCGACCGTCGGGAAAGATCACCGGTGACGCGCCGTACGCGGCGGACGGGAAGGTGGCGATCCCGTACCGGGCGAGGAGCCCGTTGACCCGGTCCTGGGTGGGGCCGACCCACTGGGCGCCCAGGTCGAGCTGGGTGCCGTCGGCCAGCCACCGGGTGAGCACCCGCCCGCCCACCCGGTCGCGCGCCTCCAGCACCCGCGTCCGTACCCCGGCGCGGGCGAGCGCGAGCGCGGCGGCCAGCCCGGAGAATCCGGCACCGACCACGGCGACCTCGGTTCCCATGCGACGGCATACCCGTTTACGCCGCCGCCATGACCCCGACGCCGGATCGCGGCAGCCGGCGGCGGGGGCGGGCGTGGAGTCCGGCGATCGAGCGGGGTCGACCACCGACGGTCGATGCCCGCGCCGATCGTCGGTATCGAGACACATGAGCGTGCCGGGGCTGCGCGGACGGCCCGGACGGGCCATCCTTGTCCGGTGCGGCGGCCGCCCGTCCTACGACGGTGGCTGCGGTGCGCGGACCGGAAGACAGTCGAGGACACGAAGGAGGATGCCGTGCGCTACGTCGACGGCCCGGCGGTCGAGTGCGACCTGCACGTGGCAGCCGATCCCGCCCGGGTGTGGGAGCTGGTCACGGACATCGAGCTGCCCGCGCGGTTCAGTCCGGAGCTGCGCCGGGTGCGGTGGCTGGACGGCAGCCGGGGGCCGACACTCGGCGCCCGGTTCGAGGGGCACAACCACCATCCGGCGCTGGGCGAGTGGCGCACCATCTCGCACATCGTGCGGTTCGACGAGCCGCGGGCCTTCGGCTGGGTCGTGCTCGACCCGGACAACCGCTTCGGCGGCGGCCCCACCGACCCCGCGCAACCGGGTGCCAGCTGGCAGTACCGCCTCACCGCCGAGGACGGCGGGTGCCGACTGTCCCACTCCGTGCGGATCGGCCCCGGCCGCACCGGGCTCAGCCTCATCATCGACCGGGCCCCGGAGAACGAGGAGCAGGTCATCGCCCGCCGGCTGGACGCCCTGCGGGACGCCATGACCGGCACGTTGCAGGGCATCCGGGACCTCGCCGAGCAGCCACGCTGACCACGGCGCCGGCGGGCTGGACGCGGTGGTGGGCTGGGCGGCGGTAGCGGCCTGACAACGGTGGCGGTGTACGGCGGTGGCGGCAGCGCGCCACCGCCGGGCCGGGACTCGGCGCGGCGTCGGGCCGGACCACTCAACCCCGACGGGCGTCGCCCGCCCGCCCCGGCGCGGAGGTGCCGAAGCGTGCTGCGAACGCGCCGTACACGGGCGTACCCGACAGGTTGTCGCGGATGGCGAACACCACCCGGTCGAACCGGTCCACCACCCGCAGCGCGTCGGCGAAGGCGTCCGCCACCGTGGCGGGGTCGTTGCGGAACACCCCGCACCCCCACGCGCCCAGCACGATCGTCCGATGCCCGTGCGCGGCGGCCACCTCGAGCACCCGCCGCGCACGGCGGCGCAGCACCGCCGGCACGTCGGGGGCGTGCGCGGGCTGGTTGCGCACGATCGCGCCGAGGTTCGGCGCCGCGGCGGTGAGGAACGACGTCTGGTACGCCACGTCGAGCAGCACGCCCTTGTCGTCGCGGAACACCGGCACCCGCGGGGAGTAGACGACCCGGTCGCTGTACCGCAGGTCGCGCTGGCCGCGGTGGAACGCGTAGAAGTCGGGCGCGGCGAGCAGGCACGGGTAGAGCGCGGACGATCGTGCGACGCTCTCCTCCTGCGCCTTCGCCCCGCCGAGGAACCCGCCGCCCGGGTTCTTGGCCGACGCGAACACCAGACACGCCGCATCCGGGCCGAGCCGGCGGGCCGCCTGCAACGTCGACTCGTACGTCACCTCGACGTCGCCGGCCCCGACCCGCGTGTCGTCGACGGTGAGCGTCCCGTCGGGAAGGTGGTGGCGGGTGCCGGCGACCGCGGCCCGCACCTGCGCACCGATGACGACCTCGTCGCCGGCGCCGTTGCGGTACCGGCCCGACTCGGCGATCGCCACCGTCTGTCGGGCGATCTCACGAAGGCGGCTGCTCACCGGCGCACCCGGCGCATCCGCCGGCAGGTGGCGTGCACAGCCAGCAGGCTAGGCCGCCACCCGTTCCGCCGACAACTGCTTTCCGCGCAACGCGCGGCGGGCCCGCTCAGTGCGCAGCCAGGGCCACCCCGTCCGGCTCCAGGCCTGCCAGCCGGGACGGTCGCACGACGACGAGCAGGACCGCCGTCGCCGCCAGCATGCCCCCGGCGACGACGAGGGACCTGGCGACCGCGCCGGTGCCCAGGACGCCCACCAGGGGCGCGGCCAGCGCGCCGACGCCGAACTGCACGGCGCCGAGCAGGGCGGAGGCCGTGCCGGCCGCCTCGCCGTGGCGGGACAGGGCCAGGGCCGGCGCGTTCGGCATCGCGAGGCCCGCCGCCGCGAGCACCACCCACAACGACACCAGCAGGGCCGGCAGCCCGCCGAACCCGGTCACGGCGAAGGCGAGCAGTGCCAGTCCGGCTACGCTGCCCGCGGCCAGGGCGACGACGAGGATCCGCTGCGGCGGGTGGCGGCGCAGCAGCCGTACGTTGAACTGGGTCGCCGCGATCAGCCCGACCGCGCCCGCCCCGAAGGCCAACCCGAACTGCTGCTCGTCCAGGCCGTACTGGTCCTGGAAGACGAACGACGACCCGGCGACGTACGCGAACAGGGCGGCCATGGCCAGCCCGGCGACCAGGACCAGGCCCACGAATGTCCGGTCACGCAGCAGCGAGCCGTAGACGCCCACCGTCGCGACCACACCGCCGCGGCGGCGCCGCTCGGCGGGCAGCGTCTCGCGCAGGCCGAACGCGGCGACCACCACGAGCAGCACGCCGAAGGCGGCCAGCGCCACGAACACGCCGCGCCAGTCCGTCCAGCGCAGCAGCCCGCCGCCGAGGGTCGGCGCGAGGATCGGGGCCGCCCCCATGACCAGCAGCAGCCGGGAGAGCAGCTTCGCGAAGGCCGCGCCGTCGAACAGGTCGCGGACGACGGCCATCGCGACCACCGAGGCCGCGGCGACGCCGAGGCCCTGCACCACCCGCAACGCGCCGAGAACCGTGATGCTCGGCGCGACGACGCAGAGCAGCGACGCCACGACGTGCAGCGCGATGCCGGCGATCAGCGGCGCGCGCCGGCCGACGGCGTCGGACAGCGGGCCGATCAGCAACTGGCCGAGGGCGAGGCCCGCCAGCGTGCCGGTGAGGGTCAACTGGACCGCCGCCGAGGTGGTCTGGAAGTCGTCGACGATCGTGGGAAGCGCGGGCAGGTACATGTCGATGGTCAGCGGACCCACCGCGATCAGCGACCCGAGGACGAGGACGAGCCGCAGGCGTTGCCGGGGGCTCATCAGGTCACCGGGCGTCAGCGGGGCTGCCGACCCCTTGGGGGCGTCGACGGCGGCCGTCATCGGCTCGCCGCCGGCCGGTCGGTGCGCAGCCGGGCTGGGAAGAGTGCAGGAGTCACATCTGGCTCCAAATCCGGATCCGGTGATCTCATTCCCGCTCGGCGGCGAGGTAACGGAGTTCACAGTCGGGCGGCGGCGGCCGAACGGCGACCGGAGCCGCTGCGCACGGCCCGGGTCCCGTCGGTCGGGCCCTCGCGCCAGCACCATGTTGTCACCCGTGGCAGCTAGTCTGCGCGGGTGTGGGAGACGATGGTGCGGAGCGACCCCGATGGCTGACGCCGACGACGTCCGGCACCTGGCGCTGGCGCTGCCGCACGTGGTCGAGATCGACAGCGAGGGCTTCGACTTCCGGGTCGCCGACAAGGGGTTCGTCTGGTCCTACCCCGAGCGCAGACCCGGCACGTCGCGCCTGATCCGGACCGACGTCGCGGTGCTCTACGTCGGCGACGAGGCGGAGAAGCAGGCGTTGCTCCTCGGCGAGCCCGAGGTCTTCTTCACCACGCCCGCCTACGAGGGGCTGCCCCTGGTCATGCTGCGGCTGGCGCGGGTGGACGTCGACCGCCTGACGGAACTCGTCACCGACGCGTGGCGGATGCGCGTTCCGGGCTTGCTCCTCGGCGACCTCGACGGCGGCACACCGGTCCCGGCTGAGGCTCCGTCGCGACCCCGCTCGACACGAACCCGCCAGTAACATAAGCGCACCCCGGGCGCATCACTCTCCCACGAAGTGGACGGCCGCAACACATGCCGGGAAACGATCACGGTTGCGTCCGGCGTTTTGGCTGGTCAACGCCGCAACATCGTCCGTTCGCCGAACGGATTCGGACCCCTGACCTTTTGATCCACAGGCACGAGGGTGGACACTGCCGAAGGTGCCGCCGCGTCGCGGCCCGCGCATCATTGGTCTAAAAGGAGGGCTCGATCGGTGTTCAGTCGTGTCGCCATCGTCAACCGTGGTGAGGCCGCCATGCGGCTCATCCACGCCGTACGGGACATCGCCGCGGAGACCGGGACACGGATCGAGACCGTCGCCCTGCACACCGACGTCGACCGTACGGCCACGTTCGTCCGCGAGGCGGACCTGTCCTACGACCTCGGTCCCGCGTCCGCGCGCCCGTACCTCGACCTGAAGGTGCTGGAGCGCGCCCTGGTGGAGTGCGGGGCCGACGCCGCGTGGGTCGGCTGGGGCTTCGTCGCCGAGGACCCGGCGTTCGCGGAGCTGTGCGAGCGGATCGGCGTCACCTTCGTCGGACCGAGCCCGGACGCCATGCGCAAGCTGGGCGACAAGATCGGCGCGAAGCTGATCGCCGAGGAGGTCGGCGTGCCGGTCGCGCCGTGGAGCCGCGGCGCGGTCGAGACCCTGGACGCCGCTTTGGCGGCGGCGGCCGAGATCGGCTACCCGCTGATGCTCAAGGCGACCGCGGGCGGCGGCGGGCGCGGCATCCGCGTGATCACCAACGAGGCCGAGCTCGCCGACGCCTACGAGCGCACCAGCCAGGAGGCCGCGCGGGCGTTCGGCAGCGGCGTCGTGTTCCTGGAACGCCTGGTCACCGGCGCCCGGCACGTCGAGGTCCAGGTGATCGCCGACGGCCAGGGCACCGCGTGGGCGCTCGGTGTCCGCGACTGCTCGGTGCAGCGGCGTAACCAGAAGGTCATCGAGGAGTCGGCGTCGCCGGTGCTCGGTCCTGAGCAGACGGCCGAGCTCAAGGCGTCGGCCGAACGGCTCGCCGTCGCGGTCGGCTACCGCGGCGCGGCGACCGTCGAGTTCCTCTACCACCCCGGCGACCGGCTGTTCGCGTTCCTGGAGGTCAACACCCGCCTCCAGGTCGAGCACCCGATCACCGAGTCCACCACCGGCTTCGACCTGGTCAGGGCGCAGCTGCACGTGGCGTCGGGCGGGCGGCTCGAGGGCGAGCCGCCGGCGGAGCGCGGGCACGCCATCGAGGCCCGGCTGAACGCTGAGGACCCCGACCGCGACTTCGCGCCCTCCCCCGGCCGCATCGCGCGGCTGGACCTGCCCGCCGGGCCGGGCATCCGCGTGGACACCGGCGTCAGCGAGGGCGACACCATCCCCGCCGACTTCGACTCGATGATCGCGAAGATCATCGCGTACGGCCGCGACCGCGACGAGGCGCTCGGCAGGCTGCGCCGGGCGATGGCGCAGACCACGGTGATCATCGAGGGCGGCGCGACGAACAAGAGCTTCGTGCTCGACCTGCTCGACCAGCCCGAGGTGATCGACGCCAGCGCGGACACCGGCTGGATCGACCGCGTCCGGGGCGAGGGCAGGCTGGTAACGCACCGCCACTCCGCCGTCGCGCTGGCGGCCGCCGCCATCGAGGCGTACGAGGAGGAGGAGCGCGTCGAGCGGCAGCGGCTGCTGTCGACGGCGTTCGGCGGACGCCCGCAGGTGCAGCACGAGAGCGGCCGACCGCTGGACCTCAAGCTGCGCGGCGTCGACTACCGCGTGCGCGTCGCGCGGGTCGGCGCACACCGGTTCCGCGTCGGCGTCGAAGCGGGTGGCGCCGTGCGCACCGCCGACGTCGAGCTGGACCGCTTCGACCGGCACACCGGGCAGATCGTCGTCAACGGCACCCGCTACCGCCTGCTCATCGGCACGCACGGGCCGATCCACCTGGTCGAGGTGGACGGCGTGGCGCACCGGGTCACCCGCGACGAGGGCGGTGTCCTGCGGTCGCCCAGCCCCGCGCTGGTCGTCGCCACGCCGTTAAAGGTCGGCGCCGAGGTCGAGGCGGGCGCGCCGGTGCTGGTGCTGGAGAGCATGAAGATGGAGACGGTGCTGCGGGCGCCGTTCAAGGCGCGGCTGAAGGAATGCGTCGTCTCCGTGGGCACCCAGGTGGAGACCGGCGCGCCGCTGCTGCGGCTGGAGCCGCTCGCCGACGACGCCGAGGCCGGGGAGACCGCGGCGACCGAGTCCGTCGAGCTGGACCTGCCCGAAGCGCCCGCCAGGATCCCGGCGCGGGAGCGCGCCACGCGCGGCCAGGAGGACCTGCGCAGCCTGCTGCTCGGCTTCGACGTCGATCCGCACGACGAGCGCCGGCTGCTCGACGACTACCTCGCCGCGCGCCGGTCGGCCACCGAGGACGGTCACCGGCCGCTGGCCGAGGAACTCGGCCTCATCGACGTGTTCGCCGACCTCACCGAACTCAGCCGCAACCGGCCGACGGGCGAGGACGGCGGCGGCGCCGGCCACGTGCCGAGCGCCCGGGAGTACTTCCACACCTACCTGCAGTACCTCGACGTGGACCGGGCCGGGCTGCCGGAGACGTTCCAGGCCAAGCTCGCCAAGGCGCTCGGGCACTACGGCGTCACCGAGCTGGAGCGCTGCCCCGAGCTCGAAGCCGCCGTGTTCCGGATCTTCCTCGCCCTGCAACGCGCGTCCGCCGACGCCACGGTCGTCGCGACGCTGCTGCGCGCCTGGCTGCGGGAGCCGCCGCCGGACGAGTCGCTGCGCGAGCCCGCCGGTCTCGCGCTGGAGCGGCTGGTGGCCGCGACGCAGGTCCGCTTCCCGGTGGTCTGCGACCTCGCGCGCGGCGTGGTGTTCGCCTGGTTCGCCCAGCCGCTGCTGCGCCGCAACCGGGCCCGCGTCTACGCCGACGTGCGCCGGCACCTGCGTCACCTCGACGCGCATCCGGACGCGCCGGACCGCGCGGAGCGCGTCGCCGAGATGGTGCGCTCCACCGAGCCGCTGGTGCGGCTGCTCGGCCAGCGGCTCGTCCGCGACGACGTGGACAACGCGGTCATGCTGGAGGTGCTGACCCGGCGCTACTACGGCAACAAGGACCTCACCGGCGTACGCACCAGCGAGGTCGAAGGCTGCACCTTCGTGGTCGCCGAGCGGACGGGCTCGTGCGTGGTCTCCGCCGCCGTGGGCTTCGACGCGCTGGGCAGCGCGCTGCGCGGCCTCGCGGAGCTGGCGAGCGGCCACGACGCCATCGACGTCGACATCTATCTGGCGTGGGAGAACCAGCCGGCGGACTTCGACGCGATGGCGGCGGCGCTGCACGAGGTCGTCAGCGCGCACCCGCTGCCGAACCAGGTCCGCAGGCTCACCACCACCGTCGCGGGTCGCAGCGGCGCGGTGATGCACCACCACTTCACGTTCCGCCCGTCGACCATCGGGATGATGGAGGAGCGGCTGATCCGTGGCCTGCACCCGTACATCGCGCAGCGGATGCAGATGGAGCGGCTGAGCAAGTTCGACCTCACCCGGCTGCCGTCGTCGGACGAGGAGGTCTACCTCTTCCAGTGCGTGGCGCGGGAGAACCCGTCGGACGACCGCCTCGTCGCGTTCGCGCAGGTGCGCGACCTGACCGAGCTGCGCGAGCACGACGGGCGGCTGGTGGCGCTGCCCACCGCCGAGGACGTCCTCGCCACCTGTCTCGACTCGATCCGTCGCGCGCAGTCGCGGCGGCCGTCGAGGAAGCGCTTCAGCACCAACCGGATCGTGGTCTACGTCTGGCCGCCGAGCGACCTCACCCGCGCGGAGCTGGAGATGATCGCCCGGCGGGTGCTGCCCACGACCGCGGGTGCCGGGCTGGAGGAGATCCTGTTCATCGCGCGGCAGCGCGACCGCCGCACCGGCGAGCTGACCAAGATCGCCGTACGCGTCTCGTTCGACGCCACCGGCGGCACCGCGCTGACCGTCGGCGAGCCGTCGGACGAGCCGGTCGAGCCGCTCGACGACTACCGGCAGAAGGTGCTGCGCGCGAGCAGCCGCAACGCGGTCTACCCGTACGAGCTGACCGGCCTGCTCGGCACCTTCGTCGAGCACGACCTCGACGACGACCACGCGCTGGTGCCGGTCGAGCGGCCGAAGGGGCGCAACAGCGCGGCGATCGTGGCGGGCGTGGTGACCACGCCGACCCGGCGGCACCCGCAGGGCGTCACCCGGGTCGTGCTGCTGGGCGATCCGACGAAGGCGCTCGGCGCGCTGTCGGAGCCGGAGTGCCGCCGCGTGATCGCGGCGCTGGACCTGGCCGAGCGGATGCAGGTGCCGCTGGAGTGGTACGCGCTGTCGGCGGGCGCCCGGATCTCCATGGAGTCGGGCACGGAGAACATGGACTGGGTGGCCGCGGCGCTCAAGCGGATCGTCGAGTTCACCCAGGACGGCGGCGAGATCAACGTCGTGGTCGCGGGCATCACCGTCGGGGCGCAGCCGTACTGGAACGCCGAGGCGACGATGCTGATGCACACCAAGGGCGTGCTGGTGATGACGCCCGACTCGGCGATGGTGCTCACCGGCAAGCAGTCGCTCGACTTCTCCGGTGGGGTGTCGGCCGAGGACAACTTCGGCATCGGCGGCTACGACCGGGTGATGGGTCCGAACGGGCAGGCGCAGTACTGGGCGCCGAACCTGGCCGGGGCGCGGGACGTGCTGATGGCGCACTACGAGCACACGTACGTCGCGCCCGGCGAGCAGGGGCCACGGCGGGCGCGGACGGCCGACCCGCTCGACCGCGACGTCTCCACCTTCCCGCACGTCGTGGCGGGCAGCGACTTCACCACCGTCGGCGAGATCTTCTCCGCCGAGGCCAACCCGGACCGCAAGAAGCCGTTCGACATCCGGACGGTGATGCGGGCGCTCTCCGACCAGGACCACCCGGTGCTGGAGCGGTGGGCGGGCATGGCCGACGCGGAGACCGTGGCGGTGCAGGACGTACACCTCGGTGGCATGCCGGTGTGCCTGATCGGCATCGAGTCACGGTCGGTGCCGCGGCGCGGCTTCCCGCCCACCGACGGCCCGGACACCTACACCGCGGGCACGTTGTTCCCGCGGTCGTCGAAGAAGGCCGCGCGGGCGATCAACGCGGCCAGCGGCAACCGGCCGCTGGTGGTGCTGGCTAACCTGTCGGGCTTCGACGGCTCGCCGGAGTCGATGCGCAATCTCCAGCTGGAGTACGGCGCCGAGATCGGCCGCGCGATCGTGAACTTCCGCGGGCCCATCGTGTTCTGCGTGATCTCGCGGTACCACGGTGGCGCGTTCGTGGTGTTCTCGAAGGCGCTGAACCCGAACATGACCGTGCTCGCGCTGGAAGGCTCGTTCGCCTCGGTCCTCGGCGGCGCCCCCGCCGCCGCGGTGGTGTTCTCCGGCGACGTCAACGCCCGCACGGCGGCCGACCCGCGCGTGCGGGAGTTGGAGGCCCGCGTCGCGGCGGCCTCCGGCACCGACCGTGCGGCGCTGACCGCGGAGCTCGACGAGCTGCGCTCGTCGGTGCGCGTGGAGAAGCTGGGCGAGGTGGCCGCCGAGTTCGACCGGGTGCACAACATCCAGCGCGCGGTCGAGGTCGGCTCCGTCGACGCCGTCATCCGCGCGGCGGAGCTGCGCCCACGCATCATCGACGCCATCGAGGGCCGCCTGCGCTGACGCGGCGACGCGCCACGGCGAGGTCCTCGCCGTGGCGCGTCACAGGCGTCTGCGGTGTGGCCCCCGGCCGGTGCAGGCCGGGGACCACAGCGCCGGGTCCCCGCCGCGTGACGACCGGACGCACCGGCGGACGGGCCCGGTCGGCTCTACCGCAGGACGCCCTCGTGCAGCGCCCGCAGCACCGCGTTGGTGCGGTCCCGGGCACCCAGCTTGAGCAGGATCGCCGACACGTGGTTCTTGACCGTCCCCTCCGCGAGGAAGAGCAGGCCGGCGATCTCCCGGTTGGTGTAGCCCTCGGCGACCAGCCGCAGCACGTCCAGCTCCCGCTCGGTGAGCTCCTGCGCCGGCGGGGCGCTCACCCCGACCGGGGACGGCGCCGAGCGGATGGCGCGCAGGAGCCGATCGGTGATCGACACGGCGATGAGCGTTCCGCCCGCGGCGAGGGTCTCGACCGCCCGGGTCAGCTGCTCCAGCGTGACGTCCTTGAGCAGGTAGCCCCGCGCTCCGGCGCGCAGCGCGTCGAGGACGAGGGTGTCGTCGTCGAAGGTGGTGAGCACCAGCACCGGCACGTCCGCCCCGCGCTCCCGTAGCCGTCGGAGGACCCAGATGCCGTCCCGGTGCGGCATCCGCAGGTCGAGCAGGACGACGTCGGGCCGGGTCGCGTCGATCGCGGCCAGGGCGGCCTCGCCGTCGTCGGCCTCGCCGACCACCTCGATACCCGCCATGTCGAGCAGGGTGCGGATGCCCTGCCGGACCAGCGTCTGGTCGTCGACCACGACCACCCGGGTCATGCCGCCTCGGCCGCTCGGGCCGGCCGGATCGCGCACGCCGGTCACCGGGCCGGCATCCGGGCGGTCACCCGGAAGCCCGCGCTGCCGTCGTACGCGATCTCCCCGCCGAGTCCCGCGAACCGCTCCGCGAGGCCCCGCAGCCCGTTGCCGGGTATTACGGCCCGCGCGCCCTGCCCGTCGTCTACCGCCGTCAGGCGGATCGCCTCACCGTGGCGGACGATCGTGACTCGCAGCTCGCCCGCGCAGGCGTGCCGCAGAGTGTTGGTGATGATCTCCTGGACGGCCCGCACGAGCGCCGCGGTCTGTTCCTCGTTCGGTTCGACGTCCTCGCCCACCTCGACCGTCACGTCGAGCCCGGGGATCTCGCGGCCGATGTCGCGCAGCGCCTCGGCGAGGTCGGCGGCGGGCCCGGCGCGCAGCGCGCTGACGGTGTCGCGCACGTCGGCGAGCACCTCCCGGGCCACCCGGCCGGCCCGTTCGACGTGCTCCCGCGCCGGGTCGCCCGCACGGTGCCGGGCCGCCTCCAGCTCCAGGGTGAGGACGGTGAGCTGGTGACCGAGCAGGTCGTGCAGCTCGCGGGAGATGCGCAGTCGTTCCGCCGTGCGGGCGGACCCGGCCAGCAGCAGGCTGGCCGCCCGCAGCTCCACGTGCGCCCGGGCCAGCTCCCGACGGTGCTGCTGCTCCCGTCGGACCGCGGTCACGCTGAACGTCGTCGCGATCTGGATCAGCCCGTAGAACACCCCGGACGCGAGCGGCTCGACCGGGTCGTCGTGGACCCGGCCGACGGTCAGGGCGATCACGGCCGTGTTCAGCGCCACCACCAGCAGGTTGACCGGCAGCCGCAGGGTCTCCGGTCCGAGCGCGGCGATCACCACCAGCAGGATCGGCAGCATGCCGGCGCGGGGGGCCGTCGCGACCACGCCCCAGCCGGCGACCACCGCCGTGCCGTAGGCCGCCCACCTCGTGCGGGGTGCTCCCCATTCGGCCACGGCGCCGAGCGCCGCACCCAGGGTGACGACGAAGAGCCCCACCCACACCGGCGCCGGGATGTCCGGCTCGACCAGGCCCAGCATCACCGGCGACCCGACGCCCACGCACACGACGAGCATCACCAGGCCGGACCACTCATCGAGCCCGAGCCGCCGCATGCGGCAACCCTAGCCGCCGCGTCCGGCGAGCCACGGGTGCCGAAAGTCATGGCCGGCGGGGCTGACCTCCGGCACAGGCGGCGGGCGGGTGGCGCCGACCAGCATGGGGAGCATGAGCCAACCCGCCATCGAGGTCGAGAACCTGCACAAACGGTACGGCGACGTCGTCGCCGTCGACGACGTCAACCTGACGGTGGCCCCCGGTGAGGTGCTGGGCGTCCTGGGCGTCAACGGGGCCGGCAAGACCACGATGATCGAGCTGATCGCCGGCCTGCGGGTCCCCGACAGGGGACGCGTCCGGGTGCTCGGGCGGGACCCGCGCCGGGACCGGGCCGCCGTCCGCCAGGTGCTCGGCGTGCAGTTGCAGCAGGCCGAGCTGCACGCCGCCCTGACCGTCGGTGAGCTGCTCGGCCTCTACCGCAGCTTCTACCCCGATCCGCGCCCCACCGACGAACTGCTCGACCTGGTCGAGCTGCGGGGGCAGGCCGGAACGCGGTTCGAGAAGCTCTCCGGCGGCCAGCAGCAGCGCCTCTCCATAGCCCTGGCCCTGGTCGGCCGCCCGCGGGTGGTGATCCTCGACGAACTCACCACCGGACTGGATCCGCGTGCCCGGCGGCGCATCTGGGCGGGCGTGGAGGGGCTGCGCGACGAGACCGTGCTGCTGGTCAGCCACGCGATGGACGAGGTCCAACGGCTCTGCGACCGGGTCGTGCTGCTCGACGCCGGCCGGATCGTCGCCCTGGACACCCCGACCGGGCTGGCCGCCCGGGTCGGCGCCGCGAACCTGGAGGAGGCGTTCGTCCGCCTCACCGGCAAGGAACTCGTCACGGAGGAGGACGCATGAACGAGGTGACCGTACGACGGCCCGGGGCGGGCTCGTGGCTGACCCTGATCGGGTGCGAGGCGAAGATGGTCGTCCGGGACACGGCCGGGCTGGTCGTACCGATCGGGCTGCCGCTGTTGATCCTGGTCATGAACGCCGCTGCCGCCGGTGACCAGGAGGTCGCCGGCGGGCGCTCGGCGCTGGACCTGTTCGTCCTTCCGCTGGTCTTCACCATCGTCCTCGCCACGATCGGCATCGTGAACATGCCGAGCTTCCTGGCCTACTACCGCCGCAGCGGGGTGCTGCGCCGGCTCGCGGTCACCCCGGCGTCGCCGGCGATGGTGCTCGTCGCCCAGCTGGTGGTGAGCCTGGCGCAGGCGCTGGTGGGGATCGGGCTGGCGTACGCCGTCGCCGTCGTCGGCTTCGGCGCACGTCCGCCGGCCCACGTCGGCATGGCGCTCGCCGTGGTCGGGCTCTCGGTGGCCGCGATGTACGGGCTGGGCCTGATCGTCGCCTCGGTGGCGCCCACCCCGAACTCGGCGGTCGCCATCGGCCTGATCGCCTTCTTCGCCCTCGGGGCCGTCGGCGGCCTGTTCGGCGGCACCGCCTCCCTGCCGGAACCGGTGGCCCGGGCCGCCTCGTGGCTGCCGTTCGGCGCCACCGTCGAGGCGCTCTCCAGCGCCTGGGCGGGGGCCTCGGTCGACGCGTCGAACCTGGCGGGTCTGGCGATCACCGCAGTCGTCGGTGCGACCGTCGCCGCGCTCCTGTTCCGTTGGAACTAGTGCCTGCGTCGCAGTCGGTGCCAGCGCGGTTGCTGCCGGCGCCGCCCGACATGGTCGGCGACGCCGCCGCCACGCTGCGCCGCGGTGAGCCGATGCGCGCGCAGATCCGTGCAGGTCCGCCTGCCGTCACCGGGCGCGGGCAGCTCAGGCAGCGGGCTCGACGCCGGGGCAGCCCACGACCGTGGTCGCCGGCCCGGCCGCGGTTCCGCCGCTGGCGGTAACCGTAAATAATGGAGCGATGACCCGTCGTGGTGTGAGAATCGCGGGCTGGACGGCCGGTGCGGCCTGCTCGCTGGGCCTGATCGGCCTCGGCGTGGCGTTCGTCCAGATCGGCGTGACGGCGGCCGACAAGTGGGCCAGCGCACTTGGGATCTTCGTCAGTGTGCTGGGTCTGGCCCTGTCGGTCCACACTGCGGCGTCGACCCGCAGGTCGATGTCCCGGGCCGGGGCCGGGCCGGTCGATCGGGTCGACAACACGATCGAGGGCGGCGAGTTCGCCCAGTCGGTCGTCCAGGCCCGCGACCTGACGATCGGGGGCCCGTCCTCGCCGTCCGCGACGACCGCGCCCGCCCTCGCGTCCCCGGCGGCCGACGCCGGTGCCGGCCGGGTGACCAACACGATCAGGACCGGTACGTTCCACGGTCCGGTCACCCAGGCTCGTGACGTCGGCCGGCAACCACTCGACCCGCCGGTCCGCAACGACGAGGCCGGCCCGTCCCGGGGCGGGCCGGCATGAAGGGTGACGGGTTCGGGCGCCGGCTCTTCGGCCGACGGGCGGGCGGGGCGACAACGAACACGATCACGGGCGGGGTGTTCCTCAACGCGGTGATCCAGGGTCACACCATCACCGTGACCCTGCCTCCGCAGGTCACCCCGGCCGGGTTGCCCCGGGCCGCGAAGTCCTTCACCGGCCGGGAAGCCGAGGTCGAGCTGCTGCTCAAGGAGCTGGCGCCCGGCGGGAGCGCCGGAGCGGGACCGGTCTCGGCGGTGGCCGGGCTGGCCGGGGTCGGCAAGACCGAGCTGGTCGTGCAGGCAGCCACCCGGGCGCAACGGCAACCGGGCTGGTTCCCCGGTGGGGTGCTGTTCGTGGACATGTTCGGCTACGACCCGCGACGACGACTGTCGCCGGGCGAGGCGCTGCTCGGCCTGCTACAGGCGCTGGGCCTGCCCGGGGAGCACATCCCCGCCGAGGAGCAGGACCGCAGCCGGCTGTTCCGCAGCGTGCTCGCCGCCTACGCCGCACAGGACCGGCGGTTGCTGCTGGTCGTCGACAACGCCGCCACGGCCGCCCAGGTGACCCCGCTGCTGCCGAGCGACGACAGCACCGCCACCTTGGTCACCTCACGGCACACCCTGGCGATCGGGGCCCGACTGCATGACCTCGACGTGCTGGACGTCGAGGCGTCCGTGCGGCTCCTGGCCGAGCAGTTGGCACAGGCGCGCGGCCCGGCCGACGCCCGGGTGCGGGACGAGCCGCGGGCCGCCGCCGAGATCGCCGGACTGTGCGCGGGTCTGCCACTGGCTCTGCACATCGCCGCCGGCCTGCTGGGCGACTCCGGTACCCGTACGCTGGCCTCCCTCGCCGAGGCGTTACGCGCCGCGCACACCCGGCTGGACCGGCTGAGCCGGGAGGACCGCGCGGTTCGCGCCGCGTTCGACCTGTCCTACCGGCAACTGAGCACCGCCCAGGCCCGCCTGTTCCGGCTGCTGCCGGTCAATCCTGGCCCGGAGGTCGGGACCGATGCCGCCGCGTGCCTGGTCGACACCGATGCGCACCGGGCCGAAACCCTGATGGAGGACCTGTCCCGGGCCCACCTCGTCGAGGCAGCCCCCAGCTGGGGGCGATGGCGGATGCACGACCTGGTCCGCCTCTACGCCGAGGAACAGGCGAACGCGGCGGCCGAGGCCGATGCTCCGGATGCCGCCCGCGCCCGGCTGTTCACCTACTATGTCGCAGCCACCGCCGCCGCCAGTGCCCATCTGCAGCCGCCACCGGTCGCCGCCGTGCCCGCCGCACCCTCCGTCCCCGCGGACGCCGTAGCCCGGATCGAGACCACCTACGCCGCCGCGGGACAGGTGCAGCCGCCCCCGGTCACGGTCGCCTTTCCCACTCGGGCGGAGGCCCTGGCCTGGCTGGAGTCCGAACGGCCCAACCTGGTCGCCGTCTGCACGACCGTGGCAACGCACGGGCACCGCACGGCCTGCATCGCGCTGGGATCCCTCCTGCACGCGTTCCTGTCGTTCCGTCGACATCTGTCCGAGCTGATCACGGTCACCGACAGCTACCGTGCCCTGTGTCGGCAGGCCGGGGACCGGCACGGCGAAGGCATGGCGCTGAGCAACCTCGGCGTGGCCCTGAACGAGGCGGGCCGGTCCGGCGAGGCGGTCACCGCCCACACCCAGGCCGTCGAGCTCATCGGGGAGACCGGTGACCGGCACGACGAAGGTATGGCGCTGAACAACCTCGGCCTGGCCCTGCGGGCGGTGGAACGGTTCGACGAGGCGGTCACCGCCCACACCCGAGCGTTGGACATCTACCGGCAGATCGACGCCCGGCACAGCGAAGGCACAGCGCTGAACAATCTCGGCCAGGCCCTGCGGGCGGTGGGGCGGTTCGACGAGGCGGTCACCGCCCACACCCGGGCCGCCGAGATCTGCCGCGAGACCCGCGACCGGCAGGGTGAGGGCATCGCCCTGAACAACCTCGGTGCGGACCTGCAGGAGTTGCAGCAGCACGAGCGGGCCATCACCGCGCACACCCGGGCCATCGACATCTTCCGGGAGTTCGACGACCGGCACCACGAAGCTGAGGGGCAGCACCACCTGGGCTCGGCGCTGCGGGCGGTGGAACGCCTCGACGAGGCGATCGCCGCCCACACCCGGGCCGCCGCGCTCTTCGGCGAGAACGGCGACCGGCAGGACGAAGGCATGGCGCTGACCAACCTCGGCCTGACCCTGCGCAGATGTGGGCGGTGCGCCGAGGCGGCAACCGCCCACACCCGGGCCGCGATGGCGTACCGCGAGGCGGGCGACCGGCGCGGTGAGGGCATCGCGCTCAGCAATCTCGGCGTGGCCCTGCAGGAGGCGGAACGCCTCGACGAAGCGACCGATGCCTACGAACAGGCTGTGGAGGCGTACCGCGAGGCCGGTGACCGGCAGGGTGAGGGCATCGCGTCGAACAACCTCGGCAACGCCCTGCGGGCGGCTCGACGGTTCGAGGACGCGATCACCGCCCATGTCCGGGCCGCCGGGATCCACCGGGCGACCGGCGACCGGCACCGCGAGGGTAGAGCGCTGATCAGTCTCTGCCTGGCCCTGCTCGAGACGAGGCAGGCGGACGAGGCGCGGCGCCGCTTTCGACAGGCGATCGAGGCGTTCACCGGTGTCGGCGAGCGCGAGAGCGCCACGATGGTGCAGCGGTGGCTCGACGATCTCCGCCCGGGAACGATCCCGCTCCGTGTCTTCCCGCCGGAGGTCCACCAGGCGGTGTTCGTCGTCCTGATAGGGCTCGCGATCGCCGACGCCAGGTCGGGCAGGTCGCTGCGGGGCGGTCTCGGAGCCGCCCGGTCCGCGTCGGACGACACGTAGGGCGCCGCAGGGCCGGCCCGCCGCGCCGGTCAGAAGGCGTAGCGGTCCAGTGCGATCCCGTCCGCGCCTCCGGAGTGGCTCACCGCGACCCAGTCGTCCCCGGCACCGGCGAGCCAACCGGGGTACCGGCCGAGCTGGCGGCCGGTCGACACGTCGTAGACGAGTACGACCGGTCGTTGCTCCACCGCGCCGCTGACCGCCACGAGGCGGCCGGTCACGCTCGACCGCCAGCTCGCCGACGTGCCGGACAGTCCCGGGTCCGGCGCGCTCCACCGCGTCGCGCCGGTGGCCATGTCGAGCAGGGCCAGCTCGCCCTCGTCGGCGGTGCGCCGCACCAGCACGGACCGGTCGTCGCCGTCGATCGGCACGCCGGGGGCGACGCCCTCCCACTGCGTCCTGCCGGTCCGCAGGTCGACCACCTGCGGCCGGCCGACGGCGTTGACCGCGACGAGCCGGGTGCCCGTCCCGATCAGGGTCAGCCCGCTGCGGTCGTGCGCCAACCGCTTGGCGCACTCGCCGTCCTCGCGTCGCCCGCTGAAAACCTCGCCGGACCAGCCTCCGGCGCCGGTGGCCGCGTCGACGGTGGCGATGCTGACGGTGCACCGCCGGTCGCCCTGGGGCGGATCGTGGTCGGTGGTCACCAGCAGGTTGCCGGCCACGAAGCCGTGCCAGGCCCGGCTCGGCAGGCGTCCGGCGCCGGCCTTGCCGGTGGTGGGTGCGACGCTCGTGTAGGTGCGCCCGTTCAGCCGCACCGACACGTACCGCTGGGTGGGCGCGGCGTACGGCGCGCGGACGCCGAGCGCCTCGTCGCTGACCCGGGCGAACCGGTCGGCGGGCAGTTTCCACAGTTGGCGACCGTCGCGGACGTCCCGGGCGATGACGACACACTTCGCGGACTGGCCGGTGCCGACGCACTCCCGGTCGTACACGACCTGCTGCTGCACGACGACGTCCTGGGTGTCCTCTGCCCGCCAGCGGGTGGCGCCGGTGGCCGCGTCGAGCACCTCCAGCGGCCCCCCGTCGCTGGCGCTCACCACGATGAGGTCGCCGGCGACCGCGTACTGGTAGGCCATCGGGAACGGACGACGCCAGCGGTCCTGCCCCGTGGAGCGGTCCACCGCCCGCAGTTCCCGCCCGTCCGGCACGACGACGACCTGGCCGAGCTGCGTCAACGGCTGGTCGAGCCGCCTGGCCGTCACCGACCAGGTGGGTTCCGGGCCGCCCTCCCCCTCCGTTCCGGTCCCGCCGCCGCGCAGGCTCTCCTGGGTCACCGCGATCCCCGGCGCCGGCTGCTCGGGCGGCTCCGCCCGTGGCCCGGTGCAGGCGGCGAGCCCGACGAGCAGGCCCAGGGCCGCCCCTGCGACGCACGAACGGGGCGGGCGGTGCGACGGTGACAACGGACTCTCCCTCGATCGGTGGCAGAGCCCACCATAGGATCCGCCCGCACCCCCGACGTGGGGGCGGCAACGGAGAAGGGCCAGTCCCGGCGGAACTGGCCCTTCTCGACGATCATCGCGGTGCGGTGGTCAGCTGACCGACTTGTTGTAGCTGTCGATGGCGCCCTGCACGCTCGCCGCGGCGTCCTTCATGGCCTGCTCGGCCGGCTTGCTGCCGACGATGGCCGCCTCGAGGCCGTCCTCGGAGGCCTTGCGGGCCTGCGGCATCACGCCCAGCAGGCAGCCGGCCGACGCGACCGACGGCGGGAGCGCGTGCAGCTGGTCGACGGCGGTGCGGAACTGGGGGAACTTCGCCATCCAGTCCTTGTCGATCTGCTCGTCGAGCGCCTTGGCGTTGATCGGCACGTACCCGGTGCTGGTGTGCCACTTGGCCTGCTCGACCGGGCCGGAGGCGAACTTCACGAACTCCCAGGCGGCCCGCTTCTCCTTGTCGTCGTGGCCGACGCCGTTGATCCACAGCGACGCGCCACCGATGATCGGTCCGCCCGTGGAGGAAGCGCTCACCTTCGGGTACGGGGCGGTGAGCACGGTGAACTTGCCCTTCGCGGCGTCGACGTAGCCGCGCAGCACGCTGGTGGACTCCAGGTGCATGGCGACCGTGCCCGACTTGAAGGCGGCCTGGGCGTCGTCGGTCTTGCGGCCGGTGTTCGTCGCGTAGCCGCCCTTCACCAGGTCCGTCCACCACTGCGCGACGCGCACGGCCGTCTCCTGGTCGAACTGCACCTTCGTGGCCAGGCCGCTGCGCCCGTTGCCCTTGTCGCAGTACTCCTTGCCGTCGGTGGCGAGCAGCTGCTCCACCAGCCAGCCGTAGATGGCGGCGTTGAAGCCGTACTGGACGGTCTTGCCGCTGGCGTCCTTGACCGTGAGCTTCTTCGCCAGCTCGCCGATCTCGTCGAGGTTCTTCGGCGGCTTCGTCGGGTCGAGCTTGGCCCGCTCGAACGCCTCCTTGTTGAGGTACAGCAGGGGCGTCGAGGAGTTGAACGGCATCGACCAGAGCTTGCCGTCGACCGAGTAGTAGCTGGCGATGTTCGGCTCGATGTCGCCGGCGTTGAAGCCGTCCTTCTCGATGAACTTGTGCATCGGCACGACCTGCTTCGAGTCGACCATGAAGCGGCTGCCGATGTCGTAGATCTGCACCAGGGCCGGCGTGCTCTTCTGCTGCACCGACGCCTTGTACTTCGCGATCGTCTCGTCGTAGCTGCCCTGGAAGACCGCCTTGACCTCGACCTTGCCGCCGCTCTGGGCGTTGAAGTCGGCCACGAGCTGGTCGACGGCGGTGGCGTTTGCCCCCTTCATCGCGTGCCAGAACTCGATCGTGGTCTTGTCCGTGGCCTTCTCCAGCACCTCGGCGCCGGGCGCGTCGAGCGCGCCGCTGCCGCCGTCGGTGTCGGACCCGGAGTCGCCGCAGGCCGTGAGCGCGGCGGCGGCCACGACGGCGACGAACGCCGCCGCGGTCCGGCGGAGCCGAGGTCTTCTCATTGCTTCTCCTTCTCGATGGTTCAACGCAGCGCCCCGGCGGTCAGCCCGCGGACGATGTAGCGCTGGCCGAAGATCACGACGGCCAGCGTGGGAAGCAGGGACAGCGCGACGCCGGCGAGGACGAGGCCCGGCTGCGCCGCCTCGGCGTCGTTGAGCTGGGAGATGCCGATCTGCAGCGTCTGGAACTCGGTGTCGCGGATCAGGATCAGCGGCCAGAAGTACTGGTTCCAGGCCGAGAGGAAGACGTAGACCCCGACCGCCGCGATGGAGGGCTTGGACAGCGGCACGATGACCCGCCACAACAGCCGCCAGTGGCCGCACCCGTCGATCACCGCCGCGTCGCGCAGCTCGGTCGGGAACTGCAGGAACGCCTGCCGCAGCAGGAACGTGCCGAACGCCGAGGCGAGGAAGGGCAGCACCAGGCCGAGGTAGGTCAGCCCGCCGCGCGTCAGGCCCCAGTCGGAGATGGCCAGGTAGTTGGGGATGATGATCGCTTCCCACGGCACCATGAGGGTGGCGAGGAAGAGACTGAACGTCGCCGCCTTCGCCGGGAGGCGGAGGAACGCGAAGGCGTACGCGGCGAAGATGCTGGTGACGACCTGCGCCACGGTGATGATCCCGGCCTGCACGGCGGAGTTCGCGTAGAAGCGGCCGAGCGGCACCGAGCGAAACACGTCGGTGACGTTCTGCCAGTGCAGCGCGCTCGGCACCAGCGCGGGCGGATAGGTCGCCAGGTCGCCGGGGCCCATCACGGCGCCGACGAACCCGTAGTAGACCGGGAACAGCACGGGGATCGCGGCCAGGCCGAGCACGACGTAGACGGCGACCCGGCCGAGGTTGAGCTTTTTCATCGGTAGTGGACCCGCCGTTCGAGGACGCCGAATTGGACGGCCGTGCAGCCGAGCATGATGACCAGCAGCACGACGGCCTGCGCGCTGGCCGCGCCGAAGTCGGAGGAGCCGAAGGCGAACGCCTTCTCGTAGATCGAGTAGACAAGCGTCGTCGTCGCCTGGTCCGGCCCGCCCTTGGTCAGGATGTGGATCTGCCCGAAGCTCTGCAGGGCGTGGATCGTGGACACCACGACGAGGAAGAACAGCTGCGGGGAGAGCAGCGGCACGGTGATCCGCGTCGCCAGCCGCCACCCGGTCGCGCCGTCCAGCCGCGCCGCCTCCACCACCTCCGGCGAGATCGCCGAGACCCCGGCGGAGAGCACGAGGATGTTGTAGCCGAAGTTCATCCACACCGTCGCGGCGCAGACGGCGGGCAACGCGATCGACGGGTCGGTGAGCCAGTTGACCCGGTCGAAGCCGAGGGAGCCGAGCAGGCCGTTCGCCACCCCGATCGCCGGGTTGTAGATGACGGCGAAGATGACCGACGCGGTCGCCACCGAGAACGCGAACGGCAGCGCGAACGCGGTGCGCAGCGCCCGTACGCCCCGGATGCGCGCCTCCAGCAGCAGCACCACGAAGAGCGCGCCCAGCACGGCCGGCACCACCGAGAAGAGCGTGAACAGCGCCGTCGTGGCCAGCACCTTGCCGAACTCGCCGGACAGCATGTCCCGGTAGTGCGCCGCGCCGACGTACTCCGACGCGGCGCCGAAGATGTCGTTGCCGTGCACCGACAGGTACAGGGTCCGCCCGAGCGGCCAGAACACGAACAGGGCGAAAACCCCCACCGAGGGCAGCAGCATCAGCCACGCGAGACCGGACTCGCTGAAGCGTGCGCGCCGCACCTGTCGGGCGGTGGAGGGCGTGGATTCTGAGGTCAGGGAGCGGTCGCCCGGTGGCGCGCCGACGGTGGCAGGGGGAGGCACCGCAGCACCCTACCAACGACATCGAGGGATAGACATCATTCGGGCGTGACGTGCCGTCAGCGCGGGAGCGGGGGCCGCGAAAATCTCGGCTCTTGACGCAAACGGGCAGCCCGGGCGTGGTCGAGCCCCTACGGTCGGTTGTCGACACCGCGTCCCGACACCACCGGCCCGAGGAGCCCGACCATGCAGACGATCGTGGCCGGTGGCCCGCAACGTGCCCGCTGCCGATTGGATACGTCGCGGGCGGTCCGGCCCGGTCCCACCGGTGCCGAGCACTCCTGCGGTACGTGACCGTGCCGGCAGGTCACTCCGACGATCACGGCGACCGCCGCCGGCCCGAGGGCGGACGTGCAACCGGTGCGCGGAACCGTCGAGAGGAGGATTCCCGTCTCGACGACCTCACCGGCCGGCTCGACAAGCCGATGGGGATCCTCGGCGTGCTGTTCCTGCTGCTGGTGCTCGTACAGTCGTTCACCCACGACGAGGCGCTCAACAACGCCCTCACGGTCGCCAGCTGGATCCTGTGGGCCGTGTTCGTGGCAGAGTTCGCCCTGCGTGCCTGGCTGGCTCGACACCGAGCCCGGCAGTTCTGGAAGCAGAACTGGTGGCAGGTGATCTTCCTCGCCGTACCCTTCCTGCGGTTCGCCCGCGCGGCCATCGCGCTTCGGGCGGCCCGGGGAGCCGGCGTGGTCGCCGCCGCAGTGCGCGGCTCCCGCTCGGCGGGCCGGCTGCTCACCGACCGGCTGGCCTGGCTGGCCGTCGTGACGGTGACGGTCATCGTGACCGCCGGGCAGTTGCTGACAGTGACCGGCGCCTACCGGAACCACGGGCAGGCCCTGCACGACGCCGCGCTCACCACCATCACCGGTGTGCCGCTCGGCGCCACCGACACGTTCGCGCAGATCCTCGAACTGGTGCTGGCCGTCTACTCCGTGGTGGTGTTCGGCACCCTCGCCGGCGCTCTCGGGGCGTACTTCCTCAGTCATGGGCACACCGCGGACGAGCCCGAACAGCGGGAGCCAGAGCCGGGGCGGTGAGCGGCACGCGTATCCAGCCCGACTCACCGCCCGCACAGGGCTGGTCCACCGAGCAACGCCTGCTCTTGCTGCGCGCGTACGGACACGCCAGGTTCACCGCGGTGCGCCCCCGTCGCACCGCTGCCGCCCGGCAAGGTCAGGGGCGCCTGCTCGTGAGGAGCGGGCGCTCGGACGCTGGCGGTGTGCCACGCGTCAACATGGCCATGACGTCGGGGGCGGGCTGAATGCGCGACGACCGGCCCGCACAGCCAGAGTGGCGAGGGCCGCGTTGGCGCCACCACTGATCACCGCGCCGATACCGAACGGTGCCACCCGCCCGAGAACGATGACTCCCTGCTTGGTGCCGTACCTCGTGTCTGCCCAGGACCCCATTGATCTGGCGCAACATTTCGACAAGCACCTTGCCGACGACCTGGCGCCCCCAGTGTCGCCCCGTGCGCTCGGCGACGTTGGTGATGGTGGCGGAGCCGGACCCGCCGAGCATGATTCCCATGACATCGTTCGACGGCGCTCCAGCTCGTCGATGGGCACTCCGTGGTCTTCGGCGATCGGGAGCGCGAAGAGGGCGCTGCGACACTCGGCGAGTGTCAACCACGCGGGCGGCGGTGGGAACACCCGCCGTCATGGCCGTCGCGGAGCACGCAGCGCGGTCCACCGCGCAGAACGTCTCGCTCGAGCCGCCCCGAACTCATTGAGCCGATCGGAGCCCTTCCTCAAGCATCAGTGCAATCGCATCCTCGTCCGGCAGGCACTCGCCTCCAGTGACCTCCTGCACCACGCCTTCGACCGCCGACCTGTCGACGTTCTCGTATCTGTCCAGGTTGCGATGGTCGTCCAGGAACCTGAGGACGAGGCCCGGGTCGTATGTCCAGGCAGCCTTACGATGATTCCACAGAACAGCGGACTCAGTGGCCGGATCCATTATGAATATTCCCGCCGGTCTGGCCTTGGCATCGTCTCGGTAGATCACGTAGTAGGTCAACATCACTCTTTCCCAGTCGCACGAGGATCTCATCGGAGATCGGAAAGTCTTCTGCCGTCAAGTCGAAGTCCTCAACGGCCTGCACAAAACTACGCCCCTCATCGCCCAATTTGCGTAGGTATTCGCCGCACCAGACTCGACGGTTCGCAAGTATCCACTTCGCGAAAGTGGCGTCCTTGGCCGGGAAGTCATCAGAAAGCCTTGGCGGCACTTGGTCCGGCATCCCGGACCTCCGGTTGACGAGGAGCATCTGCATGAAGGCACGGATACGCCGCTCGGAAGGCTCAGAACTCCGCCGCAACACCTCGTAGGCCTCATGCGTCAGCAGCCAGGACTCCCTGGATGCATCGCTGTGCAGTTGCACCTCGAAAGTCTGCCCGCCCGGCGAGGCGATTGTGCAGTTGAACCCGTAGAATCGATTGCCCGTACGCCAGAAGTTCTTGCAGCTTTCGGCGTCGACGCCGTATCCCATCTCGGTCAACTCCGCGAGGATCGCCCGCGCGGCGTCCCTGTACCGGTTTTTCGACGGCATGGAGAACGAGAACCTGAGGACGTCGTTCACGTCTCGACTGAACTCTTCCACCGAAATGCCGAGTGCCTGCGCCTCGTCAAGGTACTTACGGATCAGCGAGTCCAGGGCCTTCACCCTGAATTCCCGATCCCGCAGGACGATTGGCTGATCAAGCCTCAAGCGGGCTGTCACCCGCACTCCCACATCTGCCAGCGCGTCCTCGACCTCGTCAGCAGCAGCCACCGCCTGGCTTCGCAGGAGGGCCAGGGCAGCATGCTCCCGAGGAGACAACTGCTCAAGTAGTGGTGACAGCTCGTCTGGCTCCCCCTGATCCGGTGGGTTCTCACCGACGGCGGGTCCTGAGCCTACCGAGCCCGGTCCGTCCAGGAGATAGGTGCGGTTGAGGTGCAGTTCGCCGTATCCCTGGTCGGTGTCGGCGGGTGGGTACTGCGGTAGGTCCGGTCGTTGGCTGAATCGTCCTCGTCGCAGTCCGCCCAGTGGCATCGGTCTGGCGTCGGAGCCGAGGATCAGGACTTCGGTGTCGACGGCGTTGTGGGGGTGTGGGGTGCCGTGGTGCCGGTAGAGGGGTGTGGTGGACACGGCGCCGGTCTGTGGGTCGAGGTAGAGGATGGTGCCGTTCTGGTTGAGTGCGACCCAGATGTGGGCGCCGCCCTGTTCCCAGTTGTTGATGACGAAGGCGAAGCTGCCGTGGCCGCCGAGGCGTAGTTGGGCGTGGAGGTTGCGGTATCCGGTGTCGATGGCGTGCTGTCGCTGGGGGCCCTGGATGTCCTGGGTGGGTTGGCAGAGGCGTTGGAAGCGGCCTCCGGTGATGTCCTCCACCCGTCCGATGCCGTCTCGTTCGCCGTTGATGGGGCGTGTGACGTCGCCCGCCAGGTAGGCGTCGAAGGTGCGGGGGGCGGCGACCCGGGGGCGGCCGTGCATCCAGGTGTCGAACATCGACAGGGTGCAGTCGATGCAGTTGATGCCGCGGGTCGGGTCGGCCTGCGGTCCGCCGTCGTTGAGCAGGCCGAACCAGCCGCCCTCTCGGGGGTCGGCGTTGCGGCGGACGCTGCCGTCGGGTTCTCGGGGCACCTGCCGCTCGACGTCGGTCTGGTGCAGGGCCAGCGGCGGACGCAGACCGCCGGGCCGGCCGTAGTCGCGTGACCGGTCGATCGGCGGCGGGTAGTCGTCGCCCGTCAACGCCGAACGGTCGACGGTCTCCACGGCCCCGTACGCCAGGTCCCCGACGTCGTCGTTGATCCGACGGAAGTCGGCATCAGCGACGGCGACGACACCTGGGGCGGTTGCTCCGGCGAGTACCGCTTCTGCCAAATCGTTTTGCTGGTGGTACCAGCGCTCCCGATCCCGGGCACCCATGAAGTAGCGTTCGGCGGCGGCGCGATGTCCGGCCTGCGTCAGGCGACGGCCCTCGCTGACCAGCCACCGGGCTTCGTCGTAACTTCGTTCGGCGGCCTGACGCAGTCGCGCCGCACTGTCCAGACGGCGATTCTGCTCATGAGTCGTGCGCTGGAACTCGAAGTGCCCCCGGTAGCGGCGTCGCTCGAACGCGTCCTGGTCCGCAGCCCATCTGGCGGCGTACCACTCGGGTGTGCGCGGACGCGGAGGTGGCTGTCCGTCCGTTCTCGGCGGGTGTGGTGCCACGGGCGTGCGGTCAGGCGATGACGGGTCGACAGGTCTTTCCGGTGCCACCTCTGAAACCCGTGAGGGCCACGCCTGCGGTGCGACGGTTCTCGCCGCCGTCTCGCCGGCCGCGACCGGCATCGTGGGAATCACCGCGGACGCCTGCGTGCCCGGAACGCCGGCGAGCGCTGAGTTGGCAACCGAACCGTGGGAGGCAGGTCCGCCGGTCGTTTGCGGAACGGCTGTCGCGACGCTGGTGTTCTGCCCAGTCAGCCCCGCACCGGTTACCGAATCGCTGACGGGGCCAGGAACCCCGTACGCGGCAGAAGCAACTGGCGGGGGTGCGGTCGGCGCGACCGAGGAAAGCGTCGGGTCGAGCGGAGCCTTCGATGCCTCGACCAGCGGCGCCGGGAGCACGCCCCGATTTCCGGCATCGGCCCCTGGCTCGTTTCGCACCTCGGCGGGCGCACCATCGACCGCGGGGGCGGCCCCGTACGCGGCGGAGACGGCGTCGTAAACCTGGGACGGCGCGCTGGGTCCGCTCCCGCGCTGCTCGGGAAGCCGGTTGCCGGATTCGGGCGCGCCGGCATCGGGAAAGGTGAACTCCCCCGCCGCAGCACTGGTGTCGACTGGCGACGTGTCAACGTCGACGGCAGGCCCGTAAGGGGACATCGCCGCGTCTGACGCCGAGAGCGGATGGTGGGATGGCTCCGCGCTCGACGTCGCGCTCGCCACGGGAGACGAGGGCTGTGCGGGGGCCGCATTGTCCGCCGACTCGAACGTCATGCCGGTCAGGGCGCTGAGCTGGCCGTTGAGTCGTGCCTGCAACGCCGCGTCGGCCTGCGCGGTGGCGGAACCACGCACACCGGACGCCGCCGCGCGGGCCGCGTCCTCCACCGAGGTCAGCCCCTGACCGGTGGCCAGGCGCGCGGCCTGGTCGGCCATCACCTCACCGGCCATCTCACGACCGAAGTGCTCCCCGACCCGGGCACCCCGGCCGGTGGCGTGCCGCCCCAGACCCGCCAACGGCGCCACCGCCCCGCCAGCCATACCACCCAGCGCCGTGGTGCCCAGCTCCGCCACGTCCAGCCCGTGCCGGCGACCCGTCGAATTCTGGTACGCCTGCGTGGCGAGGTTGATGCCGCCCTCCTCGGCCGCCTCCGACACACCGCTCAGCGCAGCCCGACGGCTGAACCCCCGCACGCCGCCCTTCGTGACCTCCTTCGCCGCCCGCTCACCGGCCTCCTTGAGCCCCTGCTTGAGCGACTTGCGCGCCAACTGCGCCATCAACCGCTTGAAGATCTGCTGCACGACCAGCCTGGTGGCCGCGATCGCCGCCCCCGCCGCAGGCGAGGCCGCGCCAGCGGTGAGCACGGTCGCGACGGCCAGCGACAGCAACTCGATCACCAGGATGCCCAGCTCGATCCACATCTCAAGCTTGGCGCCCTCGATGTCGCAGCCGCACTCCTCCACCAACCGACCCAGCTCCGCGCTGACCGCCAGCAACACCGGCAGCGGCGCCTCGTCACCCTCCGCCACCCGACGCCACGCCGTGTCGAAGGCGGCAGCGACCGCCCCGACACCGCCGTACCCGCTACGCACCTCACCGGCGGCGGCAACAGCGTCGGCACGCGGTCCGGCCAGCGCGGCGGCCACCCCGTACCACTGGTCCGCCAACTCCCAGACCGCCCGCTCGTCACCCTCCGGCCACTCCACACCGATCACCCAGTCAAGGGCCTCATAGACCCAGCCGGGCAACTGCCACGGCGAAAAATCCAACGGATGCGGAACAGGGCTCGGCAACACACTCATCCGGGTCTCCTCAGCGGATCAGCGCTGCTGGTGCCGGTCGCCGACGCGGCCGAGCCGCCCCGCGCCCGCCGCATCCGCCCGCAGGTTGGCATCCACCGACCGCACCACGTCGAACCGCGCCCGCAGCGCGCGATTGGCGTCCCGGGCCACACTCTCAGCCAACGCCACCCTCCCCCGGTTACCGTCGGTAGGGCGAACCATACCGGCCGCCACGAATCCGTGGGGTCCGGTACTTTCAAGCCGTGATCGATCGCCAGCAGGCCGAGCAACTCGCCACCGTGTGGGCCCGCCGCGAGTCACAACGACTGGGACACGACTGCCACCCCCACGTCGACGAGTTCGACCTCGGCTACGTCATCACCTCCACCGTTCCCGCCGAGACGAAAACGATGCCCGGCGACCTGCCCACCACCGTCATCGACAAGACCACCGGCGAGGTGACCACCTGGCCGCGGGTGCCGGTCGACGTGGTCGCGCAGATGTACCGCCGGAGTCGACCGGAGGGCCCCGCTGTTCCCCGCACCGTCGATCCGGCGAGCCAGCTGCTCCGCGAGATCCGCCGCCTGCCGACCCCCAACACAGCAGCGCACCTGACAGTCGAGGGACGGCTGTTCCGCGCGCAGGGCGCCAAGGGCGACGTCACCCTCAACCACCACCCACTCGTACGCTCCTACCTGGACGAACTCCCCGCCGGGCACCTGGCACGCGGCGGCGACCGGCACGCCGAACTGATCGTCGTCTCCGACGCCCTGCACCACTACGACCACCACCGCGCCGCAGAAGGCATCGCGCCACTCGGCATGGCCGACGCGGAGATGCTGCTGGGCGGCGCTCGCCTCGAAGTCTTCCGGGTGCGGGAGGCGGGCGACCCTTATGGCGGCAGGGCGGAGAGAGCCTGCGACTCGTGCGTCAACTTCCTGGTCCACTTCAACGCGCTGTCCTGGGCGGACCTGGCGTTCACCTCAGAGTGGCACCCGCAGCCGCAGCACCCGCATCATCCGGGCCGCTTCCCGGCTGTCGTAGCCGACGCGCTGATGGAGGGGGGCTGGGAAGACAGCGAGTTCAACCCCGCCCTGGCCGCCGGGGCGATCCGGGAGACGTGCGAGGTCGCCGGCCAGCGGCACCGCCACGAGCCCTTCCCTGCGGCCGAACGGACGCTGACCGCCTTTCCCGCGATCGTGAGCAGCCGCCGGGGTCCCGGCGAGCAGGTCTGGATCAGTCGGTTCACGACCAACCCACTTCGCAGCGCACACTCGGCCGACACGCTCGCCGACTTCGCCGCCGTGCTCGGGACGAGGCTCTTTCCCGTCGGGTCCGAGCACGGTGACAGCATCTTCGCCGTCGACGAGCGGGGGCGAGTCTTCGCGCTGGACCAGGCCGGCGAGTGGTTCCTCGGCGAGGACATTGACGCCGCGCTGACCACCCTACTGCTCGGCCGGGCGCCGGCCCGCGTACGCGACGACGGCACCTGGTAAGCGGGCCACAGCCGACGGGTGTCACAACGACGAACCGGCCAGCAGCCGCGTCGCGTCGCGGACCGTGCTCGCATACTGGCGGACCGCCCATGAATTGCAGGAACGGGTCGCGCCTGGTCACGAAGACGTGGTCCAGATCGTCTTGCCTGGTTTCCTGACACCGCCCCGGGCACAGAAACCTCGGCTGCTAGCGTTCGGTGCCGTGTGGACCGAGGAGATCGTGGCCGGGCTCCCCGCCTGGCGGCACACCGCGTCGGGCGTGCTCTTCCGGGAGGTGCCCGGCGGCACGTTCCGCATGGGTCTGTCCGAGGCGGAGTTGGAGGCTGTACGCGCCATCGAGCGCGACGGAGGAGTCGAGGACACCCTCGAGCCCTTCTTCGCCGCCGCCAAGGACGCCCAGCCGGTGCGGGAGGTGCGGGTCGCACCGTTCCTGATCGCCCGACACCCGCTGACGGTCGCGCAGGTCCGGCACTGGCTGCCCGACTACGAGGACGACTACGCCGACGAGGACACCAACACGGCCCGCATCGAGGGCGATCTGGACGACCTGCTCGACGCCCTGCCGTTCCGGCTGCCCAGCGAGGCCGAGTGGGAGTACGCGGCCCGCGCCGGCACCACCACGCTGACGTTCCGAGGCGACGGTAAACCCGACGAGGATCGGATCCTCGACGACTTCGGCGACGAGGAGCGCACGGCCGCCGGGGAGAACGCCTTCGGCCTGGCGGCGATGGGTTCGGCCGGCGAGATCTGCGCCGACGTGTGGATTCCCGGCTTCGCCGACGCGCCGGCGGACGCCCGGCCACGCACCGGCGACGGGCCCCGCGTCGTACGCGGCGGTGCCGCCGACCTCTACCCGTGGCAGGGCTGCGACGAGTGGCTACTGCTGCTCTCCGCCACCCGGTACGAGCACTCCCAGTTCACCGCGGTCCGCCCGGCCGCCCCGCTGCCGTCCCGGTAGGCCGCCTCCTGGCAGGTCGGCGGATTCGCGGAGAAGCCCACAGCCGTACGCCCGTCGACCGTGGGAGGTGGGCCGTGGGCGCACCATCCTCGTCGTCCGCGCCGCCGACCGGCGGCGCTCAGCACGCCGCCGGCAACACCTCGAGATGTACGCGAGCCCGCGCACGCAGCCAGCCGTCACTCCTCGGCGTCGGACGATTCCTCGTCGGGCGGCAGCACCGACGCATCCGGGCGCAGCGGGGCGGGCGTGGGCAGGGCACCGAGGCCGACACGCTCCAGCTCCTTGTGCAGGCTGCCGCGCAGTTCCTTCACCACGTCCTCCCGGGCCTGTCGATAGGCCAGCTGTGCAGCTGCACGCGCCGCGTGACCTGCATGCCGGTAGCCACCCCACCACTCCAACCGCCGATAGGTTCCGTTCTCATTCCTGATGCGTACGACCCAGAAGGTCGAGCCGTGCTTACGCACCGTCCAGTAGCTGCCGTCGGCGGTGTAGCTCCCGTATGCCATGCGACCAACCTATCGATCGTCCACACTTCGGGCCTCAGGCATGTGTCTACAGTGGATTGCCCGCTACGCCGACTGGGATCGCAATCCGGCCAATCCCCGAAAGGAAAGCAAGGCGGGGGTCGCCGAAAGGGGCACGGCCGGATCCGCCGTGAGTCGGAAGATGCCCCGCCATTGCAGGACCGTCGAGCACCACAGCAGAAGCCGCAGCAAGGCAACCTCAGCGGAACACCACGCAGCGCCACCGATTGATAGCGTGACGGCGACACCGACCGGTCGGCGTCGATGCCCTGGGGAGGGTCAGGCATGTGGGCGGACGAAGCCGCGCTGGACGAGGCAACGCGCCGGCTCGACGACTGGGAAGCGTCCATCGCGGACCGGGCGGCCCGGGCCAAGGAGCTGGCCTCGCGGGTGCAGGCGATGCGCGGCACGGCGAGCAACCCCGATCGGACGATCGAGATCACCGTCGACTCGTCGGGCCTGCTGGTCGACCTGCGGCTGGACGAACGAACCCGACAACACTCAGGGGCGCACACCGCCCGGCAGATCCTCGCGACCACCCGAGCCGCTCACGCCGACCTCCTGAGCAGAATCACCGAGGCGACCACGGGCGTCCTCGGCGCCGAGGATCCGACAGCGACGGCGCTGGTCGAGTCGTACCGCTGCCGGCTGGATCCCGACCGGGACACACCGGATGCCCGGCGCTGACGGCATCCAGGTCGACCCCGACGACCTGACCCGCCACGCCGCGCGCCTCGACCGCCGCGCCGACAGCCTCGACACCGCCCGCCAGGCCGGCCAGCACGTCCGGTTGGGAGCCGAGGCGTACGGGCGGCTCTGCGCGGTCATGCCGGCGCTGCTCGACGGCCTCCAGCAGACCCTGGTCCAGGGCATCGGCACCGCGGCCGGCTCGGTGCGCGACACCGCCGACAGACTGCGGACCGGCGCCGACCGCTACCGGGCCGCCGACGCTCGGGCCGAGCGGTCGCTGCAACGGACACGGCACGACCGGTGACCACCAACCCGCTCGTCGCCGCCGCCGCCGAGACCCCACCCAGCGCCTGGGCCGGCATCTGGATCTGCGAAGACATCGAGCTCATCGCCCAGGGCGTCCGCAACGGCAGCTGGATCGACGGCACCCTCGGCGTCGTGAGCGCCGGACTGGACGCCCTCGCCTTCGTCTCCGACCCGGTCGGCGCGCTGCTCCAGTACGGCATCGCCTGGCTGATCGAACACGTCAAGCCGCTCAGCGAGGCACTGGACTGGCTCGCCGGTGACCCCGCGCAGATCACCGCCCACGCCCAGACCTGGCGCAACGTCGCCGCGTCGCTGCGCAGGGAAGCCGCCGACCTGGCCACCGCCGTCCGCACCGACGTCCCGGGTTGGGGTGGCGGCGCCGGACCCGCCTACCGGGCCTGGGCCGCCGAGCAGCAGCAGGCCATCGGCGGGCTCGCCCAGGGCGCCGACACGCTCGCCGCCATCACCGAAGGAGCCGCCGGCCTGGTCGCCGCCGTCCGGCTGCTGGTCCGCGACGCCATCGCCACCTGCGTATCCCGGCTCATCGTGTACGCGGGCGAACTGGTCATCACCGGCGGGCTTGCCGCGCCGCTGGTGGTGGAGCAGGTGACGACGCTGGTGGCGTCGTGGGCGGCGCGGATCGCGCGGCTGCTACGAGGGCTGCTGGCGAGCATGCGGCGGTTAATGCCGGAGATCCGGCGGCTCGGCGACCTGATCGAGAAGCTGAAGCAGGCGCTCAACCGGATCGCGGGGATCGGTCCCTCCGACCGCATGGGGAGACGCCGGGACTGGGCGAACCCGGAGGACCGACCGACCGCACCGCAGCAACCACCAGATTCGTTCCTGCCCGCAGGCGATCCGGTGTATCACACAAACCATTCCACGGTGATCGGGTACGACGCGAGAACGATGCGAAACATGGAGAAGGTTCTCCCTCTTGAGGGCCACCATGATGTCGTCGTACACGGGACCGACAAGGGCTTCTTCGTCCCCGGTAAGGTCTCCGCCGAGGGGGCTGACATGAACGGGGTTCCGACCAGTGCGGCACAGATCGTCACGGCACTCAAGGAGAACCCCGCCTACAACGGGGGGCCCGTCAGGCTCATTTCCTGCCACTCCGGAGTGATCGACCCGAAGGCGCTCAACTCCGTGCCGCTCGCCCAGCAGGTCGCCGACGAGCTCGGCGTCAGCGTGGTAGCTCCGACAGAAAGGGTGGGCACGAACCGGTGGGCGGCGGAACCGGAGCCCCCCACCGTGGCCGACGGGGGCACATGGGTGACCTTCGAAGCGAAGGGATATTGATGAAGACTGTTGGCTTCTTCTGCGAGCTCGGACCGAACCCGGTTGAGGTCTACGCGGAGAGCATCAAAGACCATCTCGACGGAGCTCCGCTGCCGGACGCCGCTCTGGTGATCCAATACCTACGCGACGGCCACGACCTGATCGACGTGATGGGGGCCGAGTCAGACGTACTGGGGAGTGAGAAATTCATCATCGGTGGGGCGTCGGTGATGACCGACGGCGAATGGATCTGGCGCGAGGACCTACGGTTCTACGTGGCCACCTACCATGTGGGCCTTCCCGAGGATTTCCTGGCCTCCATACGGGCCAACAACTATCGAGTTCCCACCCTTCAGATCGAGGAACTGCGCGCGGCCAGCAAAGAAGCGATGCGCATCCTCGGATTCCACCAGGCCCCGTTCCCTCCACTCCCGTGAAACGGAACCGGCACTGAGCTTCCAGCTTCCCGTCACTTGTCGACACCACGCCCACCGTGTGCGAGTCATGGCGGACTACGAGTGTTACCCGACATGGCTGACTGGATCCACCGGAGTCGACAACGTCGATCCTGCCGAGCTGCCGATCTCGGACGGACTGGCGACGTCGCTGTCGCAATGGGCACAGACCTACGACGACACGTTGGACCGGGATGATCCAGCCTCATCCGGATTCCCCGGCGCAGACCGAGAGGCGGACTTCTACGCCGCCGGGCACGAGCTGGCCCGACGTCTCGCCGCCGAACTCTTAGGCCGGTACACCGTCGAGTACTTCGACGGGCGGTTCGGACGCTTGGTCCCCGCTGGCCCGTAGGACGGACGTGGACTCACGGAGCCAGTCGCGGCGGGGACCGGAGCCGGCGGATCCTCGGCTACCGCTGGGCGTCAGGGCTGGCCCCGCAGCCAGTGCGTCCGCCCTCACCGGGGCAGGCGGCGTGAGCAGGCGCCGGCGTGGTCGGCACGGAGCAGGCAGCGCCGGCCACCGGGCATCCGCAGGTCGCAGAAGACCCGGTGGCGTACGTGCTGGTTGTCCTCTTCCGAAACGGTGGTCTCCCCCGGGTCGGCCTGCGGCAGCACCAGCAGCCAACGGCTGATCACCCGGGCCAGCCGCTGCGCGGCCGGCAGGTCGGCGGCGGCGACGGGCAGGTGGATGACGTACCGCTGGGTCATGCCTCGTGTCCCCGGTCGGCGCGGACGCGAGGCTGCTCGGACCGCCAGCGGCGCAGCGCGTCCTTGAGGACGGCGGTCTCCCGGCGGCTGGCGGCCAGGGCGGCGTAGACGTTGGCCATGTCGCCGGCGACGCGGTCGAGGAAGTCGTAGATGTCGACCGGTTCCAGGCCGCGGCGTCCGAGCCCGACCGACTTGAAGCGACGCTCGCGCACCTGCCACGGCAGCAGACTGGTGTACGCCGAGGAGCGATAGGTCGCTCCCGGTCGCTGGTTGCGGACGCTCATCTGCTGCCTGCCTCTCCCTCGTGGACTGGAAGGGGTGGCCCGTCCGCCCTCCCCGCACGCACGGGCCACCCCGCCCTGCCGCCGCAGCTTCGATCAGCGGTACGACACCAGGGCCTGTGGTCATCCTGTGACGGTGCGCAGCAGCGAAGCAACGTTCCACACCAGAATTCTTCCCAAAGGTATTGACTTTCTTTGCTGCCACCGATAGCTGTTACATGACGGGGTGACGCAGTGTTGCGCGATGGAATCAAGGAGTGTCCGGGTGACCGAGGACGTCGGATCGACCGTGCCGCGCCGGCAACTCGGCCGGCTGCTACGCCAATACCGCACCGAGGCGGGCGTGACCCTCGACGCCGCCGCCGAGGCCCTCGAATACAGCCGACAGAAGATCTGGCGGATCGAATGCGGCATGGGTCCGGTGCGGGTGCTCGACGTCAAGGCGATGTGCGAGCTGTACGGGGTGTCCGCCGAGATGACCGAGGCGATGCGCGGGCTCGCCACGGAGACGAAGTCCAAGGGCTGGTGGCACGCGTACGGAGACGCGGTCCCGAGCTGGTTCGAGCTGTACGTCGGCCTGGAATCCGCCGCTGCCCATCTCAGGCAGTACGAGGAGACGCTGATCCCCGGGCTGCTGCAGACTCGCCAGTACGCCCTCGGGCTCGCCCGACTCGACCGCCCTTCGCTCAGCGAGGAGGAGCGCGAACGGGCCGTCGAAGTGCGGCGGCAACGCCAAGGGCTGCTCACTCGACGGCTCCCCCAGCCACCGCAACTCGATGCGATCCTGTCGGAGGCGGTACTCCGCCGCACCGTCGGTGGTCGCGGCGTGATGATCGGGCAGCTCGGTCAACTCCTGGAGGTCGCCAATCTGCCCAACGTCAGCGTGCGCGTGCTGCCCTTCGCCGCCGGACCGCATTCCGGCGCGGTCGCCGGCTCCTTCGTCATCCTCGACTTCCCCGCCACAAAAGGCGGTCGGGCTGCACTGGAGCCCTCAGTTGCCTACAGCGAGTCCCTGACCGGAGCGCTGTATCTCGACAAGCCCGACGAGCTGGCTGCCTACCGGGCCGCCTGGAAGAGTCTCGATGCGCTTGCCCTCGATAAGGCACAATCAACCGACATGATCAAGGGGATCATCGGGGAGCTGCGGCATGACTGACCTGACCGGCGCCGTCTGGCGCAAGAGCACTCGCAGCGGCGGCAACGGCGGCAACTGTGTCGAGGTGGCCACCAACATGCCCGGCATAGTTGCCGTCCGCGACTCCAAAGACCACACTGGCCCCGTCCTTGCTTTTAGGTCGGAAAACTGGTCCGCCTTCGTCACCGCGACCAAATGGAGCTATTCCGCCAGCTAATCAGCACCTAATACTCCCACGTCACTTGGCTTCGGCGTTGGGCATGGCGCAGACATGAAGACGGCCACCGCGTTGATCATCGATGGTTTGCGAAAGCAACCGAAGATCGCGCGGTGGCCGCGGGCCACAGCGTAGACCCCGCCGGGTGGGGGTCACCCTAGACGAGGCGGTGACGCGTGTCGCTGACCAGTTTGTGCGGGCGGAGCCACGTCGGACCGCGGGGCAACCAGCGGAACGAGGGGGCGAAGTCACCGGCCAGACGGCCAGCGACCCTGCTAAATCAATCTGGGTCATGCCTACAAGGAGCCTTCGGGACTGTCCTTGCTTTCGGCCATTAGCTTGCCGCCGACAAAGACCACGCCCAGGGCAACTGCGGCACCAGCGCCAACTAGCACCTTCTTCAGCATTCCATCCAAGAACTGCTTGTTCTCGCTGTCTTTCTGGAACTCCAGCTTTCCGGTTTCCTGGATTTGCTCGATGAGAAACTTTTTCTCTTCCCAACTCAGGTCACCCTTGCCGAGTTCACCCTTGAGGATATCCCTGATCTCCTGGAAGGCCCGATGGACATGCTCCTGGCTTTGCTTGTTGGCCGAGAGCGTGGACTCATGCGCCTTCTCCATCGCATCCACAGCATCCACGGCAAAATCCTTGAACACCGGGAACTGCTCAACGATCTTTAGAGCCACCTCTGTGTCCATGTCAGGCATCATGGCCGCAAACCTGATCATCTTGTCTTTGGAGATGTTCCTCCAGGACTCGATCCCAAGCGCCTGTTTGATTTCAGTTCGTTCTTGTAGCCCATGCTCTGGTTTCCGTCCTCAGATCTGTCTTGTCTTCCAAAATCCTAACGGGGGGCTCCGACAGCCAGCGGCTGAGCCCAGCGTCACACTGCCCGTCTGGAGCCTCCCCGCCCAGAGGTACCGTCGCTACAAAGTGTCCTAATACATCAACCGCCGTTTGAGATCTCGACGCCGTAAGGGCGGACGCGAGACGACCACAGTGCGAGTCGTGTTAAGGATCGCTCAGCGGCGTTGGCGTCGGCCCGACAGCCCTCAACGACTCCCACCACCTTTGCCTCCGCGAATGCTCCCGCACTCGATACATGCCGTCGACAGCGAATCTCAGCAACCCATCTTGACGGACCACCTGCCGTCGCCCATCAAGCCCCCTCATGTCGTCGGCGCTTGTGAAAACGACAAGTGGCCGCTACTCATCTGCGATTGCGATAGACCGGTTATCAAATGTATGCCGCTCGGCGAGCATGATGCTACGTCCTCACGGCTTATCCGGTTGATAGGGATCGACTGACAAGCTGTGACCGCTGGTGATGAGCACGCCGTCCGCGACCATGCGCTCGATGAGTTGTTCAAGCCGTCGGGAAATGTCCGGTCCACGCCGGTTCCACCCGTACAGCTTGGCCACGTGTGTGCTCAACTCGTCACGGGCCACACCACCTGTGTCCCGGACGAGATTGGCCAAGGCGAGCGCCAGCTCGTCGTCGTGGACCTGCTCCACGCTGCGGCTGCAGGCATACACGGGGCTACGAACTTCGCGCACCACGGCGCCGCGGACACGCACGAAATCCCCGTCACGATCGAGACCGGCTTGGCTGATCGCGGCATCGATGTTGTCTCGGATCCGCGACCCGATCCGACCGATGCCCCAGCACTCGCGCAACCTCTGGTGCATGACCGTGATGTGCACCGGCCCTTCGACGGTGGCGACCTCGGCGACGCCGACCCGCATGGCGTGCACGCTCCCGCGTTCGCCCGGATCCGCCCAGTACGGCAGACGATCAACCATCGCCGTCCGGTACGGCTTCACCCAAGTCGGTTGCACGTCGAGGGTCGCGGCCTCGATGGTGACGGCGGACCGCTCGATCGCCTCTTCCAGACTGGACAGGAGCCCACGCACTGGGGCGGCGACGGCCTTCTCAATCGCGGCACGCAGGCGCACTTCCTCGCCAAGCCGATTGCGATACCACGCGGTGCCCCAGATCCGGTGCAACCGCCACCCGAGGCCGCGCAGCACTTGGTCACGCAGCCGGTCCCTGTCCCGGGCGACCTTGGATGAGTGGTACTGGAACCCGTCGCACTCGACGCCCAACACGTAGACGCCGGGCCGGTCCGGATGACGCACCCCAATGTCGATCCGGTAGCCGGCGGCGCCGACCTGCGGCGTCACCTCGTAGCCCCAGGAGCGGATCACGTTGATGACCGACTCCTCGAACGGTGATTCGGCATCACCGCCGGTGCTGGTGTCCAGCGCCAGGGCCGCAATGCCACGTTCGGCATAGTCCAAATAGCGGCGCAGATGCCGCAGCCCTTCGCTACCAGCAGCAGCAACGATGTCCGAAGCCCGCACGCTGGTGACGACTTCGTTGCGGAAGCGCGCCCGTGTGATGGCGACATTCAATCGCCGCCACCCGCCGGCCCGGTTCAGCGGGCCGAAGTTCATCGTCGTCTTGCCGGCCTCGTCCGGCCCATACCCGATCGAGAAGATCATCACGTCGCGCTCGTCGCCCTGCACCGACTCCAGGTTCTTGACGAAGAAGCCATCAAGCCGATCGTCGGTGAAGAACTTGTCGAGCTCCGGCCGGTCCTGGCGTGCCTGATCCACGGCGTGTTCGATCGCCGCAGCCTGCGCCTCGGAGAAGCTGACCACACCGAGCGTGAGGTGCGGGCGGGTGACGAAGTGGTGAATGACCCTCTCCGCAACCTTGGCGGCCTCGGTGGGATTGTCGCGGGACGAACCACGCCGGTAGGTGCCGGCGACATGGAACAGCTCCACGCCCACGTCAGGCCCGACGTCCTCGGCGCCGGGGAACGTGATGAGCCGGCCCTTGTAGAACGACGAGTTCGAGAAGGCAATGAGCGCCTCATGCCGCGACCGGTAGTGCCAGCGCAGCGTGAGCGCGCGGAACTCAGCAGAACCCTTCATGAGGTCGAGGACGGACTCGAAGTCAACGCCGTCCTCGGCTTCCTCATCCCACTCATCGCTGTCGTCGGCGACGCCGGCGGTGAAGAAGCTGGTCGGCGGGAGCTGCTTCTGGTCACCCGCCGTGATCAGGGCGGCACCTCGATAGATGCAGTTGACGGCGTCGGCGGGTGCGACCTGACTGGCCTCGTCGAAGATGACGACGTCAAATCGCATGTCCGACGGGAGATACTGGCTGACCGCCAGCGGCGACATCATGAAGCACGGCTTGATTGCCTGGGTGACATGGCGCGTACGCTCCAACAGCAGCCGCACCGGCATGTGCTTCTTCTTCTTGCCGGCTTCGCGGCGGATGACACCGGACTCGCCCAGATTGTTGCGGGGCCGGCGCGCATTGCAGGCTGTGATGATCCGCGAGGTCGCCGCCGCGATGAGCGCGCGGTCCAGGCTACGGTATTCGGTCACGAGTGAGTCGCGATCCTCGGCCCGCACGACGCGTAGGGCCGCATCCTGATGCAGGTGATGGTCGGCCCACTCCTGCAGCAGGGCGCGCTCGAGCACCAGCGGCACCTGCTCGGCGCTCAAGCCCTCCGTAATGCAGAAATCGATGGCGGTCTCGAGTCCTACGGCGACGAGCTCAGCGCGGGCGCCTTGATACGCGAACCACTCGTCCTGTCCGGCGCTGTCTTCGCGCAGTGCCGCGATGAGGTCGTCCGCCTCCGTGTAGTCGTCGAGTTCAGAACCCAGTTCCGCGTGCCTGCCGGGTTCGAAGGCCGCCAGCAGCTCGGCGCGCGCCCCGGCCCATCGTCGTTCGATGTCGCCCAACTGTGGCGTATGGACGACGCTCTCCAGCGCCTCAACCTGGCTGGCAGTCAAGGGCGTGTCGATGCCCTTCCTGCAGGCGCGCATCTGCGCCGTCCAGTCCAAGGCCGTGTACACCGCCGTCAAATCAGTCCGCTCACCGGCGTACAGAGAACCGAGGATCGCCGAGTAGCCCTGGTCGTGTGCCGCAAGCACGGTGTAGGCGGCGTCAACAGACGCGCGCAGCTCGAGCAGGTGGCGAGACTCGGCGAGAGTCAGCTGCCGGTTCGTCGCCTTGCTGACCGCCCCTGCCAGCGCAGCCGCCGACCACAGCGGGGCCAGGTGGGTGTGCAACCATTCGGCTGCCTGCATGATCGGAAGCAGCACGAGCTCGGGCCGTGCAGCAGGCAGCGGCTCCGGCGCCAGACGCGACCGCCAGTCCTGCAGCCGCGCGCGTGTTTCGTCGGCGACGGAAAGCACGCTGGTGTTGGGGATCGCGTCACGGGCGATGTGATCGGCAAGCTTCGCCAGATCCGCGGTGCGGGCCTGGCGAATCGCACTGTCCGCGGTGGCCAACGCCCGGGCGATCAGGTCGAAGTCAGTGGAGCGGCCGTCGTAGTAGGTGCCGAGAGCCGACGCATACCGACTCTCCGCCTCGTTGAAGGCGGCCGCAGCCTGCTTCCAGGCAATCGCCAACGTCAGCTGATCACGCGCCGTCTGCCATTCCACCCCCGCACGGGTGAACGCCGCTAGAGCACGCTTGTCGGCGCGGTAGGCGCCGCTGAGCTTCTTCAGACCCCGGTGCTCATGCGTGAAGCGGTGCGCCAAGCCTTCGACGTCGGCCACGAGTGCGGCATCGGTGTAGTGTCCTGCCGCCGCCTTATGCGCCTCAAGCAGTGCGGCGATAGCCTTCTGAAGCGCCTGCGCGGCCCGGATGGCGGCAGCGTGGCCCTCGGCCGAGAGCCACGCACGTTCAGGACGGCTGTCGCTGCGACCGAGACCGGCCACCGCCAGGGTCGCCTCGGCATCGTCGAACGACACGACGGGCGGCAGGCCGAGCATGACGGCCAGCCCACCGAGCGCGCGCGCGGCGGTCCGTAGTGTCTCGGCGTCGCGCTCGAACGTCTCGGCAAGCACCGTCGCCTGCTGCGAGGTGAGGGATGCCAGGTGCAGCGGCGCGACCGTAAGACTTTCCAGCGAGGAAGTGTCGAGATCCGGCGTTCTGTCCGCGGTGGGGAGCTCGGACCAGGAAGCACCTGCGGCACGGTTGGCCGCTTCCTGCCGGTCGGCAAGCTCCCGGAGTTCCGTAGCGAGACGATCCGCGGATGCCTTGGCCGAGTCGAGCTGAGCAGCGGTCAGCCACTGCTGCAGCACGCCAGATGGCCGTACCGCGCAGTGAGCGACGATGCGCGTGAGGTCGGGCGCCTGGCACAACCGGCTGACGTCGAACGCGGCGGCCAGTGACGCATGAGCCGCGGTGACACCGGCCAACGCGTCGAGCGCCGACGCGGCTGCGTAGAGACGGGCGTCTAGGGAGCCGCGATGCGTGACGCCGCGCCAGGCGAACGAATGTCCCTGGCTAGCAGGTCGCCAGGCCCGGGCCAGTGCGGCAGCGGTGGCCCGCACAGTGCCGAACATCTCGACCGTCAAGTCGACCGGCGCGATGCCACTCATCGGCGCGGCGGGCACGTCGTGCAAGTTGGCGATCATGCCGAGGACTTCGTGCAGCGAGTAGTTGAGCGGCGCCCGCGGCACGTTCATAGCCTCGGCGTACGCGTTCAGCTCCTCCCGCCGGCGTCGAGCATTGTCCAGATCGATGTCGTTCATCCCGCTCGGGGCGACCGGAACGGTCTCCAACGCCTGCCCCAGGGCCGAAGCGACCTCCTTTCTCGTCGCCTTGTGCGAGTGCAGCTCGAGCAGGTAGGCGCTGAGCCCGACGTCGTGGAGCCGGTTCCGGACCACTTCGAGCGCCGCAGCCTTCTCGGAAACGAACAGCACCCGCTTACCGGCGTGCAGCAGCGCTCCGATCATGTTGGCGATGGTCTGCGACTTCCCGGTCCCGGGCGGGCCATCCATGACGAACGAGCGGCCCGCCAGCGCGGCAGCGACGCTGGCGCGCTGCGAGGAGTCAGCGTCAAGCACCAGCGGGATCTGCTCCGCCGGCATGTCCTGGTCTATCCGGTCTTCGGTCAGCTCGTCGAAGAGGAATCCGCCATCGCCCGAGCCTCGCCCACCCGTTGCCAGCCCTTGGATCACCGGATGTCCGGCGACAGATGCCTCGTTGTCGAGTAGGTCTCGGTACATCGCCTCCTTGGCGAATGAAAAGTAGGAGAGGGTGACCTCGTCGTTGACTCGCCAACCGGCGTGCCCGGCCACGGCGGCGCGCGCCTCCGCCAGGAAGTCGGCGTAGGTGACGTCCTCGAGGTCGTCGACGGATGGCAGCGTGACCATGAGTTGGTTGAGCCTCAGCGTGAGCGCTGGGTTGACGACTGGATCTTCGTCCGCACGCTGCAGCAAGGGCAGCTGTCGTGGCCCGGTCGGAACGAGCCGGACCGGGACGAGCAGCAGCGGGCTGGTGTATCGCGCCTTGTCACCGTCGGTCCAGGTGAGCGAGCCGAAGGCGAGATAGAGGATCCATAGTCCTCGGTCCAGAAACTCCTGGTTCGATCGACGCATGAGGTTGCGAAGTGCCGAGCTCAGATCACTGACCGGCTTGTCCGTGCGGAGGACGTCGACCCGGAAAGCCTTGCCCGGCCTGCCGAGGTCAGCTGTGGGGAGGGCGTGGCGCGGTTCGGTCGGTATTGTCTCGGACTCGTCGTTGCCCTCCTCTGCGGGACGGAACCGGAAGTAGCGTCCTGCGTTCAGAGTGGCCAGGACATTCGTGGCGGCCGGTTCGAGCACCCGGACCGCCCCCGACTTGCTCAGTCGGAAGTTGAGGAGCCGGTTCGTGCCGGAAAGGTTGATGAGACTGTCACGCCATTGACGGATGGTCGCCTGCAGCAGCCGATCCTGCGCCGGAAGGTTCTCGGTCATGCCGGCGCCGCCACCCATTTCAAATTTCTCCATCCGTACTACACGTCTCAGGTCTTGTTACCGCGCCGCTGAGCAGGCGCTCGTCGAGAAGTCAACGCTCCATGTGCACCCGGGCACGTCGACCGCCGGACGACCGAAAGGCCACGGGGCGTTCTCAGCCGCGACTCCGGGCAGCTGTCACGGTGCGTGCCGGAGCAGAGTGATGTCATCGTTCATGGAGATCAACTCAAACTTAGAGGCGACACCGGCACCTGACACTCGGCCATCCGTATGGTCTTGAAGCGCTGCCTGTCCACGGCCGGACCCTGATGGCGGTCCGGCCGTAGCCTATTCGGTTTCGGGTACGTACTGTTCGCCAGCCAAGCTTGCGGCCGCCCTGCCCAGCATCTCCGACATGAGCTGCTGGTGGTCCGCCTGGGAAAGCAACTCCATGCAGGGCTCGCGAAGCTGGTCGTGCAGGCGATCGCGAGCACGAGTGGCCTGCTGAAGATCCGCCACGGCGTGTTCGACTTCCAACCACATGAGATCGAAATCGGGGTCGAGCTCCACGAGACCATCGTCCACCGCCAAAATGTGGTCACCCACGTCCTGGCAGTGCTTTCGCAGCTCTTCGCCTGCGTCCCGCACTGCGGTGACGAGCGGGTGTCGGTGCGAGAGCGACGTGCCGTACCGGATATCAACGAAGTCAGGCTCTCGAGGGGCGACCCATCTCTCAATGGCCTTCATCACTCCCAGCACCTCCTCGTTGATCTTCAGCCGGCCTGCGTGCGAGGACGCCCAGTTCCCCCGCAGCAGAGCCTGGCGGATCCTCCTGTCCCGGGCTTTCTGCTCGTCATCGTCCATCACTAGTCCTCCTGCGGATATCCCCGGTCTGGCCCGGCAGACCAGTCCTCAGCAAACGTATCTGTCCACATCGGAACGCGCTGGGTCGCATCAGCGGCTGCGTCCGGCGGAAGGCGATGCACGGCCAGCAGACGCTTGACGGTCAAGCGGAGCTTGGCGCATACGTCGTCGCAGGAGGTCCAGTCGACGTTGATGGACCGACGGACGGACTTCACCAGCTCGCGGGCGATGTCCGCCAGCTGTCCCTCGCCCCATCACCGCCACGGCGGCTTCTGGCAGCGGTCGCGGTGCGTACGGTGCCGAAGCAGAGTGATGTCATCGTCCGTAAAGATCAGTCGAACCTAGAGGCGACACGGCTGCCTCCACGCTCGGCCATCCGGACGGTCTTAAGGCGCTGCCCGTCCAGAGTTGGGCCTGGATGGCAGGCCGGCCGTGGACGCTGGCCGACTCAGGCCAGGTAGCGGTTCAGGATGGTGTCGTCGTAGACGATCTCGTGTCCCAGCTTACGCAGCGCCGCCTCGATGGCGTCTGGTCTCCGAGCGGCAACCACGTCGCCGGCTCGTAGTCCATGCCGTACCCGCGGTCCTCCTGGCCGAAGGCGGCGAGCAGGCCAGGCGGCGCCAGATTCGCCGTACGCAGCTGCGGATCCGGCTGCCAGTAGACGTCGAGTTCGTCATACCAGTCGAACGGGACGTCGTCGCCTAGGTCATCGAACGGCGGCTCGCCGTCCATGGCCGCTCGCTCGTCGAACACGGCCTTGACGAGCGGAAGGGGAAGCGGCGACCGGCGCACCTCCCCCAACGTCTTCGGCTCGACGACCGCCTTGATCAGCTCCACGTCGCGCAACGCCACTTCATAGGGAAAGACGGCCAGCCAGTCCTGTGGATCTTCCTTGAAGTGTCGTTTGATCTCGGGGTGCTCTCCGAGCCACGAGTGGTCGGTCCGCCCGTAGGTGCCCACGAAGTACTGCACAGTCTCAGCCCTGCCGTTCGATCTCGGTGATCTTGATGCCGATCTTGATCTTCTGTCCTGTTGCTCAGCCAGACCTCGCGCTACGGCTGACTCAGGGAACTGCTACAACGGCCCGCTAGGCAAAAGGCTTTTTGATAAGCCCAGTTATCAAGCTTCGCAGGCTGACATCAAGGGACGCACGACTACAGTGGAGCTCCTCGATCAGGAGGAGGTGAAGAGCATGATGTCCGAGCTCATGTCGTCGGGCGAAATCGCCCAGTTGGCGCAGGTCGAGCGCCCGGTGGTGACGACTTGGCGGCGCCGGTACCCCGACTTCCCCGCCCCGGTGCCCGGCGCCGGCGGTCAGTTGCTCTTCCCCGCCGACGCGGCCCTGAACTGGCTGCTGGACCGCAAACTGGGCAACACGGATCCGGAGACCTTGCGCGCCGAGCGCGCTTTGCACACCCTCACCGCGTACGCCCGTGAGCACGGCGGCCGCCGCCTGGTGCTCTCCTTGGGCGCCGCTCTCTGCCTGCGCGAGATGTCCGGCCAGGTCCTGCCGGCCGATCCGGTGAAGGTGGCCCGCCGGTTCGACCCGGAGGACGAATTCCTCCTCTCAGACCTGCAGGACGCGCCCGCCCTGGCCGATCTTCCAGGAATGGTCGAGCATCTGATCGAGGGTGCCTATGAGGTCGGCCGGGCATACCGGTTCCTGCTGGCCAGCGCCGCCCGCCTCGGCTGGCCGGAGCTGAATGCCGACGCACTTACCCCGCACCTGGTCACTCTGATCCGCCTGGCCGCCGACGTGCCGGGCCGGTTACGCGCCCGAAGTCGAATCACGGTCGGTGACCCATTCGCAGGCTCGGGCGACCTGCTCGCCGCGGTATTGAACGACCAGGAGCCTGAGGCGCTTAGTTTCAACGCCGCTCAGCCGGATCCGGCGCTGGCCCGCCTGATCCGCCGCCGGCTGCTACTGGCCGGTGTCCTCGAGTTCAACATCGAGGTGGTTCCGGACGAGCTGAACGACGAGTTCGCCGACGTAGACGTAATTGTGACCCGGCTGCCCTACCAGCCGACCGAGCAGCGCGACCCGGCCGAAGACCTCGACAAGATCAGCGACATCGCCGACCGGCTCGGCCCCGGCTGCACCGCCGTCGTGGTCGGCCCCGCCGCCAGCCTGGTCGACGCCCTGCGCGACACCAACGCGATCGCCAAGCGGGCCGACCTGCTGACCAGCGGTCTCGTCGAGGCGGTGGTACGACTGCCCGGCGGCATCTTTCCGGCTCGCCCCGGCCACTCCGCGGCCCTGTGGCTGCTCACCCGCGACCCGGTTCCAGCCGCCCAGGGCCGTCTGTTACTCGCCGATCTCAGTGGCGCTGCGCTCGATCAGCGCGTCGCGGAGGCCGCGGCCGAGGACATCCTGTTGTGGCGGGCCGAGGGCTACCGGCGCGACGGTCACGACCCGCGAACCGGCTGGGTAGTCCCGCTCGATGCCCTCGACCTGCGCCGCGGGGAGGCGCTGCGACCGCCGGGCCCGGCCTCGGTCACCATGCGCGCCCACTTGGCTGCCGACCGCCCCGCGCTGATCGGCGAGATCGAGGGTCGCCTCACCGACGCGGAGCACGAGGCCATCCGGTACGCGAAGGAACACGGTCCCCTTAGCACCGGGGCGGCACAACGCGACGGAAGCCGCCCGAAGGAACTCCCCATCGGCGCGCTGCGCACCGCTCGCCGGGTCCGCCCCCTTCCCGGCCACCGCCTGTCCCCCGAGCATGTCGGAGCGCGGGGTCACCACCGAGTCATCGGTGCCACGGAGGTCATCGCGCAGTCGTCCAAGCGCTGGATGGACCGGCTCACGCTCGCCGCTGAGTACCCCCACGTCGGTCTCACCGAACCGGGTGATCTCGTAGTCACCACGGTCCCCCAGTTCGGTGTCTTTCTCGACGAGGACGGCTTTGCGGTGATCGAGTTCCCGGCTCGCGGCCTGCGCGTCTCCCCCGACGACGCCCTCACTCCGCGAGTACTGAAGGCGCTGCTCGACACCGCACGCAACACCACGCGCAGCCCTGGTGCGGTTCGCGGTCCACGGTTACGGGACGTGACTATCCCTGACCTGAGCCGGGACGAGGCGGTCCGCCTGGACGAGGTGCTGCGCCGCCTCGGCGAGCGCGAGCGCCTACTGCAGCGGCAAGCCGGCCTACTCGCCGAGCTTCGGGACCTCGCCGTAACCGGCTTCGTCGACGGCACCCTCACGACTCTGTACGGTACGAACTCCTGAACGAGAGAACGGAACACACAGTGCCCCCACGCAAACGTGCCAACGGACAAGGCGAGCTGCCCGGCATGTCGAGCACCAAGCAGATCCAGGACATCCTGTGGAAGGCCGCCGACAAGTTGCGCGGCTCCATGGACGCCGCGCAGTACAAGGAGTTCGTCCTCGGCCTGGTCTTCCTCAAGTACGTCTCCGACGCGTTCGCCGAGCGCCGCGACCAGATCGCCGACAGTCTCTCCGACATCCCGGAGAACCGCCGCGCCGAGTTCCTCGACGAACGTGACGAGTACACCAGCGCCAATGTCTTCTGGGTTCCGGAGAACGCCCGCTGGGACTACCTGGTGGAAAACGCACCCAGCGGCGTCGGCGAGCTGCTCGACAACGCCATGGACGCGATCATGCGCGAGAACCTGGCGCTCACCGGCGTCCTCCCGAAGATCTTCAACCGGGACAACGTCGACCAGAAGCGGTTGAAGGAACTCGTCGACCTGATCAGTGACGCCCGCTTCACCGGCCACGGCGACCGGAAGGCACAGGACGTCCTCGGTGAGGTGTACGAGTACTTCCTGGAGCGCTTCGCCCGCGCCGAGGGCAAGCGGGCTGGCGAGTTCTATACCCCGTCCAGCGTGGTGCGGGTTCTTGTCGAGGTGCTGGAGCCCTACGAGGGCCGGGTCTACGACCCGTGCTGCGGATCCGGCGGCATGTTCGTACAGTCCAAGAAGTTCGTCGAGGCCCGCGCCGGCCGCGACCACACCCACGACATCGCCGTCTACGGGCAGGAAGCCAACGAGCGCACTTGGCGGCTGGCGAAGATGAACCTCGCCATCCACGGCATGGACCCTGCGGGCATCGCCGACCGCTGGGCCGACACGTTCGCCGACGACAAGCACCCGGACCGGCGGGCTGACTTCATCATGGCCAACCCGCCGTTCAACATGAGCGACTGGGCTCGCCGCGAGGCCGACCCGCGCTGGCGCTACGGGGCGCCGCCGCAGAGCAACGCCAACTACGCCTGGCTCCAGCAGATCCTCTTCAAGCTGGGTGACCGCGGCAGCGCGGGCGTCGTCCTCGCCAACGGCTCGATGTCCTCCAAGCAGTCCGGCGAGGGCGACATCCGTCGCGCGATGGTGGAGGCGGACGTGGTGGCCTGCATGGTCGCCCTCCCGCCGAACCTGTTTCGCACCACCGCGATCCCCGCCTGCCTGTGGTTCCTGACCAAGGACAAGACCCCGCAAGGCGCGAAGGCGCTGACCGACCGGCGCGGCGAGATCCTCTTCATCGACGCCCGCGCCCTCGGCACCATGGTCGACCGCACCGAACGCATCCTCACCGACGACGACATCGCCAAAATCGCCGACACCTACCACGCCTGGCGCGGCACAAAGTCCGCCAAGATCAAGGGCCAGACGTACGAGCACGTGCCCGGCTTCTGCTACTCGGCAAAGCTCGACGAGGTAGCCGCCCACGGCTACGTGCTGACTCCTGGCCGCTACGTCGGCGCTGCCGAAGCCGAAGAGGACCCGGACGCCGAGCCGCTCGCGGAGCGCATCGAACGCCTCACCAAGGAGTTGTACGACCACTTCGACGAATCGGCCCGCCTGCAGGCCATTGTCCGAGAGCGCTTGGAGCAGCTGCGGTGACCGGTTTCAAGGCTGTAGTGGCTGCCGAACTTGAAGCCGCCGGGAAGCTCCTGGTTCAAGACGGCAACCACGGTGAATACCGACCGCGTCCGAGTGAGTTTAGCGATGTGGGAACCTCCTTTATACGCGCGGCTGATATGGCGAACGGACGCCTTCTGTTCGACAAGGCGGAGAGAATCAACGAAACTGCCTTGCAGAGGATCAGGAAGGGCATCGGCAAGCCGCAGGACGTGATCCTCTCACACAAGGGAACGGTAGGAAAGGTCGCATTTGCGGACGCGGATTGCGAACCGTTCGTTTGTTCGCCACAGACGACTTTCTGGCGGAGCCTCGATCATGAAGTGATCGACCCCAGGTATCTTTTCTTTGCCATCAGGTCACCTGGCTTCATCTCACAATTGCGCACGATCGAGAACGAAACCGACATGGCTGCGTATGTCCCCTTGACGCAACAACGACGGCTCCAGTTGTCAGTACCCCCGATCGCGGAGCAGCGAAAGATCGCATCGATCCTGGGTGTCTTGGACGACAAGATTGCGGTCAACGACCGCATCGCCAGGACGATAGATGATCTATCCAACGCCCTTTTTGAGGAAGCGACCATTCTGTGCCCACGGGTATCGCTGGCCGACACCGCAAACCCGGTACTAGGCGCGACGCCCGACCGCACGGTCAGCCACTACTGGGGCGGCACTGTTCCATGGGCCTCTGCAAAGGATGTAGCCAACAGCTCCTTTGGCGTAATAGCAACGACGGAGGAGCGGATAACTGAGGACGCGGCGCAAACGACGCGGGCCAAGCCCGTCCCCCCCGGATCGGTTGTACTAACCGCTCGCGGAACCGTGGGCGCGGTGGCTAGAGTTATCAACCTATCCTCATTCAACCAGTCATGCTACGCCTTCACCCCCGGGCAAATACCGCCGGGCGTACTCTTCCATCTCATTCGAGCGGCGTCCGACCGAATGCTAAACATTGCCCACGGCACCGTCTTCTCCACGGTGAATATGAAGACGTTTAGCCACGTCGCCGTTCCGTCCATTTCAGATGCCCAACTGCCAGCACTTGAAGGAAAGCTTGCACCGCTTCATCGCGGCATCGAACATCGCTTACTAGAGTCAATGACGCTCAGGAACCTGCGAGACACCCTGCTCCCCGAGCTGATGTCAGGGCGGTTGCGGATGAGGGACGTCGAAAAGATCGTCGAAGAAACAGTTTAGGTAAGCAAACGGTTCACGGGGAGGGGTTGGGATGAGTGCGGGCGGGTGGATGAACGAGGCGGACTGGGAGGCGCTCGCGCTGGATCACCTCGGTGAGCTCGGGTGGGAGCCGGGTGCCGGGAAAGATTTCGCGCCGGGGTCGGGGCAGCGGCAGACTTGGGCCGATCTGGTGCTCGTCGAGGACCTGCGGGCAGCGATCGAGCGGCTCAACCCCGACCTGCCGCCTGCGGCGGTCGCCGACGCGGCGGGGGCCTCCACCGACGTGGCCTCCCGGGAGGCGTTCGCCGAGAACCGGGCGGCGCACGAGCGGCTGGTCCACGGCATGCGCTCGATCACCTACACCGACGCGTACGGTGCCGAGCGCAACCCCACCGTGCGTCTGGCCGACCTGGACGATCCCGGCCGCAACGTCTACCGCGCGATCAACCAGGTCACGATCGTCGATGGCGACTTCCGGCGCCGGTTCGACATCGTGCTGTACCTCAACGGTCTGCCGGTCGCGATCGTCGAGCTGAAGAACGCCGCCGACGAGAACGCCACCCTGACGGGCGCGCACGCCCAACTTCAGGCGTACCTCGCGGAGTTCCCGCTCGCCTTCCGGCACACCGTCCTGTGCTTGATCTCCGACGGGGTCACCGCGAAGTACGGCACCCCGTTCACCCCCTACGAGCACTTCGCGCCATGGAACATCGACGACGAGGGGGAACGCGTCGACACCACCTCGCCGGACTACGACGGCCCGGAAGCGCTCATCGTGGCCCTCTACGGGCTGTTCAACCAGCGGCGCTTCCTGGAACTCACCGGCGGCTTCGTCAATTTCACGTCGAAGACGAAGCGGATTGCGAAGGCACACCAGCACTTCGCGGTCGTCCGTGCCGTTGAGTGCATCGTTCGGGCGTCGCGGAGCGACGGGAAGGCGGGCGTCGTCTGGCACACCCAGGGCTCCGGCAAGTCCGAGGAGATGGTGTGCACAGCGGCGTTGACCGCCCGTCACCCCGCCCTGAAGAATCCGACCATTGTGGTGCTTACCGACCGCAACGACCTCGATGACCAACTCTTCGACACGTTCCTCGACAGCCAGACGTTGCTGGGCCAGGAGCCGGAGCAGGCCGACACCCGCGCCGAACTGCGGGACATGCTGTCGAACCGCAACGCCGGCGGCATCATCTTCAGCACCTTGCAGAAGTTCGGGCGTACGAAGGAAGAACGCGACGCTGGCCGGCCGCATCCGCTCCTTTCCGATCGGCGCAACATCCTGGTGATCGTCGACGAGGCGCACCGCAGCCACTACGACAGCCTGGATGGCTACGCCCGGCACCTGCGTGACGCGCTGCCGCACGCCACGTTCATCGCCTTCACCGGCACCCCGATCGCCACTGCCGAGGTGAACACCCGCGCCGTCTTCGGCGACTACATTGACGTGTACGACCTCAAGCGCGCCGTCGACGACGAGGCGACCGTGCGGGTCTACCACGAGCCGCGGATCATCCCGGTGTCGCTGCCGCCGGACATCGACCCGGAGAGCATCGACGAGCAGGTGGAGACGCTCACCGCCAGCCTGGACGACGCGGAGCGGCGCAAGGCCGAGGCGTACGCGGCTACCATGAACACCGTCTACGGCGCCCCCGACCGGGTCGAGACCCTCGCCAAGGACCTCGTCGAGCACTGGGAAAAGCGACGCGAACTCCTGCGTCCGCAGCTCGGCGGGCCGGGCAAGGCCATGCTCGTCTGCGCAACCCGGGAGATCTGCGTCCGCGTCTTCGACGCCCTCAAGGAGCTGCGGCCCGAGTGGGCGAACCCTGCCGCCGACAAGGGCAAGATGAAGATCGTCTTCCATGGGGTGACCAGCGACAAGGAGCTGCTACGCCCGCACCACCTGCGCCCGTCCCAGCAGAAGACCATCCAGGCCCGCGCCAAGGACCCGGACGACGAGCTGGAGCTGCTCATCGTGCACTCGATGCTGCTCACCGGCTACGACGCGCCGCCGATCCACACCATCTATATGGACCGGCCCATGAAGGGCGCCAACCTGATGCAGGCGCTCGCCCGGGTCAACCGCCGGTTCCGGGAGAAGCAGGACGGGCTGCTGGTCGGCTACGCCCCGCTGACCGAGAACCTGCGCAAGGCGCTCACCGAGTACACGCCCAGCGACCAGGAGGACCAGACCCTCGGCCGGGAGATCGAGCGTGCCATCAGTGAGGTGTACAACGAGATCTCCGTCCTCGATGCCATGCTGACCCCGGTCAAGTGGCGGGAGATCCTGGACGACGAGACGGAGCCGACCCGCTGGCGTCGGGCGGTGAAGAAGGCCGCCAACTTCCTGCGTAACCCGCGGACCACCGGCAACGACGTCGACCCCGGCACGAAGCCGCTGCACCGGCGTTTCCGTGACTCGGCGGGCCGGTTGGAACGGTTCTACACCCTCTGTGCGACCAGCCGCGACTTCGCCGAACGCGCCGGCGATATCCAGCGGATGCGCCGCGACATCCACTACTTCCGCGACGTTCGGGTCTGGATCGTCAAGGAGGAGGCCGCCGACCGGGAGGCCAAGGGCCTGCCCAACACGGCCGAGGTGGAACGCTACCTGTCCCAGCTCGCCGCCGAGGTAGTCGACGCCGCCGACATCACCGACATCTACGAGGAGGCAGGCCTCGGCAAGCTCGACATCACCGAGCTCAACGGGGTGGCGTTGCAGCGCCTGCAGGACTCGGAGACGCCCCATCTGGCCGCCGCAGCGCTGCGCCGGCTGATCGAGCGGAAGATGCGTGAGGTCACCAAGCACAACGTGGTTCGTCAGGAGCGCTTCTCTGCCCAGCTCGAAGGCCTGATGAACCGCTACATGCGTCAGCAGCTGACCAGCGCGCAGCTGATCGTCGAGCTGGTCGAGCTGGCCAGGCAGGTCTCTGCGGACGCCCGGCGCGGCCAGCAGTTCGACCCTCCGCTGAACCACGCCGAACTCGCCTTCTACGACGCCGTCGCTCAGAACGGAGCGGCTACGGAACTCATGGGCGTCGGCACCCTCGCGGAGATCGCACGAGAGCTGGTGAAGTCGATTCAGTCGTCGATCACGGTGGACTGGTTCTCCCGCGAGCCGGTACGCGCCAAGCTGCGCAGTCACATCCGCCGGCTGCTGGCCCGCTACGACTACCCGCCGGACCACGAGCGCGCCGCGGTCGACCTGGTCATCCGTCAGATGGAGACCTTCGCCAACGAGTGGTCGCCCGGAGCGCCCGCCAAGTAGCGACATCGGCTCGGACGTAAGGAGGCGCCATGGGTCGACAGCTGGGGATCCTGTTCGCCGACGAGACTTGCATCTCCTACTTGCGGGAGGTCGCTGATCGGCGAGCACGCGGAAGTGGAGAGGGTGAGTGCAGGGTCTCCTTCCCCGTGCGATCGCGGGTCGGAGCTTCGGTGGTCCTGATCTCGTATCGGGGAGCCGTGCACTTTCTGGCGGGCGTGGAGGACGATAGCCGAGCCGACGACATCCGGTGGGCGTTTCGGCTGCGAGCCCTCACCGAACTCGGACGTCCACTCGAGGTCAACCGTCTGCGGGCGGTACTTCGGAAGGACCAGCAACGTCCCCTGGATGGCCAAGGCAAGCTGACCGACAAGGCTAGCGAGATTGTGCTCGACGTTCTGTTGACCGAAGATCCTGGACTTGAACCGGTGATCGGGTCACTGTTCGGTATCCGGGACATCGACCTACCGGCACCCCACAAGGCAGCGCTGGCCGAGGAGCGGGATTGCTTCGCCTCTCTATGCGCGTTCACGGGCGCTCCCGACCTAATACCGGACGGAGGCTTCCTCACTGAAGACGAAATTGGCGGCATCACCAGCCGCGACTCTTTTCTTCCCCCGATGCCTGGCGTCACGCCACGAGAAGATCCGATGGTCGAGCACGACGCGAACACATTCCTCGGCTGGACCCGCCAGGAAAGCGACCGGCTGGCGGTGCGAAAATTCACCGACGGTAATGGGCGAACGCTGGAAATCATGAACGTCAACCGTTGGCCGATCGAAACCCGGCTCGGCACCGACCTGATCTACTATCACCAGCAACGGCGCAGTTTTGTACTGGTCCAGTACAAACGGTTGGTCTCGCACGGCGCGTCCTTGCGTTGCCGTGTCGACGACCACTTCCGGCAACAACTCGATGTAATGCGGGCCCTCGATGACAAGTGCGGACAGGGAGAACAAGGCGGTGATTACCGTATGGTTCCGACGCCCAGCTTCGTGAAGATCTGTCAGCTCGACACTCTGGATGTTGACAGCACCTCAATGATCTCCGGTATGTGCATGCCTCGACAACAGGTCGAGAAGCATCTTGAGTGCCCGGATGCCCCCAAGTACCTGGACTTCCACACGGTGAGGGACTACCTGACCAGCACCCTATTCGCTCAGTTGGTAGCTTTGGGTTGCGTCGGCACCTCTGGCTCCGCCACAGAAATCGTCGCGCAGGAGATCGAGCTGTCGCTGCAGCAGCGCAAGTCCGTGAGCATCGGTGTTTTCAGTGACGAATCCGGGCGACGCCCTTCGTCGTGGCGCACGTCCAGCAGGAGGCCCTTCCAGCCGAGCCGAGCAGCAGCCGGGGTGCAGGACAGTCAACAGGGGCTGCTCTGGGAGTGACCGCTTGATCGAATAGGTTGGGCGCAGCTGCGCCAGCCCGCAGGATCGCCAGGTCCGGCCGCAACGACGCTAGCTGGTTCCGACAGGTCTGGCGCGACCTCAAGCCGCCAGCTGCTCAGGGAGACGCGGTGCACGATCACCGGCGCCGGGCGTGCTGGACGAGGGCAGGGTGCCGCTTCAGCCGGAACAGCACGGCGTCGTCGTGATCGCGGAACTCGTCGACCACCTGCCGCTTGATGTACCCGTCGCCGTGCAGCGGCTCCTCATCGAGGTGATGCAGACAGATTGCCGCGATCGTCGCCCCACGGTCCTCTCTCCGCGCTGATCTGTTGGCGGCTGCCCACGGGCTGACGCGAGCGAGCCTGACCGATCAGTCCGGCGAGGAGATGAGGTGGCTGCGGGGATTCGCCTCGATCGCCGATCGTTGGGCGCGTCGGTCACCACCAGCCAGTCCAGGACCTCGCGTAAACGGTGGACGACTGCGCTCGTCCTAACAGGGCTGCGGGCAGCATAGATACCGGCAGCGCCACGTGGTGACGACAGGACTCCGCTCCCAGCCAAGCTGTCGATCTTGAGAAGCGCAATGAGGTCAGCGCTCGCGTCAAGAACGTTTACACCTCCTACCTCCGAGCCATTTATTGCTAGGTGCACGCACAGCAGAACCAGTCGATAGCTGCGTAGCGCGTTTTTGGTAACGGGGGTTATCAGCATCTAGCGGCCAGAGAGTTGGACTGCAGGTTGTAGCTCCTGCTGTTATTTGCGGGCGTCGACGGAGCGCCGATCCGGCGAGTCGACCAGCAATCCCTCTTCTACAGACAGGAGCTTCAGCATGCGCAAGATCGCTACCCTCGCCCTGCTCTCCACCGGCCTCATCGCGCTCGGCTGCGGTGCCGGCACCACCGATGACGCCACCAGCAAGGCCGACGCCGGGGGCGCCAAGGGTGACGACACGCCGAAGACTGCGAAGATCGGCCAGCCCGCCCGGGACGGGAAGTTCGAGTTCACGGTGAAGTCGTCGAAGTGCGGCGTCGCCAAGGTCGGCGACAGCGTGCTCGGCGAGAAGGCGCAGGGCCAGTTCTGCCTGGTCACGATCAACGTCAAGAACATCGGCAAGGAAGCCCAGATGTTCGACGGCAGCAGCCAGAAGGCGTACGCGGCCGACGGCACCGAGTACTCCTCGGACACCGGCGCGGCCATCTACGCCAACAAGAACGCCGAGACGTTCCTCAACGACATCAACCCCGGCAACCAGGTCACCGGCGTCGTCGTCTTCGACATCCCGAAGAACGTCAAGCTCACCAAGCTCGAGCTGCACGACTCGCCGTTCTCCGGCGGCGTCACTGTCGCCCTGAGCTGACTCCTCGCGCCGAGGGCAGGCCCCGCGAAGCCCGCCCTCGGCGCACCACTCATCCCGCCAACTGTCAGCACAGGTCTCTACGCGAGGAGATTGAGATGCGCAGTGCGACGGGCCGGACCTCGTCCGGCTCCACCACCCGCCCCGCAGGTCGGAAGGACCGCCGCCGGCCCGGCGCGGAGCAGCCCACCCTGTTCGACGCCCCCGCCCCACCCGCCCCACCCGCCCGCCCGGCACCTACCCCGCCACCATCTATCGCCTTCGAGTTGCCGCCAGCCCTGAGGGCCTCCAGGAGGCACTCAACGTTCGCTATCTGACGGAGAACGGCTTCGAGCCGTCGCCGCGACAGGTCGCCGGTGCACCCGCGCTGCTGGTGCACGGCACGGTGCCCCGCCTGCGCGCCGAGTGGTGCGACATCCTCGCTGGGCTGACCGGCGAGGAAGTCGACCTCGGCTACAGCAGCGGTGGCGGAGCACTACTGCTGGCCGTCGACGACCGTGCGTACGCGCTGACCTACGGGACTCTTGGTCGTCACATGGTCGAGCAGGAGGTTTTCGACCGGACGTTCGGCGTGTCCTTCGCCGTCCGGGCGCTGGTGGCGAGCGACATCCGGCAGGTCCGCCGACGGGTCGTAGGTGCCAGCGGGCGGGTGGACCGGAGCTTCGTCCCCGCCGGCCAGCCCATCTGGAAGTACGGCATCGACAAGTGGGGCGAAATCGTCGGCCAGGTTTGCGGCTACACGGACAATCCGCGGCTGGCTGTCTGCCGGCGAACCGGCAAGCCCGCCCGGATCGACGGTGGCGACGCCCTGCACATCCACGTCTGTATCGAGCCCGCCGGGCTCCTCGCCGACCTGCGGGAGATCGAGCGAGTCTGCCAGGAGGAGTCGCCCTTGGCCGACCAGGAGTTCATCACGCAGATCCGACCGGTGCCACCATCGGACGCGCGCATACCGGACCTCGTCGGCGCCCTGGACGAGCGGCTGGCGCTCGTCGATCCGCCGGCCCTCGGCGTGGCGGTGCCCGGCAACCTGATCGGCGACATCGAGCACGCCGCGTCGTACCTGATCCAGGTCCCGAAGTCCGGCCTGGCGCCAACCTTGACCGACGAGCTGAACCTGCCTGCCGTCCTCGCCCACACCAACGGCGCGCTGGACGGCGACCGGTGGAGCGGACTGCGCAACGGCAGCGTCACGCTCTACGCCGACGCTCGCGGTACCGAGGCGATGGTGCGGACCCGGGCCTACGACTGGATCACCGCAGAGGTGGCCGTCGGCAACAGTCACCTGCTGCTCCACGAGGGCGACTGGTATGAGATCGGCGACCGGCACCGAGACTTCCTGCGCCGGGAGATCGCCGAGATCCTGGCCCGACCCTCCGACGTCGCGTTGCCGCCCTGGACCAGGGACCTCAAGGACGAGGACGCCTACAACCGGGCCGCAGCTGACCGTGACCCGAGGCTGGTGCTGCTGGACAAGAGGCTGCTGCGAACGGCCCAGCACCGGCGCGGCATCGAGGCGTGCGACCTGCTCGGCCCTCGCGGCGAACTGATTCACGTCAAGCGTGCGAAGAGCAGTGCCCCGCTGAGCCATCTCTTCGCTCAGGGCATCGTCTCCTACGAGGCGCTGCGCTATCAGGAAGACGCGCGTGCCAGGTTCCTCGACGTGGTGCAGCGGCAGCCGAACGGGCGTGAGCTGAGTCCGGACTTCCGCCCCACCAAGGTCGTCTACGCCATCGCGCTCGATGCCGGCCAGGCGGTCACCGTCGACTCGCTCTTCACCTTTGCCCAGGTAGCGCTCTATCAGGCGATGAAGACGCTGCGGAGCGAGGGCGTCGAGGTAGAGGTCGTCGGCATCCCGTCCGCCTGATCCGTCCACGACATCAGCTCCACAGCGTCCGCTGACGCAACCGGCCCACCACCGCCTCGACGAGGAGAGAACCATGACCGAGCCCCAGGCTCAGCCGGAACCGCAGCCCGTGCCCCAGTTCCACTCCGAGACGACGGACACCGCAGACCTGCAGACGCCCCCACGGAAGAGGCCCCAGCTCCGATGGATCGTCGCCGGCGTCGCCGTGCTGGTCCTGCTGCTGTGCTTCGCTGGCTGCGGTGCCCTGCTGTCCACGACCGGCGGTGAGGAACCGGTCGACGACGAGACCGCCACCTCCGCCGCACCGCAGGCGCACCCCGCCACGTCCGCCCCGACCACCGTCGCCCCAACCACCGCGCCCGCCACGACCGCGCCGCCCGCTCCCACCTACGGCACTCCGACGAAGAACGACTTCAAGCTCAAGGTCAAGGTCCTGAGGAAGCAGTGCTTCGGCAGCGCCGGTTGCAACATCACCTACCGGATCGACGTGACGTACACCGGCGATGTCGGCCTGGACCCGTCCAAGACGTACGAGGTGACGTACCAGGTCAAGGGCACCGAGGATCCGATCATCAACACCTTCGAGGTATCGGGCGACTCCGCATCGGTGCAGCAGGAGGAGATGGCCAGCACGAAGCGCTCCGGCGACAAATTGACCGCCGTCGTCACCGACGTTTCCGAGTTCTAGGGAGGCGTCGTGCGTCCCGATGAGTTCCTGCGTGCCTTGGACCTGCTCCCCACTCCCCTGCACGAGCGCGCCGTCGCGCTACGCGCCTACGCCCGCGTCACCCGCTGCGAGGACTGCCAGCGGATCGGCGACGCCGTGCGGCCGGCCCTCACCGCCGCGCACTACGACGAACTCGCCTCGGCCCGGCAGCTGCTCGACACGGCGGAGCAGCAGGCAGCCCGGCACGAGGTCCACCGCCCGCAGCCGAACCCCGAACGCGGACGCGGCCGCGTCGGTCGCTGGGCGGGGACGTCCGCGCCGCTCGTCGCCGCGACCGACGCGAGCTGGAAGGGGCACGCCGGCGGCATCGGGTACGTCGTCAGCGACGGCCACTACGGCCTGCGCAGCCGGGGCACCGGCCGGCTCGACCCGACGGGCCCGTCGCGCGTGCTGATCAACGAGCTGCGGGCGGTCGACTTCCTGTTCTCCGCGTACGACGGGGCGCCGGCCGGCATGACCGTGCTGCTGGACAGCCTGGCCGCCCTGCGATACCTGCACCGTTGGCAGGCCGGTGAGGCCGACGCCATGCCGGCCGGCTACAGCCTCCGCCCGCGCAGGTCGTCGGCCCAGCCGACCCTGGTCCGGCTCGCCGAGCTGGTGGGCCGGCGGCCGGACCTGTCCTTCGCGCACGTCAAGGGACACAGCGGCCACGCGCTGAACGAGGCCGCCGACGGCCTGTCCCACATGGCCCGCCGCCGGATCGGCGAGTCCTTCGACGTACGCCCCCGCGCGCACGCGCTGGTCGACGCGTTCCTCCGCGACTGGCACACCACCGTCGCCCAGCTGACCACACCGGCTGACTCTTCACCCCGGAGGATGATCGTGGTTCTCGCTGCCCAGCACCTCGCCGTACCGTCCACGGGCCCGTCGGCCCCAGCCTGGGTCGGCCCCGGCCTGATCCTCCGGCACACCAGCACGCCAGCGACCTACCGCCTGCCGGACCAGCCCCACCCTGCCTACTGACGCAGCCACGCCAGGCAGCTCGACAGCGACACGCAACGCTCCTATCCGTTCATCGGATCCGCTCCACACCATCCGGAACCACCTTCCCCGCTCACCCGCAGCGGACCGGCACCTCCGCCGGCCCGTGGGGAGCACGCGCCTGGAGACGACCATGCCGATCCCCCGCCAGCCCTCCCCCACGGCGCCGGCCCTTCCCGCCCGCCGTACCGAGCCCCTGGTCGAGCTGATCTTCGAGCGGCTCACCGCCGACGACGTGCCCGATGACACCGCCGAGCTGGTGCTCGCCGCGCTGAGCGGCCAGGACGATCTGGCCGCCGCGCTCGACCGCGGGACGACCAGCCTGGACCTGGCCGTCCCGACCGACGAGGCGCCGCCGGGACGGATCTGGCTCTCCTCGGTCACCGTCGCCGGGTTCCGCGGCGTCGGCCCGGAACGCACCCTCCAGATCGAGCCCGGCCCCGGCCTCACCCTGGTGGTCGGGCGCAACGGCTCCGGCAAGTCGAGCTTCGCCGAGGCCGTCGAGCTGGCGCTCACCGGCGACAGCGCCCGCTGGGCGGAGCGCAACAGCGTCTGGCGTACGGGCTGGCGCAACCTGCACTCCCCCGACCCGTGCTGGATCGTGGCGCAGCTGCACGTCGACGGGGAGGCGAAGCCGGTGACGGTGACCCGGTCGTGGCCGCTCGGCGCGGCGCTGGCCGACGCGGAGGTCACCGTCAGCAGCGCGCAGGGGCGGCACGCGGACCTGGCGGAGCTGGGGTTGGCCCGCCCGCTGGAGCTGTACCGGCCGTTCCTCACCGCCGCCGAGCTGGGCCGGCTCACCGCCGGCACGCAGAGCCAGCTCTTCGACGCGATCTCCGCGATCCTCGGCCTGGAGGCGATCACCGACGCCGACCAGCGGCTGATGGCCGCCGCCCGGCCCGTCGACGCCGCCATCAAGGAGGTACGCGCCCGACGCGCCGCGCTCGCCGAGGAGCTGACCGGCCTCGCCGACGACCGGGCCCGACAGGCGGCCGTACTGCTAGAGGGGCGCGGCACCGTCGACCTGGCGGCGCTGGGCGCGATCCTCGACGAACCGGAGGAGGTCGCCCCAGACGGGCCGCTGCTGCTGTGCCGGCGACTGGTTGAGCTGCGCGTGCCGGCGGCGGCGGAGGTGACGCGGCTGGCGGAACAGCTTCGTGAGGCGTCCGCCGAGGTGCAGCGGCACGACGGCGGGCGGAACCTGGCGGCGCTGCGCAGCGCGGAGCTGCTCCGCCTCGCCATCGAGCACCACGAGGATGTCGGCGACGGCCCGTGCCCGGTCTGCCTCACCGGCAGCCTCGACGGAGACTGGCGTAGCGCCGCCGGCGCGTCGTTGGCGCAACTGGGGGACCGCAGTCTCGCGGCCAAGTCGGCGGCGGCGCGGCTGACCGCTCTGCTGCGGCAGGCGCACCACCTCGTCGACAACCTCACCGTGCCGGAGGGCGACACGACGGATTCGCCTCGTAACGAACATGACGCGACGAAGGCGCCACGGGATGAGCCGCGCGGTGCGACGCAGGTGCCGCTGGACGAGCCGCATGACGCGGTGGAGGTGCCGTTGGACGGACTGCGCGAGGCGGTGGCGGCGCTGCGGCGCGTACCCGCGGAGCCGGCGGAACTGGCGGCGCACCTGGACGCGCGGTATCCGGCCGTCGTGGCCGCGGCGGAGGCGGCCCGCGCGTACGCCGAAGGGGTCCTGCGGCAGCGTGACACCGGTTGGCGGCGGGCGGCGGCCGAGCTGCGCGGCTGGGTCGACGCCGCGACCCGGCTGCCCGAGCGGGAGGCGACGTTGGCCCGGGTAAAGGCGGCACGGGCCTGGCTGAAGTCCACCGCCGCGCGGCTGCGCAACGAGCGGGTGGCGCCGTTCGCGGAGCACTCGCAGCGGATCTGGGCGCAGCTGCGGCAGGAGAGCAACGTCGAGCTGGGCGCGATGACCCTGGAGGGGACGAACACGCGGCGGCGGGTGGCGTTCCCGGTCAGTGTGGACGGCGCCGACAACGGCACCGCGCTCGGCGTGATGAGCCAGGGTGAGATGCACGCCCTCGGGTTGGCGACGTTCCTGCCGCGCGGGTGCGCGCCGGAGAGCCCGTTCCGGTTCATCGTCGTCGACGATCCGGTGCAGAGCATGGACCCGGCCAAGGTGGACGGCCTGGCCCGGGTGCTCGCCGCGCTGGCCGAGCAGCGACAGGTGGTGGTCTTCACCCACGACACCCGGCTGCCGGACGCGGTGCGCCGGCTCGACCTGGGCAGAGCCCGGATCGTCGAGGTGACCCGCGCGGAGCGATCCGTGGTCACGTTGCGGCCCGCCTCCGATCCGGTGACGCGCTACCTCGACGATGCGTACGCGCTCGCGCGCAACGAGGAGATCGCCGCCGAGGTACGCGGACCGGTGGTGGCGGAGCTGTGCCGCTCGGCAATGGAGGCGGCCTGCCACCGCATGGTGTGGCGGCAGCGGGTGGCGCGCGGGGTTCGGCACGACGACATCGAGGCGGCCATCGTGGACGCCTCGCGACGGCTGACCACCACGCTCGCGTTGGCCCTGTTCGACGACGCCGACCGGGGTGGTGACGTGCTCGGCTGCCTCAGTCGCCGGTACGGGTCGCGGGCGGTGGCCGCGTACAAGGCGTGCCGGGAGGGCGTGCACGGGTCGTACCTGGCGGACCTGCCGGGCCTGGTCTCGGACGCCCGTCTGCTGACGGAGGCGCTGCGGTGACCGCGCCGAGGCCGCAGCGCCGCACGGATGGAGTTGCTGCGGTGGCCGCGCCGACGCCACAGCGCTGCCTGGCGGCGGCCGAGGAGTTGCTGCGCGGTGCCGGGGCGTTCGGCGGGGCTGCCGTCGCCGGCGGCTGGTGGCCCCGGGCGTGCGCCTGCCTGATCCGGCTCGCCCTCGAGGGTGGCATCGATGCCTACTGGCGGCGGACCCGGCCGGCGGTGGCTGCGTGCCGGCAGGGCCGGGCGAAGCAGCTGATGCTGCGCGGGCGGCTCGGTCCCGGCGTCGTCGTCGCCCGCCGCGTCGCGTTCGCCTGGGCGACCCTGTCGTCCGCCGCCCACCACCACTGCTACGAGCTGGCGCCGACGGCCGCTGAGCTGCGCCGCCTGCACACCGAGGTCAGCGCTCTGCTCGCCCGACTTGACGAGGATGTGCCCGCAGTTCCGCCAGAGTCCCTGCTCACCGGCAGATCAGGGTAGTGCGGCCACGGCCTGGATCTCGATGAGCAGGTGCGGGTGGGGTAGTTGGTGCACGGCGACGGTGGTGCGGGTGGGGCCGGTGGCGTCGAAGTATTCGGCCCAGACCTGGTTGTAGCCGCCGAAGTCGTTCATGTTGACGAGGTAGGTGGTGACCTGCACGAGGTCGCTCAGGTCGGCGCCGACTGTCTTGAGCAGGTCGGCGATGTTGTCGATGACGGCCCTGGTCTGGGCGCGGATGTCGAGGTTGGTGGTGCCCAGCTCGTCGACCTGCACGCCGGCGAAGGTGTTGTCGGGGCGGCGGCTGGAGGTGCCGGAGACGAACACGAACCCGCCGGCGACCTTCACGTGCGGAAACGCGCCGCGGGGTACGGCCTTGCCGGCCATGACGTGCGCCTGCGTGCTCATGCTGCTGCTCGCAGGGAGGTGGTGCCGAGCTGTTCGACGACGGCGCGCACGTGGGCGCCGGGTTTCAGGGGCACGGCGGCGGTGGCGGCGCCGGCGAGGAACACCCAGCCCTCGCGTAGCCGTACGCCGTGGCGGCCGGCGAGGCGGATGCCCTCATCCAGGGCGCGGCGGGGATCGCCGAGGATCGCGGCGGTGGAGCCGACCTGCGCCACGCGTCCGTCGATCTCCAGCAGCACCCCGAGGTTGTCCAGCCCGTCGGGGACCGGAGACCAGGCGCCGATGACGAAGGCGGCGGCGGAGGTGTTGTCGGCGACCACATCCGGCAGGGAAAACGTGAAGTTGGCGTACCGCGAGTCGATGACCTCGATCGCCGGGGCGACCGCGCGCACGGCATCGGTGAAGTCCCCGACCGGCTCGCCCGGCTCGGGCAGCCGGTCGAGCAGGAACGCCACCTCCGGCTCGACACGCGGGTGGATGAACCTGGTCGGGTCGAGGGTGCCGCCGTCGGGGACGCGCATGGCGTCGGTGAGCCGACCCCAGATGACCTCGTCCACACCGACCTGCGCCATCTTCGCCTTGCTGGTCAGGCCCATCTTCAACCCGATCAGCCGCTCACCCCGGTCGAGACGACGCTGGATCACCGCGGTCTGCACCCCGTACGCGCCATCCACGTCCAGACCCGTCTCCGCAGCAAGCTGCGGGATGGCGGTGGCGGTGTCGGCCGCCACGCCGAGCCGCTCGGCGATACCCGCGGTGTCCGGCCCGATCATGATGTCTCCTTGCCGGCGAGGTCCAGTGCCACGTCCACGATCATGTCTTCCTGCCCGCCCACCATGCGGCGGCGGCCCAACTCGACCAGGATCGAGCGCACGTCGACGCCATACTTGTCCGACGCCCGCTCCGCATGCCGCAGGAAACTCGAATACACCCCCGCATAGCCCAGCGACAGGGTCTCCCGGTCGACCTGCACCGGCCGGTCCTGCAACGGACGCACGATGTCGTCAGCGGCGTCCATCAGCGCGAACACGTCACACCCGTGCTCCCACCCATGCAACTCAGCGACCGCCACGAACACCTCCAACGGTGCGTTGCCGGCCCCGGCGCCCTGCCCGGCCAGGGACGCGTCGACCCGGACCGTGCGCCCATGGCTCGCCTGAGCGCTTGCGGCGGCGTCGCCGAGGATGCGGCCGTGCTCCACGGCGACGACGCTGTTGGCGACACCGAGGGACAGGTTGTGGTGGGCGTGGATACCAATCTGGGTTTCCGGTGCCAGCACCTGCCGGTAGGCGTCCACCCGCTGCGCGACGTCGGACATGAGGAGTCGGCCGCCGGAGTCGGTGACGTAGACGCAGTGCGCCCCGTACGACTCCATCAACTTCGCCTGCCCTGCCAGACCCGCCGGGTCGTTCATGTGCGACATCATCAGGAACCCGGACACGTCCATGCCGTTCTCCCGCGCCCACGCGATGTGCTGCGCCGAGATGTCCGCCTCCGTGCAGTGCGTCGCGATCCGCACACTCGTCACCCCGAGCGCCTTCGCCGCCTTCAAATCCGCGATCGTGCCGATCCCCGGCAACAGCAACGTGGTGAGCTTCGCGTTCGTCATCACCTCCGCCGCCGCCGAAATCCAGTCGGCGTCACTGGCCGCACCATGGCCGTAGTTCACACTCGACCCCGCCAGCCCGTCACCGTGCGCCACCTCGATGGCGGCCACCCCGGCGGCGTCGAGCGCGGCGGCGATGGTGCGGACCTGCTCGACCGTGTAGCGGTGGGCGACGGCGTGCATGCCGTCGCGCAACGTCACGTCCTGGATGTACAGATCAGTCACCGGGTCACCTCCACGACGTCCCGACCCACGCCATCGCCACCAGCGCCGCCATGGCCCGCGCTGTCGCCATCAACGCCGTCACGGCCCGCACCGTCGTGGCCAGTCGCTGCCGATCGCAGCCCGACCAGCCGCTCCGCCGTACGCAGCGCCGCCGACGTCATGATGTCCAGGTTCCCCGCGTACGCCGGCAGATAATGCCCCGCGCCCGAGACCTCCAGGAACACCGACACCTGCAACCCGCGCAGACGCCGACCCAACGACGGCACGTACGCATCCACCCGGTCGAACTGCACGTCCTGCTTCAACCGGTACCCCGGCACGTACTCCTGCACCGCCGCCACCATCCGCTCCACCGACCCGGCGATCGCCGCCCGATCCGCGTCAGCGTCCTCACACAGGCAGTAGACCGTGTCACGCATCAACAACGGCGGATCCGCCGGATTCAACACGATGATCGCCTTACCACGCTGCGCGCCACCGACCACCTCGATCGCCCGCGCCGTCGTCTCCGTGAACTCGTCGATGTTCGCCCGCGTCCCCGGCCCCGCCGACCTCGACGCGATCGACGCCACGATCTCCCCATAGACGACGGGAGTCACCCGACCGACGGCCGCGACGATCGGGACCGTGGCCTGCCCACCACAGGTCACCATGTTCACGTTGCGCTCGCCCAGGTGCTCGTCCAGGTTCACCGGCGGCACCACATACGGACCCACCGCCGCCGGCGTCAGATCCACCACCAACCGACCATGCGCCGCCAACACCGCGTCGTTGTAACGGTGCGCGCCCGCCGACGTCGCATCGAACACCAACCCCACATCCGCGAACTCCGGCATCGCCACCAAACCGTCGACACCCTCAGCGGTCGTCGCCACACCCAACCGCCGCGCCCGCGCCAGGCCGTCGGAGTCGGGGTCGATGCCGACCATCGCCACCATCCGCAGCGACTCCGACAACCGCAACACCTTGATCATCAGATCGGTGCCGATGTTGCCCGACCCGATCACCGCCACCCCGACGCTCATAACGCACCCCTGTCACCGAAGGCCGCACCAGTCGCCAACTCAACCCGCACGATCACGACTCCTCCCCCTCGCCCGGAACCGCGACGGTCGCCAGAGCAACCTGCGCACTCACGTCGCCACCTCCGAGAAGCAGGTACGCACGGAACCCAGGCCGGAGATCCGCGCCTCGTACGCCGCGCCCGCCGTCACCGGCACCATCGGACCGAGCGCGCCGGACAACACCACGTCACCCGCGCGCAGCGGGTCACCTGAACGTGCGAGGGTCTGCGCCAACCACTGCACCGCGTGCAGCGGATTACCCAGGCACGCCGCGCCCGCTCCGACAGACACCGGCTCACCGGCCTGTTCGAGGACCATCCCGCACAACCGCAGGTCCACATCGGCAAGCCGCCGCGGCATGGTGCCGAGCACGAACAGGCCGCTGGAGGCGTTGTCCGCCACCGTGTCCACGATCGAGATGTCCCAACCCGCCACCCGCGAATCCACGATCTCAATCGCCGGCAACAGATGGTCCACCGCCCGGATCACGTCCGCGCTCGTGATCCGCTCGTCCGACAGATCCGCGCCCAGCACGAACGCGACCTCCGCCTCCACCCGCGGCTGCAACAGCCGGCCCATCGGCACCTCGGCCCCATCGGGCACCGCCATGTCATCGAGCAGCACCCCAAAGTCCGGCTGGAACACACCGAAGGACTCCTGCACCGCCCGCGACGTCAACCCGACCTTCGCACCCACCCGCCGGTGCCCGGCGTCCAGCCACTGCCGGACCTGGAGCTGCTGCACCTGGTACGCCGTGTCGACGTCGCCCTCCGGCAGCAACCGCCCCCGCAGCGGCGCACACGGTCTACCGCTGTCCCGCGCCTGGAACAGTTCGTCGGCCGCCGACTCCATCGCGCTCATGTCAGGTCCACGCAGACGTTGGTCAACTCGGAATAGAAATCCAGGGAGTGCACGCCACCCTCGCGCCCGATCCCCGACGCCTTCACCCCACCGAACGGCGTCCGCAGATCCCGCAGGAACCACGTGTTCACCCACACGATCCCCGCGTCCAACCCCATACCGGCCCGGTGCGCCCGACCCACATCCCGCGTCCACACCGCCGCCGCCAACCCGTACTCCGTGCCATTGGCCAACGCGAACGCCTCGTCCTCGTCATCGAAGGGGGCGACGTGCACCACCGGGCCGAAAATCTCCTCGGTATTGGTCCGCGCATCCGCACCCAACCCCGTCAACACCGTCGGCTGCACATACGCACCACCATCACGCGCATCACCGAAAGCCGGCACCCCGCCCCCGGTCAGCACCTGCGCACCCTCGCCACGAGCCAGGTCGTAATAGCCCAGCACCTTCTCCCGATGCTGATGCGAGATCAGCGGCATGTTCACCGTCGCCTCGTCGGCAGGCCATCCGAACGACAGCTCACCAGCCCGCTGCGCGAGCCGCGCAGTGAACTCCTCGAACACCGGCCGCTGCACATAGATCCGCTCCGTGCACAGACACACCTGACCACCATTGGTGAAACTCGACCGCACCGAACCCGCCACCGCCGCGTCCAGATCCGCGTCCGCGAACACCAGCCCCGCGTTCTTCCCACCCAACTCGAACGACACCGGCCGCACCCCATCGGCAGCCGCCCGCATGATGGCGCTGCCGGTCGACGACTCGCCGGTGAACGTGATCGCGTCGACGTCCGGATGCCGGGTCAGGAACTCGCCGGCCGAATCCGGACCGAACCCATGCACCAGGTTGAACACGCCGTCGGGCACCCCGGCGGCGGCCATCACCTCGGCGAGCAGCGTCGCCGAGGCGGGCGTCTCCTCACTGGGCTTCACGATCACGGCATTACCGCACGCCAGCGCGGGAGCGACCTTCCACGTGAGCAGCAACAGCGGCAGGTTCCACGGCACGATCACCGCCACCACACCCACCGGCTTACGCACCGCATAATTCAGTGCCCGCCCACCCGACGGCGTCACCGTCGTGAAGGACTCCGTCGGCGCCGTCGCCACGATCTCCGCGAACGCACGGAAGTTCGCCGCACCACGCGGAATGTCCAACGTCCGCGCCTGCGAAATCGACTTACCCGTATCCGCCACCTCAGCGGTCACCAGGTCGTCGAAACGACGCTCCAGCTCGTCGGCGACCCGACGCAACACCTCGGCGCGTTCGCGCTCCCCCATCCGACCCCACGGCCCCCGCAACGCCGCCCGCGCGGCGGCGACCGCGTCGTCCACACACCCCTGGTCGGCCTCCACCACCTCGAACACCGGCTCACCCGTGACCGGACTGCGCTTGACGAACCGCCGCCCACCCTCGACGAACTCACCGCCCACGAAGTTGCGCAGGGTCGGCGGGTCGGCGCCCGGGTGGCCGTCGCGCAGACTCACCGGCCAGGATGACTCGGCCATCGTCAGGTGTCCCTTCCGGTTCAGGTGCGGGGTTCGGTCCGCTCGCTGCCGAGGTCGGCGACGAGCGCGACCACGGCGGCGTCCACGGTGGGTTGGCCGGTCACGGCCGCGGCTGCCTCGTCGGTGACGACCAGGACGGTGGTGCCGACGCCGACGTTCAGGGGGTCGACGGCGACCAGGTCGGGTCCGTCGCCGTGCGGGCGGACCAGGACGAGCCGCCTGCCCTGCAACGCCGGCAGGATGCGGTCGGCCCACACCTTGCCGACGACGTCACCGAGCACCATCGGTTTCTCCCCGCAGGCCGGCGATGACCTCGCGGATGCGGGCCGGTTCGGGCGCGTCCAGCAGGGCCGCCGTGGTCGGGTGGGGCTTCGGGTAGACCTGGGAGCTGCGCAGCTCGCCGTGGGCGCGGATGGCGGCCTCGCCGGCGGAGACTGCCTGGCGTACGGCGGCGAGGGTGCCCCGGACGGCGACCGCGAGGTAGCCGCTGGTGACCCGTTCCACGGCCACGCACCGGACGTCGGCGGTCTTGATCATGGCTTCGATTCCCGCCGAGAGGGCCACCAGGCCGCGTGTCTCGACGATTCCGATCGCGATGTCGGAGGACATGGCTGATTCTCCTTACCCGGTTGTCAGTTGCCGACGAGGTCAGGCTCGGCGGCCAACGCGCTCACCGCGTCGCAGGGGCTGGCGAAGACGATCGAGCGCACCGAGCGGCTGCGCGCCCGGGCGGTCTCCTCGCCGATGTCCACCGCCTCCTCGACGGTGGCGAGGTCGCCGCGCACGGCGACCGCGACGATGCCGCCGCCGAGGCGTACGACCTTCGTCACCTCGACCTCGGTGGCCTTCACCATCGCGTCGACGGCGTCGAAGATGGGGGTGAAACCCTCGGCTTCGACGAAGCCCACGGCCACGTTTCGCATGTCTGCTCCTTGCTCTGGTTGCGGGTCGGCTTCGGTCAGGGACGCTCGGGCAGGTTCCAGGACAGGACGGCGGCGCCGGTGCCCCAGATCGGGCCGTACGAGTGCAGCTGTGCCGGGCCGCTGGCGGCGCCGGTGCCGGCGGCGAACGCGAGGGCCCGGAACTGGCTGTCCGCCTGGGCCTGCCGGGCGTAGTCCTCGCGGATCGCGAGCGCCTCGTCGACCTTGCCGGCGGTGAGCAGGTCGAGTACGCGGGTGTTCCACTGCTCGTGCGCGGGTGCGCCGATGTGGTCCTGGCCCGGTTCGATCCACTGCTGGATGAGTCCGGAGGACAGGCCACTCACCACCACGACGGCGGCGCGTACGCCGGCGTCGCGGGCGGCGGCGGCACCGGCCCGGCCGACGTCGGCGAGGGTGTCGGCGTCGGCGTACAGGTTGCAGGAGACCTGCGCCCAGCGCAGCTTGCGCTCCGGGTCGAGCAGCGCGGAGGTGACGATGGTGCCGGTGTCGATGGGGAAGCCCTCGTAGCGGGTGCGGCGCGCCTGCTTGCCGTCGGCCTGCACCCGGTCGGCCCACCGCTCGCTGAACTCCACGTCGAAGCGCAGGTCGTAGCGGAGCAGGCCGTAGTCGTAGGCGTACCAGTTCTCGTCGACGTGCTCGCCGCGCGGGTTGGGGTCGCACTGGAACTGGTGGCCGAGGACGGTGAACCACTGGGTGGACAGCAGCAGGACGACGTCGGGCTCGAGCCGGCGCAGGCGCTCGCCCACGTCGCGGGCGGCCGAGGCCAGTGCCGCCCAGCTCGGTGCGGGTTCCTTCGCGAGCAGGTGGGGCATGCCGGGCAGGAGCGCTCCGGCGACGATTCCGGTCCGGTCAGCCATGGGGGCTCCCCTCGGGCAGCCACTCGACGACGGCGTTTCCGGTGCCGATGATCGTGCCGTAGCCGAGCACGTCACCGGCGACCTTGGGCCAGCCCATCGCGGCGAGCAGCCAGGTGAGGCTGCCGGCCTTCGTCTCCGACGCGGTCGCCTCGATGTGTTCGGTGATGAGTTCCCGCAGCGGGGCGGTCGGTCCCCGGCGGATCGCTTCGAGCAGCTTCATGTCCCACCGGTACTGGTGGTTGTTGTACGGGTGTTCGCGTTCCATGTCCTCCGGCAGTGCCGGCTCCTCGTGCCAGTGCAGGTGCGACAGGGAGTTGGAGGCGAGCAGCACGGCGCGACGGCCGGTGGCCTCGACGGCGCGGCGGGTGGCTTCACCGAGCACCTCCATCTCCTCCAGCGCCGCGTCGGAGTAGAAGTACGGGTTGTTGTTCGCCGACAGGGAGACCACGGGGATGTCCCAGGCGGGGTTGGCCAGGTGCAGGGCGCCGATGGTGGCGTAGTCGACGCGTACCCGGGGGTCACGCATCGCGCGGGTGACCAGGCCGAGGCCGCTGGCCTCCTCGACGATGGCCTCGCCGAGTTCCACGTCGGTGCGGAAGTCGTACCGGTAGCGGAAGAGGTGCGGGAAGATCGGCTCGACGGAGATGCCGCGCGGGTTGGGCGCACAGTTGACGTGGTGGCCGACCATCGTGATCCAGTGCGGGGCGTGCACGATCAGCACGTCGGGCCGGTGCACCTCCTGGATGCGCTTGCGCAGCCGCTCGTACGCCCAGCGCAGCGTCTCCCAGCCGCCGGTGGAGCGGGGCTCGTTCTGCGGCGGGTTCTCCGCGTAGATCAGGTGGGGCGGATGTGGGCTGAGGCAGCCGGCGACGATGCCGGCGCGGGCCGGCGCGGCCTGCGGGGCCGGGGCGTTGCCGGCGCCGCCGCCGGTGCGGGGCCTGGTGGTCGCCACCGGCACCCGGAAGACCCTGCTCATGACCGCCCCTCCCCGGTGAGGACGCGCACGTACGCGCGGTGCTCGGCGGTGCCGCCGAGGATCTGCATCCCGTCGTCGTCGAGGGCTATCTCGTCGGCGGCCAGCGCGGCGTCGTGCCGCAGCCAGGCCCGCAGTGGCGCCGGGTGCACGCCATGCAGCTCGACGAGGCTCTCCTCGGCCAGGCCGCTGCCGGGCGCGACGTAGGCCAGCCGGCGCTGGCCGCGCCGGCCGGTGTAGGCGGGCCGGTCGGTGGTGGTGAGGCGCAGCCAGCTCCGCTCGGCGCGCAGCCGCTGCCGCTCCTCGGCGGTGGCGGCGCGGTCGGCCTCGCCGTCGCCGTCGAGGACGACGCCGTAGCGCTGGCGGGCCTCCTCGCCGGTCAGGTAGTCCTGCCGGACGTCCTCGGCGACGGCGTCGGGCTCGCGGTCCAGCGGGTCGCCCCAGCCGCCGCCGCCGGCGGACTCCATGACCAGCACGTCCCCGGCCCGCATGGGGAAGCCCGCGATCTTGCCGGGGGTGTCGAAGTCGACCCGTCGGCCGTCGGCGCGGCGCAGGTGGGTGACCGTCGGGGCGCCCGGGCCGCCGTGGCGCAGCCCGTACGGGGGGACGGTGGTGCGGTCGGTCTGCACCGAGTACGACCCGCCGCTGGCGAGCAGCCGGGTCTCCCGCCGGCTGCCCAGGCCGCCCCGGTGCGTACCGTCTCCGCAGGAGCCGGCGCGCAGCTCGCAGGCCTCGACCCGGATCGGGATCTCGGTCTCCAGCCGCTCGACGGACTGGATGGTGGAGATGTCGCCGAGGTCGACCGGGTTCATCGCGCTGGGGCCGTCGGATTCGAGGAATCCGCCGTTGCCGCCGGCCGGGTAGTCGTAGTAGAGGTAGGGCTGGCCGGTGTGCTCGTCCACGCCGCCGATGAGGTTCTGGAAGGTGGTGCCGAACTGGTCGGCGGCGATGAGGTCGGGTGCCACCTGGCTCAACGCGGCCATCACGGCGGAGATGACCCGCTTGCGGACCTCGCTGTGGGCGTTGGCCGGGGCGGGGTAGCTGACGTGCACCACGGTGCCGGGCTCGGTGCGCACCCGCAGGGGCCGGAACGCGCCGTGGTTGACCAGCCCGCCGGGGTCGAGGGCGGACTTGACGGCGATGAACACCCCGGCGACGGTCATCGCCCGCGACGAGTTGACCACGGCGGCGACCTGGGTGGAGGAGCCCCGGAAGTCGGCTTCGATCTCATCGCCATCGACGGTCAGCCGGCAGCGCACGATCGCGGCGTCGTAGTCGCCGTCGGTATAGAGGTCGAGGTAGTCCTCGTACAGGTAGGTGCCGTCGGGCAGCGACCGGATCATGTCGCGCAGCCGCTGCTCGGTGCGGTCCATGTTGGCCGCGACGCAGTCGAGGATCAGCCCGGTGCCCCAGCGGTCGACGAGTTCCGTCAGCCGTCGTTGCGCGGTGTGGCAGGCGGCGATGCTGGATTCGAGGTCGCCGCGGCGTTCCTCGGCCATCCGGACGTTGGCGAAGAGGATGTCGAAGGCGGCCCGGTTGGGACGGCCCGCCTCGATCAGTTTGATCGGCGGGATCCGCAGCCCCTCCTGGAGGATCTCGGTGGCCTGGCCGGAGACGCTGCCGGGGGTCATGCCGCCGATGTCGGCCCAGTGCATCCGGACGCAGGGGAAGAGGAACAGCTCCCCGTCGACGAAGACCGGGCTGATCAGCGTGACGTCGTTGAGGTGGCTGCCGCCGCGGTACGGGTCGTTGACGATGTAGAGGTCCCCGGGGCGCATCTCGGTGGCGAAGTCGGCGAAGATCTCGGCCACCGAGGCGGGCATGGCGATGACGTGTCCCGGCATGTCCCGGCCCTGGGCGACCATCTGCCCCGAGGGGTCGAAGAGCGCGCAGGAGAAGTCCTGGGCGTCGGCGATCACCGGCGAGTGCGCGGTACGGAAGATCGTCTGTCGCATCTCGCGGACGATCGAGATGAGACTTTCGGTGACGACTTCCAGGTCGATCGGATTCACAGTCATGCGGATGCCTCACTGATTCCGGTGTCGGTCCGTATCTGCCGCCGGCGTGGACCTGGACTGGTCAGGGCGAGTGGACCACCGTGGGTTGAACCACCGTAGAGTGGACCATCATGTGGTCCTAGAGTTATATTATGAAACCTAGCAGCCGGAAAGGCAGGGAAGCAAGATGTCGTACGCCACTGACCCGACGCCCGACGAGGGCGTCGCCCCCCGCGAGTCGGGCACCCAGGCGCTGGACCGCGCCCTGGGCGTCCTGCTGGCCTTCCGGGGTGACGCCGTCGAGCGCAAGGTCAGCGACGTCAGCCGCGAACTGGGCCTGCACAAGTCCACGGCCAGCCGGCTGTTCCGCGCGCTGGCCGACGCCGGCTTCCTGCAACGCAACGAGGAGAACGGCACCTACCGCCTCGGCGTCGCCGTCTTCGAGCTGGGCGCCCGCTTCCTCGCCGGCATCGACCTGCACGCGCTGGCCCGGCCCCTGCTGCACCAGCTCGCCGAGCACGAGGGCGAGAGCGTCAACCTCGCCGTCCTGGAGGGCTCCGACGCCATCTCCCTCTACGTCGTGCAGGGCACCCGCAACGTGCAGCTCGTCTCCCGCCTCGGCCGGCGCATCCCGCTGTGGTGCAGCGCGGCCGGCAAGGCGCTGCTCGTCGACCACGACGACGACGCCCTGCGCGCCCTGCTCGCCACCGTGCCGCTCAGGGCGCTGACCAGCAACACCATCACCGACCTGGACACCTTCGTGGCGCACATGGCCACCGTGCGGCAGCAGGGCTGGGCCCTCAACGACCAGGAGAGCGAGCACGGGCTGCGGGTGGTGGCCGCCCCCGTACGCGACCGGCACGACCGGGTCACCGCCGCGATCAGCATCTCCGGGCCGATCTTCCGCCTGGACGACACCCGCACCCGGGAGTTGGCCGACGCCGCCTGCCGCACCGCCGCCGAGCTGTCCCGGCAGCTCGGCCACGGCTTCGGCGACCGGTGGGGCGACTGACCGCACCGTCAGAAACGCTCCTGGGTGACCTCGGGCAGGACCCGCACGTGCAGCACCCCCGGCCCGGTCACCGGCAGCACCTCGTCGAACGCCGCCTCCGCGCCGGCCTGGTCGGTGACCGTCCAGGCCGGTACGCCCAGGGACCGCGCCACGGCGGCCAGGTCCCGGGCCGGGAACCGGGCCAGCGCCGGGTCGACCCCGCGCGGGCCGAACTTGCGCACCTCCGCGCCGTAGCCGCCGTCGTCGAGGACCACCAGCAGCACGGGCGCACCGACCCGGGCCAGGGTGTCCAGCTCGCCGAGGCCGGTGAGCAGGCTGCCGTCGCCCTCGAAGGCGACCACCGGCCGGTCCGGGCGGCCCACCCCGGCCCCGACGGCGTACGGCAGGCCGACGCCGATGCTGCCGAACTCCCAGGGCGCGATGAACGCGCGGTCCACGGCGGACGAGTCGAGCAGCAGGTTGGGCCAGCCGCCGAACTGCCCCACCCCGACCACCGTGGTGCGCCGGGCCGGGAGTCGGCGGGCGCAGATCCGGATGAACGCGCGGGGGTCGATGCCCGCCGCCCCCTCGACGAACTCGATGCCGTCGAACGGGTCGGCCGCGGCGATCTGCGCGGCCAGGGCGGGGCTGCGCCAGCCCGGGCGCTCGCGCGGGTCGAGCCGCGCCGTCACGGCCCGCGCGGTGGCCGCCGCCTCCCCGACGATCCCCAGGTCGACGGGCCAGCGCGCTCCCAGCGCCCGCGCGTCGGCGTCGACGGCGACCACCCGCGCCGCGGGGAAGAGCGCCCCGTGGTCGGCCGTCCACCGGTTGAGTCCGGCGCCGAAGGTGACCACCAGGTCCGCGTCGGCCAGCACCCGCCGGGTCAGCGGGCGGGCCAGTCCCCCGGCCACCCCCAGGTGGTACGGGTGGCCGGCGAAGAGCCCGGCAGCCAGCACGGTGGTGGCGAGCACCGCGCCGCAGCGGTCGGCGAGCCGGCGTACGTCGTCGGCCGCCGCCTCGGCGCCCCGCCCGGCCAGCAGCACCGGGCGGTGGGCGGCGGCCAGCAGGCCGACCAGGTCGGCGACGGCCTCGTCGGTCGGTGCCGGCGCGGCGGGCCGGTGCGTCACCGCGCGCGCCGGCGCGGGCGCGGCGCCGGCCGGCACCGGCTCGTCCTGGAGGTCGATGGGAACGTCGAGGACGACGGGGCCGGGCCGTTCGGCGGCGGCCCGGAACGCCAGGCCGACGTCGCGGGCGGCGGTGGCCGGCGCCGTCACGGGCACGAACGCCCCGGCGGTGGCCAGCGCGAACGGCTGCTGCGGGAAGCTCTGCACGTGCAGCGGGTCGCCGGGCGGGGTGTCGCCGGCAATCAGGACCAGCGGCGTGCCGGCCTGCCGGGCGATGGTCAGCGCGGCGCCGGCGACCGCCAGGCCGGGGCCCTGGGTCACGGTGACGACCCCGCACCGGCCGGTGGCGCGGGCCCAGCCGTCGGCCATCATCACCGCGGCGTTCTCGTTGCGGGCGGCCACGAACCGGACGCCGTGGCGCTGCACCAGGTCCGCGACCAGGAACATGTTGGCGTCGCCGAGCAGCCCGAAGATCGTGTCGACCCCGTGCGCCACGATGGCGTCGGCGATCGCCTCGCCGGCCCTCACCGGGGGTCCCGGGCGAGGTAGTCGCCGGCGGGGCGCAGCGCCACGCTCAGCGCGCCGAGGTAGGAGTCGTTGGCGGCCGCCTCGAAGCGGGGTCCGGCCAGGCGGGCGGCCCGCTTGGTCATCGACCGGCCGACCGCGGAGGTGGCGAGCAGCCGCTCGGCGATCCCGGTCGCGGCGTCGGCGAGCCGCTCCGGCTGCACCACCTCGGTCACCAGGCGCAGGTCGCGCAGCTCGTCGGCGGGGATCCGGTCGCCGAGCAGCAGCCAGCGCTTGGCCAGGTCGGCGCCGACGAGGTCGGCGAGGATCGCCATGCCGCTCCAGGTCAGCGGGATGCCGAAGCCCACCTCCGGGAAGGTCGCGAAGCAGGTGTCGGCGGCTACCCGCAGGTCGCTGGCGAGGCCGAGCACCGCGCCGGAGCCGATGGCCGGGCCGTTGAACGCCGCGACGGTGCTCTGTTCCAGCCGGTACCACCGTTCGACCAGCTCGGCGGTGCGGCGCTGCACCGACATCGTGGCGCGGGCGTCGAGGGTGGCCAGCTCGTGCAGGTCGGTGCCGGCGCAGAAGGCGGTGCCGGCGCCGGTGAGCACGACGACCTCGGTCTCCTCGTCGCGGGACAACTCGTGCAGCACGTCCTCGAAGCGGGCGAGCATCGCCAGGTCGAAGCTGTTGCGCCGGGCGGGCCGGTTCAGCGTCACCCGGGCCAGCCGGCCGTCGCGGTGCAGCAGCACGGATTCCTCGGCATGGTGTGCGGCGGTCATGGCGACTCCGAGTTCAGTAGGGCGCGGTCGACAAGCGCGGCGGCGTGGCCGACGTACGACAGCGGGTCCAGCAGGCCGGCGAGTTCCGCTGCGGGCAGGGCGGCGGTCACCTGTGGGTCGGCGCGCAGCGTCTCCGCGAACGGGCGGCCCGCATCGAGGCTGTCGCGGACGATCCGCATGACCAGGTGGTGGGCCTGCTCCCGGCCGAGCGGGCCGGCCAGGCGCAGCATCACCGCCTCGGAGAGCACGAGCCCGCCGGTGAGGTCGAGGTTGGCGCGCATCCGGTCGGGGTTGACGCCGAGGTCACCGAAGACGTCGACCAGCCGCTGCATCGCGCCGCCCAGCAGGATGAAGCACTCCGGCAGCAGCTTCCACAGCGTCATCCCGACGCCCATGTCCCGGTCGTCCTGGGCGACCATGGTCTGCAACGCCAGGGACACCTGGGCCCGCAGGGTGCCGGCGGCGGCGATCACCGCCTCGCAGCGGATCGGGTTGCGCTTGTGGGGCATCGTGCTGCTGCCGACCTGGGTGGAGCGCTGCGACTCGTACGCCTCGCCGACCTCGGTGCGGCCGAGGAAGTAGACCTCCCGGGCCAGCTTCTCGGCGCTGGCGGCGACGAGGCCGAAGACCATCAGACACTCGGCGAAGCGGTCCTGGGTGGCGTGCCAGGGGGTGTCGGCGACGCCGAGCCCCAGGTCGGCGGCGACCGCCTGCTCCAGCGCGAACGCCTGCGCGCCGTAGCCGGCCATCGTGCCGGCCGCGCCGCCCATGCTGGTCACCAGCAGCCGCTGGCGCAGTTGCCGAAGCCGGACGCGGTGGCGTTGCAGCTCGTCCTGCCACACCGCGCAGCGCAGGCCGAACGTCGTCGGCAGCGCCTGCTGCCCGTGGGTGCGGGCGGCCATCGGGGTGGCGCGGTGGCGCAGCGCGAGCCGCCGCAGCGCGCGGACCAGCTCGTCGACCTGCCGCTGCACGATGTCCAGGCCGTCGCGGGCCCGCAGGACGAAGCCGGTGTCCATCACGTCCTGGGTGGTGGCACCGAGGTGGACGTAGCGACCGGCGTCGCCGGGGCAGGCGGCGGTGAGCGCCCGCACCAGCGGCACCAGGGGGTGCACGGTGTCGGCGGCGTCGGCGGCGAGCACCGCCGTGTCGAGCCGCTCGACGCGGGCCGCCTCGGTGATCGCCTGCGCGGCGGAGGACGGGATGATGCCCAGCTTCGCCTGGCCCCGGGCGAGGGCGGCCTCCACGTCGAGCCAGGACTGCATGAGCTGCCGGTCGTTGAAGACCCCGCGCATCTCGGCGTTGCCGAAGAAGCTGGTGACGGTCAGCGAGTCCAGGAAGCACGATCCGAGCTGCATCAGCGTTCCCCCTCCGCGACGAGCAGTTCCCGGGCGGCCCGCCGGTCGACCTTGCCGGACGGCAGCAGCGGCAGGTCGGCGACGGTACGGATCAGGGTCGGCACCTTGTGCCGGGCCAGCCGTTCGGTGGCGGTGCGGGTGAGCCGGTCGACGTCGCAGTGCCCGCCGGGGACGGTCACGACCAGGGCCGCGATCTCCTCCCCCCAGCGGGCTGACGGCACGCCGAGGACGCACACCCGGGCCACGGCCGGGTCGTCGGCGAGCACCGCCTCGACCTCGGCGGGGTGGACGTTCTCGCCGCCGCGGATGATCAGTTCCTTGATCCGTCCGGCCAGGGTGAGGACCCGTTCGTCGGTCAGCGCGCCCAGGTCGCCGGTGCGCAGCCAGCCGTCGCTGGTGATCGTGGCGGCGGTGGTGAACGGGTCGTCGGCGTAGCCGCGGGTGACCGAGCTGCCGCGTACCAGCAGCTCCCCGACCTGTCCGGCGGGCAGCGGGGCGCGGGTGGCGGGGTCGACCACGGTGGCCTGAAGGGCCGGCAGGACGCGGCCGACGGTGTCACCGGGCGCACCGCAGGTCCCGTCGCCGGGGTCCAGGCTGATCGTCGGGCCGGCCTCGGTCTGGCCGTAGACGACCGCCACCCGGTCCAGGCCGAGCACCCGTCGGGTGCGGCTGAGCAGCGCCGGGGTGCACGTGGCGCCGCCGAGGAAGCCGACCCGCAGCGACGACAGGTCCCAGCGGCCGGTTTCCCGCTCGACGCGGTCGGTGAGCATCGACGCCATGGTGGGCACGGCCTGCACCACCGTGCACGCGTGGTGCTGGATCTGGTCGAGGACCGGCTCGGTGCGGAACCGGCGGGTGGAGACCCACAGCGCGCCGGTCACGAGCGCCAGCATCGCCCCGCTGCCGAGCCCCGCCGCGTGGGCCAGGGGCAGCGGCGAGGCGATCCGGTCGTCGGCGCGCAGCCCGGCCGCCTCGGCCGTCCAGGCCGCGTTGGCCAGCAGGTTGCCGGCGCTCAGCGACACCATCTTGGCCGGGCCGGTGGAGCCCGAGGTGAACTGGATGTTGCAGGCGGCGTCGGGATCACCCACGGGTGCGGGAACCGGGCCGTCCCAGCCGGGCAGCCCCGACAGGGCCCCGGATCCCAGGTCCGCGTCGAGGACGTGCCAGCCGTCCGGGCGCTCGCCGGGCGGCAGCGCCGCCAGGACCCGCGTGACGGTGGACGGGCCGTGCCGGTCACGGACCCGCTCGGCGGCGTAGAGGCGCCGGGGGCGGCTGCGGGCCAGCGCCGAGGTCAGCTCGGGCCCGGTGAGGCCGGGGTGCAGGGTGGTCAGGGCGGCGCCCCGCCAGGCCGCGGCGGCCAGCAGCACCAGCCAGGCCAGCCCGTTCTCGGCCCAGACCGCGATCCGGTCGCCGCGGCCGACGCCCTGGGCCGCCAGGACGGCGGCGGCCCGGCCGGCGAGGTCGGCGAACTCCCCCGTGGTCACCGGCCGGGCCGGATCGTCGAAGACGTACAGGGGGCGGTCCGGCTGCCGCGCGGCGCGCTCCAGCACGGTGAGGTCGAGGGCTGGCGGGATCACGGATCACTCCTTGGTCAGCAGCAGGTTTCCGTGGTCGTCGACCGTGGCGGCCCATCCGCCGCCGACGACGGTGGTGCTGCCGTTCTCGCGTACGACGGCGGGACCGACGACGGCACAGCCCGGCCCCAGGTCGGCGCGCCGCCACACGGTCGCGTCGACCCAGCCGCCCGGGCGGTAGAGACGGGTCCTGCCGGGCTGCGCCGGGCCGCCGGTCGGGGCGGCGAAGCGGACGGCCGGTCGGGGCCCGAACGCGGTGAGCCGGCAGTTGACGATCTCGGCGGGGTGGTCGGAGCGGGTGTAGGCGTACCGCTCGGCGTAGGCGGCGTGGAAGGCCGCCACCAGCTCGTCGGCGGTGCCCGGCAGCTCGGGCAGGGCGACGGCGAGGTCGAAGCTCTGGCCCCGGAACCGCATGCCGACCGACAGGCCGAAGCTGACCTGGTCGGGCTCCACGTCGTCCTCGGCCTTGAGCTGGGCCAGGGCGGCGTCGCGCAGGTCGGCCAAGGCCGCCCGGACGGCCGCCAGGCCGTCGTCGTCGGCCGGCACCAGCACGGTACGGACGTAGTCGTGGCGGGCCTGGGCGGTGACGAAGCCGAGCGCGGAGAAGTTGCCCGGCACCGGCGGAACCAGGACCCGACGGATGCCGAGTTCGTCGGCGAGGTCGGTGGCGTGCATCGGGCCGGCGCCGCCGAAGGGCATCAGCACGAAGTCGCGCGGGTCGTGCCCGCAGGCGACCGAGATCTCCTTGATCGCGCTGGTCATCTTGACCGTGGCGAGGGTGAGGATGCCGTGCGCCAGGTCCAGCTCGTCGAGGCCGAACGTGCCGGCCAGCCCGGCCAGGGCGGTGCGGGCCGCGTCGGGGTCGAGCGGCACCTCCCCGCCCAGGCTCTCCTGCGGGTCGAGGTGGCCGACGAGCAGGTGCGCGTCGGTGGTGGTCGGCTCGGTGCCGCCCCGGCCGTACGCGGCCGGGCCGGGGGTCGAGCCGGCGCTGCGCGGCCCGACGCGCAGTTCCCCGCCCCGGTCGCGCCAGGCGATCGAGCCGCCGCCGGCGCCGATCGTGTTGATCTCGACCTGGAAGGTGCGGTTCGGGTAGCCGGCGATCTTCCCGTCGTTGGTCATCAACGGCGCGCCGTTCTTGATCAGGCAGACGTCCGTGCTGGTGCCGCCGATGTCGCAGGTGATGACGTTGGGATAGCCGGCGAGCGAGGCGAGGTGCACGGTGGCCGCGATGCCGCCGGCGGGCCCCGAGAGGGCGAGGTTGATCGGCAGCCGCCCGGCCTCCTCGGTGGAGACGACACCGCCGCTGCTCGTCATGATCGACAGCGGGTGGGCGTAGCCGCCGTCGGCGAGGGCGCCGCCGAGTCCGCGCAGGTAGTCGGCGACGGTCGCCCGCACGCTGGCGTTGAGCACGGTGGTGGCGAACCGCTCGTACTCGCCCTGCTCCGGCACCACGTCGGAGGAGACGGTGCAGACCAGGTCGGGGTACCGCTCCGCCAGCCGCCGCGCCGCGGCCCGCTCGTGGGCGGGATTGCGGTACGAGTGCAGCAGGCAGACCGCCACCGCCCGGGGACCGGCGGCGGCCACCCGGTCGAGGGCCTCGTCCAGTTCGTCGGTGTCCAGCGGCCGGACCACGCTGCCGTCGGCACCGATGCGTTCGCGCAGCACGTGCCGGTGCCGGCGCGCCACGAGCGGCGGCCGGCCGCTCTCCTTGACGCTGTAGAGGCGGGGCCGGTGCCCGAGGCCCATCTCCAGCACGTCCCGGAAGCCCTCGGTGGCGAGCACCGACACCGGCTCACCGGAGCCTTCGAGCAGCGCGTTGGTCACCCGGGTGGTGCCGTGCACGAAGCGGTCGACCGTGTCCAGGCTGACACCGAGCTTGGCGAGGCCCTCGAAGATCGCCGCCGCCGGATCGTGCGGGGTGGAGAGGGTCTTGGCCTCGGCGAGCCGGGCGGTGGCCGGCTCGTAGACGATGACGTCGGTGAAGGTGCCACCGATGTCGACGCCGATGCAGAGCATGGCGAGCCTTTCGGATAGGGGGTGGATGGCGTCGGCGACGGGTCGGGCCGCTAGAAGTTGACGCCGTAGCGGCGCAGGGTCCGTCCCGTGACCAGACGCAGGATCCAGTCGAAGAGGTAGCCGAGCAGGCCCAGGGCGATGATGCCCACGAAGACCCACTCCGTCTTGGCGTAGTTCCGCGCCGTCCAGATCAGCGATCCCAGGCCGCTCTGGGCGGCGACGATCTCGGCGGAGACGATCGTCAGGAACGAGTTGCCCATCGCCAGCCGGGCCCCGGTGACCACGTGCGGCACCGTCGACGGCAGCACTACCGAGACGAGGCTGCGTACGGGGCCGGCGCCGAGCGCGCGGGCCGCCCGCATCCGGATCTCGTTGACCGACAGCACCCCGGCCAGGGTGTTGAGGGCGACGATGAAGACGGTGGTGTAGAAGATCAGCGCCACCTTCGACGCCTCCCCCGGCCCGAGCCAGATGATGGCCAGGGTGACGAAGGCGATCGGCGGCACGAAGCGGAAGAACTGGATGTACGGGTCGAGCATCAGCCGCAGCCAGGGGATGCAGCCCATCAGCAGACCCATCGGCACGCCGACGAGCACGCCGAGCAGCCAGCCGGTGAGGATGCGGGTCGAGGACGCGCTGACCGAGTCCCACAGGGTCCCGTCGCGGACGAGTTCGACCGCGCCGTCGAGGGTGAGCCGTGGCGAGGGCAGGAAGAAGGCCGTGTAGTTGCGGCTGACCAGGTCCCAGATCAGCACGCCGAGCAGCACCGACAGGACCGACAGCCCGATGCGGGTCAGCCGGGGCCAGCGGTTGCGGCGGGGGCCGGTCGTCGCCGCCGCCCTGGTGCGGTCGGGGACGGTGGGTGCCTCGACTGTCATCGCCCCTCCGTCCGGTCGTCGCCCGCGCCGGGCCGCCCGTCGTGGCCGTCGTCGAGCCCCTGGGCGCGCAGCGTCCGGGCCACCTCGGCGCCGATGTCCTCACGCAGCTCCCGGAAGAGCGCCGCGCAGGCCGGGTCGGTCAGGTCGCGGGGGCGGGGCAGGTCGCAGCGGTAGTCCTTCTTGATGGCCGCCGACGGTCCCGCGGTCATCGTGACGATCCGGTCGCCGAGCAGGATCGCCTCGCCGATGTCGTGGGTGACGAAGATGATGGTGGCGCCGGTCTCGCGCCAGATCCGGTCGAGTTCGACCTGCATCACGAGCCGGGTCTGGGCGTCCAGCGCCCCGAACGGCTCGTCCATCAGCACGACCGAGGGGTCGTTGGCCAGGACCCGGGCGAGCTGGGCCCGCTGGCGCATGCCGCCGGAGAGCTGCTCGGGGAACCGCTCGGCGCTGTGCGCGAGGCCGACCATCGCCAGGTACCGCTCGACGACCTCCTCACGCTGGGCCTTCGGCACGCCGCGCATCTGCGGCCCGAAGGCGACGTTCTGGCGTACGGTCAGCCAGGGGAACAGCGCCTCGGCGCTCTGGAAGACCACGCCGCGCGACACGTCGGGACCGGTCACCGGCTCGCCGCCGCAGGTCACCTCGCCGGCCGCCGGCCGGACGAAGCCGGCGACCGCGTTGAGCAGGGTGGACTTGCCGCAGCCACTCGGGCCGAGCAGGCAGACGAGTTCACCGGCGGCGATGTCGAGGCTCGCGCCGCTGACGGCGACGAACTCGCCGAAGCGGATGTCGACGTCGCTGATGCGGATCGGGGAGCCGGCGCGGCTGGCGGGTCGGCCGGCGACGGTCGTGGCGGGTGCGGTGCCGTCGACTGTCACGCCACCCCCTTGACCATGACGGTCGCCGGGTCCGCCTTCTTGGTGACGATCTTGCTGTCCTGCTGGAACTGGGCGATCTCGCCGTAGCGCTTGAGGTCGTCGTCGGTGAAGTCGCGGACCTGGCACTGGACGCCCTCCAGCAGCGTCTGGGCCTCCTTCGCCGGCACCTTGATGGCCTTCTCGGTGACCGTGCCGGCCTTGGCCGGGTCCTTCGTGAGCTGCTCGCACGCCTGGCCGATGGTCTGGACGACCTTCTTGGCGGTCTCCTTGTTGGCCTCGTACCAGGCGCCGTCGACGCCGATCACCAGGTTGTAGACGTAGCCGATGTCGCCGCTGGTCAGCAGGACCTTGCCGCCGTTGGCGACGCCGCGCGACGGCCACGGCTCCCACATGATGTAGCCGTCCACGTCGCCGCGTTGCAGCAGGGCCGGCATCTCGGCGGGAGAGGCGTTGACGAACTCGACGGACTCCCGGCTGATGCCGCGCGCCGCGAGGACCTTGTTGGTGGCGTACTCGTTGACGGTGCCGGGGACGACGCCGTACTTCTTGATGCCCGACACGTCGCTGACGCCGGAGCGCGCCACGAGCTTGATGAAGCTGGGCGACTGCGAGAAGACGGCCAGGCCCTTGATGTCGCCCCGGGTGGCCCGGTTCAGCAGGCTCGACTCGGTGCTCGCCGTGAACTGGCCCTGCTTGGCCAGGATCGCGTCGAGGCCACCGGTGCCCTCCTGGAACTGGGTGACGGTGACGTTCAGGCCGTTGGCCTGGAACAGCTTCTCCTGGTCGGCGAGGTAGATCGGCGAGTACGCCGGGTCGACGCCGACGCCGAAGTTGACCGCCGCCGACGGGGCCGCCTCGCCGCCGCCGGACTCGGTCGGGGTCTGGTTCTCCGCGCATGCCGCAACGGCGGCGGTCACCAGCAGGGCTGCTACCGCAGCTCGCAATGCTCGCATTCTCATGGCTACCCCAGATACCTAGCGGCTCATATTATGGTTACCGTTGCTTAATATGGGACGCTACTGCCGGACGGTGGGCGCAGTCAAGAGATTCGGCCTCACCTTCCTGCAACAGACAGTAGCCGTCGATCATCGCCAGCTGACGGGTCGAATCCGCGACCACAAACCGGGAGCCCGATGAACACGCAGGACAAACGGGCCCATGCCGCCCGGACACAGCAGCCGCCCACCGCCGAAGCGACCGATTCGGCCACTCTGCGTAGTCACGGATCCGCTGGCGGCGGTCGGGGCGTCGCGCCGGCGCTCGTCGGACTGCGCACCTCGCTGGAGCGGACGTGGACCCCGACCGAGACGATCCTCTACGCCCTCGGGGTCGGCGCGGGGCAACGCGACCCGGCGGCGGAGCTCCGCTTCACCACCGAGAACACCACCGGACACCCGCAGCGGGTGCTGCCGACCTTCGCCAGCGTGCTCGCCGCCGACCCACCGCCCCTGGGCGAACTCACCGCGATCCGGCACGCGGAGGAGGCGCTGACCCTGTTCCGCCCGCTGTCACCGGGCGGGCAGGTGCACACCACCGCCGCCGTCACCGCCCTGCACGACCAGGGCAGCGGCGCCCTGGTCGAGCACGTTTCCCGGCTCCACGACGCGGCGGGCAGGCTCGTGGGCACCGTACGCCGGGCCATGTTCGTCATCGGCGCCGGCGGATTCGGCGGGCGTCGCGCCCGGCCCGCCCGCTGGCAGCCGCCCGCCGACCCGCCCGAGCACCGGATCGTCGCCACCGTCCGCCCGGACCAGGCGCTGCTCTACCGGCTCAGCGGGGACCGCAACCCGCTGCACTCCGATCCGGCCGTCGCCGGCCGGGCCGGGCTGCCCCGCCCGATCCTGCACGGCCTGTGCACCTTCGGCTTCGCCGGCCGGCTCCTGCTGCCCCTCGTCGGCGACGACCCGACCCGCGTCCGGCACGTCCGCGTCCGCTTCGACGCCCCGCTGCACCCGGGCGACACCCTGGCGGTGCACGCCTGGCGCCGCCCGTACGGCGTGGTCTTCCGCGCCACCGACGGGACCGGACGGGTCGTCCTGGACCGGGGCGTGCTGGCGGTCTCCGCCCGGTGACCACCCGCCTGTCCGCCCTCCGGTGGCGCGCCGACCACAGCGGAGCCGGTCCTACGGGACCGCCCGGCCGCGGTCGACGGTCACGCCGTCACGGGCCCGGCGCGCGGAGCCGCTCGACCGCGTCCAGCCTGCGGCGCAGCAGGGCCCGTTCGGGTTCGGTGCCGGCCAGGCCGAGCGCCTCCCGGTACGCCCCGGCGGCGGCGTCGTGCCGGCCGAGGCGGTGCAGCAGGTCGGCCCGCGCAGCCGGGTAGGGGTGGTGGCCCCGCAGCAGCGGCTCGTCGGCCAGCTCGTCCAGCAGCGCCAGGCCCGCCTCCGGGCCGTCGCGCATCGCCACCGCCGCGGCCCGGTTCAGCGCGACGACCGGGGACGGCGCGAGGGCGAGCAGCACGTCGTAGAGCGCGACGATCTGCGGCCAGTCGGTGGTGGCGAGGTCCGCCGCCTCGACGTGCAGGGCGGCGATCGCGGCCTGCACGCCGTACGGGCCGGGCGGGCCGCCGGCCAGCGCGACGGGCACCAGGTCGAGGCCCTCGGCGATCATGCGTCGGTCCCAGCGACCACGGTCCTGCTCGTCGAGCAGCACCAGCTCGTCGTTTGGGCCGGTGCGGGCGTGGCGGCGGGCGTGGATCAGCAGCATGAGCGCGAGCAGGCCGGTGACCTCCCGGCCGGCGGGCAGCAGCCGGCGCAGGATCCGGGCCAGCCGGATGGCCTCCTCCGCGAGGTCGAGCCGCTGCAGGTGCGGGCCCCCGCTGGCCGCGTACCCCTCCGTGAAGATCGAATACACCGCCTGGAGCACGCCCGGCAGCCGCTGCGGCAACTCCTGCGCCCCGGGCACGCGGAACGGGATCCGGGCCTCGTGGATCTTCTTCTTCGCCCGGGTGATCCGCTTGGCCATCGTCGCCGTCGGCACCAGGAAGGCGCGGGCCACCTCGGGCGTGGTCAGGCCCGCCAGGTAGCGCAGGGTCAGCGCCCCATGGTCCTCGGCCGCGAGCGCCGGGTGCGCGCAGGTGAAGAAGAGCTGCAACCGCTCGTCCGGCAGCTCACCGCCCGGCATTGGAGCGGGGGCGGGCTCCGCCCGGTCCGCCTCCGCCTGGAGGATGGCCAGCCGCGCGGCGAGGGCCTGGTCCCGGCGCAGCCGGTCGACCGCCCGGCGGCGCGCGGTGGTCATCAGCCAGGCGCCGGGCCTGGGCGGAACGCCGTCGACCGGCCACCGGGTCAGCGCCACCTCGACGGCCTCGGAGGTGACCTCCTCGGCCAGGTCCAGGTCGCCGAAGCGGCGGACGAGGGCCGCCAGCAGCCGGCCGCGTTCCTCACGGAACACGGCCTCCACGACCGCCGTCGGCGCCTCGTCCGTCCCCCCGGTGTCGGCGGGCGCTCCGCCCACCGCGCTCAGCCCCCGAACTCGGCGACCGGCCGAACGACGACGGCGCCGTTCCCGCGCGCGCCGGGGCAGCGCGCCGCCCAGTCGAGCGCGACGTCCAGGTCCGGCACGTCGATCACGTAGAAGCCGCCGAGGATCTCGCGGGTCTCGGCGAACGGCCCGTCCGTGACGGTCCGCCTGCCGTCCTCGCCGACCCGCACGGTGGTGGCCGTGACCAGGTCCGCCAGCGACTCGCCGGAGACCAGGATCCCCGCCTCGCGCACCTGCTTGTCGTACGCCATCCAGTCGCTGACGTCGCAGCCGGCGGCCCCGCCGTCCTCGCCGACCGCACCCGCGTTGATGAGCAGCATGTACTTCATGATCCGACTCCCCTCAGTGTCGCGTCGCCGCTGCCGTACCGGGCGACGCCGTACGACATCACTACGGACGGGGGACGGCCGTTTGGACAGCCCGCCCGAAGATTCTTTCCCGATTCGGCTCCGGCTACCGGTGCAACCCGTCGTCGCTGCCGTTCGCGGGGGCCTCCGGCAGGAGGTGACCCAGCCCGGTCAGTTCCAGCACGGCGTGGGCGGGGCTCTGCGGGGTGGCGGTGACCCGCAGGTGCGCGACGATGCGGGCGACCTCGTGCAGCACCCGTACGCCGGTGCTGCTCAGGTGGGTGACCGGGGTGAGGTCGATGGTCAGCGGGAGACTGCCGCCGCGGCTGGCCTGCATGATCGCGGCGCGCAGCCGGGGGCCGGTGACCAGATCGACCGGCCCCCGCACCCGCAGTACCCGGCCCGCCGGCGCCTCGATGACGGCGGCCGCGAACTCCTCGGCGACGGTGGCCTGCTTGTGGGGGCCGGCCGCCTGGGCGGCGGCGGTGGTGGTGACGGTGGCGGCCTGGCCGATGTGGTGGTGCATGCTGACGGTGGTGCCGGCGTCGGTGTGGCTGACCTCCGCCCGGTCGACGAGGCCGCGGATCATCGTCAGCCCACGGCCGCGACCGCCCGGGTCGCGCGCGGGTGGCCGCCACCGTCCCTGGTCGGTGCAGGTGACGTGCACGACGCCCTGGTCGTCCAGGGTGCCGTGCACGGTGAACGTCCCCGACGTGCCGTCCGGGTAGGCGTGGTCGATGGCGTTGGTGGCGGCCTCCCCCGCGGCGTGGACGAGGTCGCTCGCGTCCGGGCCGCTGGCCCCGATCCGGGTGAGCCAGTCGCCCATGACCTGACGCATCGGCCGCAGCGCCGTCGTGTCGGCGGTCAGCGTCAGGTGCAGGGGCGCGACTGGCTCCGGCAGGAGGTGGGCGGCGAGGAGCGTGGTGTCGTCGCCGAAGCCACCGCCGGCCAGGGCGAGACGTTCCGTGACCAGGGTGCAGATCCGGTCGGGCAGCCGCTGCGGGACGGTCGTGGTCGCGTCCAGTATCGCCCGCCGGGCTGCCTCGGCGGCGTCAGCCAGGGCGCGGGCGCCGTCGTGCAGGCTCTGCCGGGGTCGCTCGATCAGGCCGTCGGTGTAGAGCAGCAGGACGTCGTCGGCCCGCAGCCGGCAGGTGTGCACCGGGGCGGGGCCCGCTCCGGTGCCCAGTGGTCCCGCCGGCGTCAGCGGCAGGTACCGGCTGTCGCCGGTGACGCCGACCACCAGCGGCGCCGGGTGCCCGTGGCTGGCCGCTTCGAGGGCCCCGTCGCGGGGGTCGAGCACCGCGAGGCAGGTGGTGGCCGCCCGGGTCGCGAGGGCGCGGGCCGCGAAGTCGTCCAGGACCGCCAGCACCTGTGGCAGGCCGCCGCCCAACTGCAACGCCTGCCGGGCGACCGTGCGGAGCTGACCCATGGCCGCCGCGGCCGTGGCGCCGTGCCCGACGACGTCGCCGACGGTCAGCGCGAGCCGCCCGTCGGGCAGGGGAACCACGTCGAACCAGTCCCCGCCGGCGACGAGGTCGCTGCTCGCGACCAGGTAGTGGGCGGCGACCTGCACGTGCGGCAGGACGGGCAGCACGTCGGGCAGGAGGCTGCGTTGCAGTTCCAGAACCAGACCGGCGGCCTGCCGGTAGCGCCGTTCGGCGGTGGCGGCGGCGGTCTCGGCGGCCTGCCGGGCGGTCACCACGGGGGTGGCGTCGACGGCCTGCACGATCACCCCGCGCACCGAGCCGTCCGGGTTGCGCCACGGCGTCATGTCGAACGTGTAGAAGGCCTCCGTCAGTGTGCCGTCGCCGTTGCGGTCGGTCAGGACGCGCTGCTCGTAGCCGTGCGAGCGGATGCCGTGCAGGGCCTGGTCGAGCAGTTCGAAGATGTGCTGGCCGGCGAGTTCCGGCACCGCCCGACGGAAGGGCTCCCCGATCAGGCCGCTGCGGTTGCCGACGGCGGCGCGCACCGCCGGGTTCGCGGCCACCACCCGCAGCTCGGGCCCCTCGAAGATCCACACGAATCCGGGCAGCTGCTCGAACCCGTCGAGCACCGCCTGCGGGTCACCGGAGGACCAGCGTGCATGCGGAGCGGTCACCGACGCCCACCCTCACCCGTGCCCACCAGCAGCACCCTGTCATGCCCGCGCCCACCCGTCCAATCCGCCACGTGCCGCTGCGCCGCCGACGGGTCCGGTACCGGGGCCCGCCGCTGGCCAGCGGGATGGCCTCCGGGCCCGCACCGACGATCCTTGACCACGCCGGCCGGTTGGCCGTAGGTTCCAGCCCTACATCGACACCGATAGTTCGATGCGGCCGGCGCGCCCGGTCCGTTCCCCACGTCCGCAACCCCCAACACGACAAGGACGGTCATGACGATCACCCGCCGCTCGCTGCTCGGCACGGTCGCCGCGGCTGGCCTGGCCACGGCCGTCGCGCCGGTCCTCGCCCCCGGCACGGCCCGGGCCGCCGCCTGGAAGAAGCGCCTGACCGGCGCCGACCTGGACACCAACCACCGGTGGCGCGTCGCGGGCACGGACCTGGGCATACCGTACGTGCTGGAGAACGGCTCGATCGGCTACCTGTTCGGCGACACGTTCGACACCCCGTGGCCCGAGGGCCCGCCGGTGCCGAACGACTGGCGCTCGCCGGTGCTGCTGCGCTCCGCCGTGCACCCGGGCGCCGCCGGCGGGATCGTCTTCGACAGCGCCGCCCGGGTGGCGGGCAACGGCCGGGCCCCGGAGCTGATGCACAACGGCCACCACGGCATCGGCATCGACGGGCTGTGGGAGGTGACCGTCATTCCGAACGACGGCATCGCCTTCCCGGAGACCGGCCGGCAGCTCGTGTCGTACATGAGCATCGAGAACTGGAACTCCGCCGGCCCGGCCGGGCCGCACTGGCGCTCGCGCTACGCCGGGCTGGCCTACAGCGACAACGGCAACGACTTCATCCGTACGCCGCTCAAGTGGTGGAACAACGGCACCAACACCGACCCGTTCCAGATGTGGACGATGCAGCGCGACGGGGACTGGGTGTACGTCTTCTCGGTGCGCGCCGGGCGCCAGCACGGGCCGATGATGCTGCGCCGGGTCCGCTGGGACCGGCTGTTCTCCCCCGAGTCGTACGAGGGCTGGGGTTGGAACGGCAGCAACTGGGGCTGGGGCCGCCCGTGCACGCCCATCCTCACCGGCCGCTTCGGCGAGCCCTCGGTGCGGCGGCTGGCCGACGGCACCTGGGTGATGTCGTACCTGAACTGCGCCACCGGGTGCATCGTCACGCGCACGGCGGACGGGCCGGACCGGGTCTGGACGGCCGAACGGATCCAGGTCACCTCCTGGCAGGAACCGGGCCTCTACGGCGGCTTCATCCACCCGTGGTCCAGCCGGCGGGCCAACGACCTGCACCTGATGGTCTCGAAGTGGACCAGGACGCCCGACAACCGCAGCACCGCCTACCACGTCAGCCAGTTCGTCGGATCGGCGTAGCCAGACGCCGCCCCCGCCGGCCGACGGCGCCGGGAAGGATACCGACAGCGTGTTGGTACGATGCCAACATGCAGTCGGTAAATCTGCGCTCCCGGTGGTGGGCATGTTCCTAGCGGTACGCGAACTGCGGTTCGCCAAGGCCCGGTTCGGCCTGATGGGGGCGGTCGTCGCGCTCATCGCGGTGCTGGTGGTGCTGCTGTCCGGGCTCTCCACGGGCCTGGTGAATGACGGCGTGTCGGGGCTCCAGCGCATCCCGGCGACCTCCTTCGCCTTCGCCGACGGGGTGCAGCACGATTCGGCGTTCTCCCGCAGCGTCGTCGACGTCTCCGCGGTCGACTCGTGGCGGGCGCAGCCCCGGGTCGCCGACGCGGCGCCCTTCGGCAACGCGCTGATCAACGCCCGCAGCGACTCGGGCGTGGAGATCGACCTCGCGTTGTTCGGCGTGCCCACCGACTCGTTCCTCGCCCCGCCCGTAGCCGAGGGCGCCCGGCTGGACGCCGCGAACGGCATCGTGGTGAGCCGGACCGCGATCGAGGCCGGGCTGCGCGTCGGCAACACGGTCACCGTCGACCGGATCGGCACCCGGCTCACGGTGGTGGGTGCCATGGCCGAGCAGCACACGTTCGGTCACGTCGACGTGGCCTACCTGCCGCTGCGGATCTGGCAGGAGATCAAGGCCGGCGTCCGCCCCGGCGAACCCGTGCCGGGCGGCACCTACGAGGAGATCACCGCCGTGGCGGTGCGGGCCGCCGACGGTGCCGAAGTCGACCTGGCGGCCGGTGACCGGGCCGCCGGCACCGAGAGCCTGTCCCGCACCGAGTCGTACGGCGCCTCGCCCGGCTACACCGCCGAGACGTCGACCCTGCGGCTGATCGAGTGGTTCCTCTACGCCATCTCGGCACTGGTGGTCGGCGCCTTCTTCACGGTGTCGACCATCCAGCGCCGTGCGGAGATCGCCGTGCTGCGGGCCATGGGCGCTCCGACGGCGTACCTGCTGCGCGACGGGCTGGCCCAGGCCCTCGTGTTGTTGCTGCTCGCCGTCGGCGCGGGCGTCGCGGTCGGCACGGCGGCCGGCAGCCTGGTCGGCAGCGGCATCCCGTTCGCGCTCAGCGCGCCGGCGATCGCGGTGGCCGCCCTCCTCCTGCTCGTCCTCGGCCTGCTCGGAGCGGCCGTGGCCATCGTCCGGATCGCCGCAGTGGATCCGCTGACCGCACTGGGAGCGAACCGATGACCGACACCGGCCTGGTCATGCGCGGTGTGAGCCTGCGCTTCGGCGATGGCGACGACACCGTACCGGCCTTGGACGGCGTCGACCTGACCGTCGCCCCCGGGCAGTTCGTCGCGGTCGTCGGCCCCTCGGGCGCCGGCAAGTCCAGCCTGCTCGCGGTGGCCGGCGGGCTGACCGTCCCGACGTCGGGTTCGGTCACCCTCGGCGGGCGGGACATGACCGTGCCGAGCGCACGGGCGCGGGCCGCACTGCGCCGGGAGTTCGTCGGCTTCGTGTTCCAGTCCGGCAACCTCATTCCCGCGTTGACCGCCGTGGACCAGCTGCGGTTGCCGGCCCGCTTCGGCGGTCACGGCTCCCGGGCGCGCGAGGCGACGGCCCTGCTCGACGAGGTCGGGATGGCCCACAGGGCGAACCGCCGACCGCACCAGCTCTCGGGTGGCGAACGGCAACGTGTCGGCATCGCCCGTGCCCTGGTCAACCGGCCGCGACTACTCTTGGTGGACGAGCCGACCGCCGCCCTCGACCGTGCCCGCAGTCACGAGGTGGTGGAGCTGCTCGCCCGCGAGACCAAGGAGAACGACGTCGCCACCGTCATGGTCACTCACGACCACGACGTGCTGCGCCACTGCACGACGGTGTACGAGATGATCGACGGGCGACTGATGCCCGTGCCGTGACGATGGGGGTTCCCGTGCCGAAGATCCAGGCGCCGACGGTGGCCGAGCACCGGGCCCGGCAGCGGCGGGCGATCCTGGCGGCGGCCCGGGAGATCCTCGCGGAGAGCGGGGCGCAGGCGCCGAGCCTGGCCGAGGTGGGCAAGCGGACAGGCCTGGCGCGCCCCAGCGTCTACCAGTACTTCAAGTCGCGGGAGGACCTGCTCAACGCCGTCATCGCCGACATGTTCCCGGAGTGGTCGGCATACGTCACGCAGCAGATGGACCGGGCCACCGACCCCGGCGGGCGGGTGATGGCCTACGTCGAGGCCAACCTGCGCCTCGTCGCCCAGGGGGAGCACGCGGTCATGCGTGGGCTCGCCGCCAGCGTGCCGGGCGCCGTCCTCGCCGAGGAGAGCCGCGTCCTGCACGACCAGTTGCGTACGCCGCTGGTGGCGGCCCTGGCCGAGCACGGCGCGAGCGACCCGGCCGCCGCGGCGGAGCTGATCCAGGCGGTGGTCTACGCGTCCTCACAGATGATCGAGAACGGCACCTCGGAAGCCGCCGTGCTCGCCCTCACCCGGGAGCTGCTGGGCCCCTACCTGCGACAGCAGGGCTGAGCGTCACGGATGTCCGGCGGCGGCCCGGCGCACCAGCCGGCGCGCCTCGTCGCGGGGGACGCCCGTGGCGCGCAGCAGGTCGTTGGCGATGGTCCGCAGCTGGGACACGACGATCGTGCCCGAGAACCCCATGTCCTGACGGCACGCCTCGCCGGCCTCCCGCACCGCCGCCAGCACCCGCTCGCGCGCACCGACGGGTTCCCGGGCGGCCAGGAACTCGCGGTGCAACATCCGGACGGCCTCGCCGTAGCGCTCGACGGCGGCGGGCAGGCCGGGCGGCACCGGCTCGTCGTCGCGCAGGGCGGTGCCGATGCGGCGCACGAGGGTGCGGCTGTTGCGGAAGGCCCGTTCCATGTGCTCCACGCCGTGCCGGTACGCCCGCAGCGCCCGCCGGCGGCGCCAGCGCAGCGGCGAGAACCTGGTGACCTCCTCGGCGGCCTCGACGGCCTCGCTGAGCCGGTCGAGTTCGGGCTCTGCGGCGCGCATCCGGTCGAGCACCTCCTCCGCCGCGCGGGCGTCGCCGCGGGCCAGCGCCTCCGCCGACGCGGTCAGCTGGCGGGCGAAGAGGTCCAGCGCGGAGTCGGCCACGCGGCGCACGGTCCGCAGCGGATGCAGCGGGACGACGACGAGCACGACCAGCAGTCCGATCAGCCCCCCGACCAGCGCGTTGACGGTCCGGGGCAGCTCCAGGTCGGGGTTGTTCGGGGTGAGGGTGGCCACCAGCACACCCGTACCGCCGGCCTGGGTCATGAGGGCTCCGCTGCCGCGGACCAGCACCGCCACGGCGATCGCCAGGAAGACGATGACGCCGGTCTGCCACGGCCCGGTGCCCAGCAGGCCGATCAGCACGTCACCCACGGCGATGCCGAGCACCACCCCGGCGATCAGCTCGACGGTGCGGCGGGTGCGGTTGCCGATGGCCGCCGCGATCACACCGACCGCGGCGGCCGGGGCGAAGGTCGGGTCCTGGTTGCCCAGCACCTCGCGGGCCGTCACCCAGGCCAGGGCCGCGGCCAGACCGGCCTGCACCGCGAGGAGAAAGTACGACTGCAGGCGCCGGTAGGTCTCCCGGCCGGTACGGCGCAGCCGGGAGTCCGACTCCGCCGCCGCCGCGTCCCCCACGATGCGCATGGCCGGGGTTACCCTGCCCGCCCGGCCCCGAACGTCAGGCGGGATGGGCCATGACGCCGGTCAGCGCGACGACCCCGGGCAGCCGGGTGTCCTGGCGCAGGAACTGCACCACCACCGGCACCGGCGAACGCAGCAGGCAGCCGTAGGGACGGTCGAGTCGGACCGCCTCCGGGTCGATCAGGTCGTTGACCCGCACGTGCCGGATCCGTCGCGCCCCGACCAGGATCCGGTACGGCCCGACGGGCTCGGCGTCCTCGTAGTAGACGTCCAGGCTGACCTCGGTCTCCTGGTCGGTGGCGTTGAGCACGCAGAGCTGGTCGAAGCTGGTGAACTCCGGTTCGGGGCCGTGACCGGGGAACGGCACGTGCCCGCCGGGGACGACCCACGTGCGGGCACCGAGCTGTGCCATCACGCCTCCTCGAGCAGCCGGGCCAGGTCCGGGGTGAGGAACACCCCGTCCGGGTCCAGTCGGCGACGCAACGCCTGGAAGTCGTCCCAGCGGGGATAGAGCGGACGCAGCTCGCGGGCGGTCAGCCAGTGCTTCTTTCCCCAGTGCGGCCGGCCGCCGTGGTGCCGGAAGACCGCCTCCATGTCCCGGAAGTACTCCTCGTACGGCAGGGAGGTGTTCTGCAGGCAGGCGATGGTCGCGGTCGGCCGGCCGTAGGCGTTGCTCAGCCAGATGTCGTCGGCGGCGATGCTGCGCACCAGCACCCGCCAGCCGGCGACGCGGCGGTGCCGCTGCCTGATGCGCCGCCGCACCTCCGCGAAGCAGGCCGGCAACGCCTCGACCGGCAGCATGTACTCGATCTCCTCGAACCGCAGCTCCCGGTGGCGGGGGATGGCCCGGTGGGTGGGGGCCACGTGGACCTCGCGGGGCTCGTCCACGGCCGCCGAGCCCGGTACCCGCGGCGCGTGCCACACCCGCTCGTCCGGCGTCTGGTCGACCCGGTTCAGGACCCGGACCTGGGTCAGGTCGTTGCGGGGATACCAGTAGAAGTCCATGTTGCGGTTGGTGTGCTGCAACTCGGCGAGGTGCTCCAGGGTCCAGGCGACAGGCGCGCACCAGGATCGGCGGTGCAGCTGGTAGCGGGGCTGCACGGTCAGCGTGACCCGGGTGAGGACGCCGAGGGCCCCCAGGGAGAGGCGGGCCGCCGGCAGGAGCTCCGGGTTGTGGTCCGCGCTGACGTCCACCGTGTCGCCGGTCCCGGTGACCAGCCGGACGCCGGCGACCTGGGTGGAGAGGTTGCCGAAGCCGAGGCCGGTGCCGTGGGTGCCGGTGGCGGTCGCGCCGGCGATCGACTGGTAGTCCACGTCCCCGAGGTTGTCCATCGCCAGCCCCGCGTCGTACAGGCCCTCCCCGAGGGCCTTGAGTTTGGTGCCGGCGCGGACCGTGGCGAGCCCGCCGTCGTCGGCGATCACCCCGGCGAGCCGGTCGAGGCTGGCGAGGATCCCGTCGGTGCGCACCAGCGGGCTGGACGAGTGCCCGGAGCCCACCGGCCGCAGCGTCGTGCCGGTCTCCCGGGCCCGCCGCACCAGCGCCCGCACCTCGTCCTCGTCGGCGGGCTCGGCGTACTCGGCGGGGGTGAACGACAGGCTGCCGGACCAGTTCACGAACTTCCGTCCCACGTCCCCTCCCCCGCGCCCGGTCCGGCGGCTTACCCGCCGCCGGGTGAGGTAGTCGTGAGGGCGCCGGGCCCGGTGACGTCGAGGACGTCGAGCAGGCCCAGCAGTCCGGCGAGCACGACGGCCTCGTCGTGGGTGAGGGTGATGCTGCGGGTGGCGTCGGGGTCGTCCCCGTCGGGGTAGACCAGCTCACGCCGGCCGCCGACGTGGTGGGTCACCACCCCGACGCGCACTCCCGCGTCGGTGGTGAACATACGGCGCAGCCCGATACCGGGCAGGGGGGTCAGCTCGACGTCCATCGAAGGCTCCAAGGTGTCGGTCCCGGGGCGGTGGGCGGCCGGTGGGTGGCGGCGGACGGCCGCACGGCACCGTCGTGACGACGCCGTGCGGCACCGCCTGTGGTCAGCCGGTGAGCAGCAGGCGCAGGCCGGCGAGCGTGGCCAGGTGCGGATCGGCGGGCATCGTGACGACCCGACCGGTCAGCGCGGCCAGTCGGGCACCGAGTTCCGGATGCACCGCCCCGCCGCCGGTGATCAGCAGCCGGCGGCGTCCCCGCCACCCGGGCCGCGCGCCCAGGCGTCGTACCGCGGCGGCGATCAGCGGCACCTGGTCGAGGGCGTTGGGCACGTCGACACGCTCGGCCGCCTCGACCGCGCGGTCGGCGATGTGGGCGATCTCGGTGCGGCCCTGTCCGATGTCGACGGCGACCACGTCGTCGCCGTCGAGGTCGGCCCGGCAGGCCAGGGCGGCGGCCAGTGGCTCCTCCACCGTGGCGACCCGCCCGCCGAACGCGTGGCGGACCGCCGCGACAAGGAGGTCCTTCTGCCGCAGCGTGGCGGTGGCCGGCACGCCGACCACGACCGGGGAGACGTCGTCGCCCGGCCGCCCGCTCGCCGCGGCCACCACCCGCAGCAGGTGTACGCAGGCGAAGAAGTCGGTCACCACGCCGTGCCGCACCGGCCACGCCAGCTTCACGTCGCCGGTGTCGCGCAGCGCGATGGCGGCCCGCCCGACGGCCTGGGCGCCGGCCGAGTTCCACGCGACGACGGCGGGCTCGGCGACGACCGTGCCGGACGTCGGCGTCCACATCCGCACCGTCGAGGTGCCCAGGTCGAGGGCGACGGGATGGCGCAGGCCGAGGCGGGCGTACGCGCCGGGGGTCAGCACGGTCACCGCCCCCGGGGTGGGACGGCCGCGACGACGGCGTACGCCCCGGGTCGGGGTCCGTCGTCGACGGACGGGGACAGGATGGATCGGGGGTGCGGCAGGGTCGGCATGGTGCTCCAAGCCACGGGCCCGCGTCGAGGACGCGGGGAGGCGGACGGGCTTCAGACGGCGAACGTCAGCCCGGGCGGAGCGCGGTCGGCCGACCAGGCGGGCACGCAGCCGGGAATGGCCCGCCGCGTGCTCCGGAAGACGATGCACAGCCCGACGGACCGGGCCGCGGAGAGCACCATGAGCAGCACGGTCAGCATCAGCAGCGCCGGCAGCGAGACCCGCTTGCCGGCGCGGCGGAGGCCGTGCCGATCCTGCATGCGCCCACCATAGCCGGGCGACCTGCCGCCCAGCCACGCCGTCGCCTGGCGGGCGGGCCCTACAGGCGACGGCGAGCGGCCGTACATCGGGCGTTGGTGGGGCGGCGGCGGGGGCGGGCCCGTCGCCCCGGCGGACCGGGCCGGTCGGCCCTGCCGTCAGTGCCGCCGCCGCGCCGAGGATGGGACCGGACGCCACCGGATCCTGGAGATGATCAGCATGTGCAACTACTGCGGCTGCCGGGAGTTCCCCCTGATCGGTCGGCTCTCCGCCGAGCATGAGGCGATCGCCAACGCGGCGGGCCGGGTGCGGGACGCGGTGCGGGCCGGCGGCGCGGAGGCGCTGGCGGCGCTCGACGCGCTGCTGGCCCTGCTGGTCCCGCACACCGCCATCGAGGAGGAGGGGCTCTTCGTCGAGTTGCGGGCGGAGGGCAGCATGGCCGACGCGGTGGCGAAGCTCTGCGCCGAGCACGAGGACATCCACGGCGTCCTCGGCGCCGTGGACCGCACGGCGCCCGACTGGCCGGCGGCGCTGGCCGCCCTGGACCGGCTCCACCGGCACATCGACAACGAGGAGCACGGCCTCTTTCCGGCCGCGGTGATCGCGCTGCCCATCCCGGCCTGGGACCGGATCACCCCGGCGGCCGGTGCCGCGCGGTAGGGCGCACCGGGGCGATCACCGCCGCTGCACGCGGCGGTGACGCCGGCCGGTCCGGCGCGCGGGACCGGCCGCCGCCGGACGGCCCGATGATCTCGGGACCTTCGGCCCGGTTGCCCGGGGCGGCGGGTCGCGACGATGGCTCTGGGCCCCCGCCTTCGGTTGCGCTCCGGCGCATTCGCCGCGAATGTGGGGCTTACGGTGATCTACCGGAGGGATGGGCCTTATGTCACGAGCTACCGAGGGAGCCGGCCGGGCGCTGCTGGCCGTGGGCGGTCTGGTGCGCCGGGCCGAGGTGTCCGCCGACGGCCGGACGCTGCACCAGATCGGCGGGCGGGAGGCGGACGCCTTCTACCGGGACCGCTCGTCCTACGACAAGGTGGTGCGCTCCACGCACGGGGTCAACTGCACCGGCTCGTGCTCCTGGAAGGTGTACGTCAAGGACGGCATCATCACCTGGGAACAGCAGCAGACCGACTACCCGAGCGTCGGCCCCGACCGGCCGGAGTACGAGCCGCGCGGCTGCCCCCGGGGGGCGGCGTTCTCCTGGTACACCTACTCCCCCACCCGGGTGCGCTACCCGTACGCCCGGGGCGTGCTGGTCGAGATGTACCGCGAGGCCAAGCGCCGCCTCGGCGACCCGGTCGCCGCGTGGGCGGACATCCAGGCCGACCCGGAGCGCCGCCGCCGCTACCAGAAGGCGCGCGGCAAGGGCGGCCTGGTGCGGATCGGCTGGGACGAGGCGCAGGAGATGATCGCCGCCGCCCACGTGCACACGATCGCCGAGTACGGCCCGGACCGCGTGGCCGGCTTCTCCCCGATCCCGGCGATGTCGATGGTGTCGCACGCCGTCGGGGCCCGCTTCGTGTCGCTGCTCGGCGGGTCGATGCTCTCCTTCTACGACTGGTACGCGGACCTGCCGGTGGCCTCCCCGCAGGTGTTCGGCGACCAGACCGACGTGCCCGAGTCCGGCGACTGGTGGGACGCCTCCTACTTCGTCATGTGGGGCTCCAACGTCCCGGTGACCCGCACCCCGGACGCGCACTGGATGGCCGAGGCGCGCTACCGGGGCCAGAAGGTCGTCGTGGTCAGCCCCGACTTCGCCGACAACGTCAAGTTCGCCGACGAGTGGATGCCCGCCCAGCCGGGCACCGACGGCGCGCTGGCGATGGCGATGGGACACGTGATCCTCAAGGAGTTCTTCGTCGACCGGCGCACCCCGCGCTTCGTCGACTACGTGCGCCGCTTCACCGACCTGCCGTACCTGGTGACGCTGGAGCCGGGGGCCGACGGGGCGTACCGGCCGGGCAGGTTCCTCACCGCCGAGGACCTGGGCGAGGCCGGGAAGGAGGCGGCCTTCAGGACGGTGCTGTGGGACTCGGCCACCGACGCCCCCGCCGTGCCGCGCGGCAGCCTCGGGCACCGCTGGGGCGGGCAGGACGGCCAGTGGAACCTCGACCTGGGCGAGATCGAACCGGCCCTGACCTGCCTCGGTGCCGGCGACGCGGTCGAGGTGGAGCTGCCCCGCTTCGACACCGACACCCCGCAGGTGCTGCGCCGCGGCGTGCCGACGCGGACTGTGAACGGCCAGCTCGTGACCAGCGTGTTCGACCTGCTGCTGGCCCAGTACGGGGTGGCCCGCGACGGGCTACCGGGGCAGTGGCCGACGGGCTACGACGACGTCGCGTCGCCGTACACGCCGGCGTGGCAGGAGCCGATCACCGGGGTGCCGGCGGCGCAGGTGGCCCGGGTGGCGCGGGAGTTCGCCGACAACGCGGAACGCTCCGGCGGCCGGTCGATGATCCTGCTCGGCGCGGGCACGAACCACTGGTTCCACTCCGACGCGACCTACCGGGCGATCCTGGCGCTGGTCACCCTCACCGGCTGTCAGGGCGTCAACGGCGGCGGCTGGGCGCACTACGTCGGGCAGGAGAAGTGCCGCCCGGCGACCGGCTGGGCGCAGCTCGCGTTCGGCCTGGACTGGGTCCGCCCGCCACGGCAGATGATCGGCACCGCCTTCTGGTACGTGCACACCGACCAGTGGCGCTACGACACCTACTCCGCCGACGTGGTCTCCTCCCCCACCGGCACGGGCGCCTTCGCCGGCAGGCACACCATGGACCTGCTGGCCCAGTCGGCGCGCCTGGGCTGGATGCCGTCGATGCCGACGTTCGACCGCAGCCCGCTCGACCTGGCCGACGAGGCGCTGGCCGCCCGCCCCGACGACCCGGCCGGCTGGGTCGCCGAGCAGCTCGGCAAGGGGCGGGTGCGCTTCGCCTGCACCGACCCGGACGCGCCGGAGAACTGGCCGCGGGTGCTGACCGTGTGGCGGGCCAACCTGCTCGGCTCGTCGGCGAAGGGCAACGAGTACTTCCTGCGGCACCTGCTCGGCACCGACGCCAACCTGCGCGCCGACGAGGCGCCGCCGGAGCTGCGGCCGGCGGACGTGACCTGGCGCAGGGACGCGCCGGAGGGCAAGCTCGACCTGCTGCTGTCGCTGGACTTCCGGATGACCTCCACGACGCTCTTCTCCGACATCGTGCTGCCGGCCGCCACCTGGTACGAGAAGCACGACCTGAGCAGCACCGACATGCACCCCTTCGTGCACGCGTTCACCCCGGCGATCAACCCGCCGTGGCAGACCCGCACCGACTTCGACGCCTTCCACGGCATCGCCCGTGCGTTCTCGAAGCTGGCGTCGACCCACCTCGGCGTACGCAGGGATCTCGTCGCGGCGCCGCTGCTGCACGACACCCCGGACGCGATGGCGACCCCGCACGGGCGGGTGCGCGACTGGGCGGCCGAGGGCGAGACGCCGGTGCCCGGCCGCACGATGCCGAAGCTGCTGGTGGTCGAACGCGACTACAGCGCGGTCGCCGACAAGCTGGCCGCGCTCGGCCCGCTGATGGACACCCTCGGCACGTCCGGCAAGGGGGTGGCGGTGGACGTGCGGCCGGAGGTGGCGTACCTGCGCCGCAAGAACGGCGAGGTGCGCGGCGGCGCGGCCGACGGGCGGCCGTCGCTGGCGACGGACGTGCACGCCTGCGAGGCGATCCTCGCTCTCTCCGGCACCACCAACGGCCGCGTCGCCACCGCCGGCTTCCGGGACGTGGAGAAGCGCACCGGCGTACGCCTGGTGGACCTGGCCGCCGAGCACGAGGGCAAGCAGATCACCTTCGCCGACACCCAGTCCCGCCCGGTGCCGGTGATCACGAGCCCGGAGTGGTCGGGCAGCGAGCACGGCGGCCGGCGGTACTCGCCGTTCACCATCAACACCGAGCGGCTCAAGCCGTGGCACACGCTCACCGGGCGGCAGCACTTCTTCCTCGACCACGACTGGATGCACGAGGCGGGCGAGGCGCTGCCGATCTTCCGCCCGCCGCTGGACATGCACCGGCTCTTCGGCGAGCCGAGACTCGGCCGCAACGGCGAGCTGGAGATCACCGTCCGGTACCTCACGCCGCACTCGAAGTGGTCGATCCACTCGGAGTACCAGGACAACCTGCTGATGCTGACGCTGTCGCGGGGCGGGCCGACGATGTGGATGAGCGAGGTCGACGCCGCGAAGATCGGCGTACGGGACAACGAGTGGATCGAGGCGGTCAACCGCAACGGCGTCGTGGTCTGCCGGGCCGTGGTCAGCCACAAGATGCCCGAGGGGACGGTCTACATGTACCACGCCCAGGAACGGGTGATCGACGTGCCGAAGGCCGAGGTCAACGGCCGGCGCGGCGGCATCCACAACTCGCTGACCCGGCTGCTGGTCAAGCCCACCCACCTCATCGGCGGGTACGCCCAGTTGTCGTTCGCGTTCAACTATCTCGGGCCCACCGGCAACCAGCGCGACGAGGTCACCGTGATCCGCCGCCGTTCGCAGGAGGTGCAGTACTGATGCGCGTGATGGCCCAGATGGCGATGGTGATGAACCTCGACAAGTGCATCGGCTGCCACACCTGCTCGGTGACGTGCAAGCAGGCGTGGACCAACCGGTCGGGGGTGGAGTACGTCTGGTTCAACAACGTGGAGACCCGGCCCGGCCAGGGCTACCCGCGCACGTACGAGGACCAGCAGCGGTGGCAGGGCGGCTGGGTGCGGACCCGCTCGGGGAAGCTGAAGCCGCGCTCCGGCGGGCGGGTGAAGAAGCTGTTCGGCATCTTCGCCAACCCGAAGCTGCCATCGATGCAGGACTACTACGAGCCGTGGACGTACGACTACGAGCACCTGCTGACCGCGCCGGCGGGCGACGACACGCCCGTGGCCCGGCCGAAGTCCCTGCTCACCGGCCAGGACACGAAGATCACCTGGAGTGCCAACTGGGACGACTCGCTCGCCGGCGGCAACGAGATCGCCGCCGGCGACCCGGTGCTGGCGAAGGTCTCCGGCCAGGTGAAGCAGGAGTTCGAGAAGACGTTCATGTTCTTCCTGCCGCGCATCTGCGAGCACTGCCTCAACCCGTCCTGCGCGGCGTCCTGCCCGTCGGGGGCGATCTACAAGCGGGCCGAGGACGGCATCGTGCTGGTCGACCAGGACCGCTGCCGGGGCTGGCGGATGTGCGTGACCGGCTGCCCGTACAAGAAGGTCTACTTCAACCACCGCACCGGCAAGGCCGAGAAGTGCACGTTCTGCTTCCCGCGCATCGAGATCGGCCAGCCGACCATCTGCTCCGAGACGTGCGTGGGCCGGCTGCGCTACCTGGGGCTGATGCTCTACGACGTCGACCGGGTCGCCGAGGCCGCGGCCGTCAAGGACGAGGAGGACCTGTACGCCGCCCAGCGCTCGGTCTTCCTCGACCCGCACGACCCGGCCGTGGTCGAGGCCGCCCGGGCGGCGGGCATCCCCGACGACTGGATCGACGCCGCCCGGCGCTCCCCGATCTGGGATCTGATCATGAAGTACGAGGTGGCGTTGCCGCTGCACCCGGAGTACCGGACCATGCCGATGGTCTGGTACATCCCGCCGCTGTCGCCGGTGGCCGACGTGCTGCGCGAGACCGGCCACGACGCGGAGGACGCGGGCAACCTCTTCGGCGCGATCGACGCGCTGCGCATCCCGGTGGAGTACCTGGCCGAACTCTTCAGCGCCGGCGATCCCGCCCCGGTGCGCAAGGTGCTCAACCGGCTCGCGGCCATGCGGTCGTACCAGCGCCGGATCAACCTCGGCGAGGAGCCCGACGAGTCGATCGCCGCCGCCGTGGGCATGACCGGCGAGCAGGTCGACGAGATGTACCGGCTGCTGGCCATCGCCAAGTACGAACAGCGCTACGTCATCCCCGCCGCGCACGCCGAGGACGCGCACCGGCTGGAGAAGATCGCCACCGAGTGCAGCCTCGACTACGAGGGCGGCCCGGGCATGGGCGGTGGTGGCCCGTACGGGCAGGGCCCGTTCGGGGAGTCGTCGGGCACGCCGGTGCCGGTGCAGGTGGAGACGTTCCACATGCTGCGCGACCGGCAGACCGCCGACAGGTTCACCGATCCCGGCGACGAGCCGCGCCGGGTGAACCTGCTCAACTGGGACGGCAAGGGCACCCCGAGAGGGCTCTTCCCGCCCCGCTCCGGCGACGCCGGGCAGGAGGGGGAGCAACGATGAGCGCACCCACCTGGCGGGCGGTCGCGGCGCGGGCCGCCTCGCTGCTGCTGCGCTACCCCGACGACGAGGTCATGGCGGCGCTGCCCGTGTTGCGCGCCGCCCTCGACGAGCTGCCGGCGGCGGTCGCCGACCCGCTGCGCGAGGTGGTCGCGTACCGCGAGGGCACCGATCCCGGCCAGCTCCGGTCGACGTACGTGGAGCTGTTCGACTTCCGCCGCCGCTGCTGCCTGCACCTGACGTACTACACCTGCGGGGACACCCGTAAGCGCGGCGAGGCCCTCGTCGGCTTCACCGCCGCGTACAAGCGGGCGGGCCTGGAGGTTGTCGACGGCGAGCTGCCCGACTTCCTGCCCGCGGTGCTCGACCTGGCCGCCGCCGACGACGGCGGGTGGCGGCTGCTGCGCGACAACCGGGTCGGCCTCGACCTGCTGGTGGCGGCGCTGGGCCGGGAGACGTCCGTGTACCGGCAGGCGGTCGCGGCCGTACGGGAGATGCTGCCGCCCGCCGGCCCGGCGGACCTCGCCGCCGCCGCCCGGCTGGCCCGCAGCGGCCCGCCGGTGGAGCAGGTCGGCCTGGAGCCGTTCGGAGTAGTCGACACCACCGTCGGAGGAACGTACCGATGAACACGTTGCTGTGGGTCGTGTACCCGTACCTGTCCCTGGTGGTCCTGGTCGGTGGGCTGATCTGGCGCCACCGGTACGACAAGTTCGGCTGGACCACGCGCTCCTCGCAGCTCTACGAGAGCACGATCCTGCGGTGGGGCAGCCCGCTGTTCCACTTCGGGGTGCTCATGGTCCTGATCGGACACGTGGGCGGCCTGCTGATCCCCGAGTCGTGGACCGGGGCGGTCGGGATCACCGAGCACGGCTACCACCTGACGGCCGTGTTCATCGGCACGGTGGCCGGCTTCTGCACCCTGATCGGCCTGGGCATCCTCATCGCCCGCCGGCGGCTCACCGGCCCGGTCTTCGCCGCCACCACCCGCAACGACAAGGCGATGTACGTGGTGCTCGCGGGCGTGATCGTGCTCGGCCTGTGGGCCACCGTGCGGGCGAACGTGTCCGGGCCCGGCTACAACTACCGCGAGACGATCTCGCCGTGGTTCCGGTCGCTGTTCTACCTCAGCCCGGACCCGGAGATCATGGCCGGCGTGCCGGTGGCCTTCCAGATCCACATCCTGGCGGCGTTCGCCCTCTTCGCGTTCTGGCCGTTCACCCGGCTGGTGCACGCGTTCAGCGCGCCGGTCGGCTACGCCACCCGCCCGTACGTCGTCTACCGCAGCCGGGACGACCGGCCCGGGCTGCGGCCGGCCCGCCCCGGCTGGGAGGGCCCGCCCAAGCTGCCCACCCCGGGCGGGCGCCGCGACCGCTCGGGCCGATGAACGCGCCGACAGCAGGACGATTCGAGGAGGGCAGCGATGAGCACCGCCCGTGACGGACAGCCGACCGGCACCGCCCCGGCCCCGGGCACGGCCTCCCCGGGGGCGGCGACGCCGGGCAGGTCCGGCGCCACGACCCAGCTCGTCCTGGCCACCCTCGGCTTCCTGGTGAACTTCTGGGGCTGGGCGCTGCTGGGACCGCTCGGCCCGGGCATCAAGGAGCGCCTCGACCTCAGCTTCGCCGCGCAGTCGCTGCTGGTGGCCGTACCGGTGGTGGTCGGGTCGCTGGGCCGCATCCCGGTCGGCGCCCTCACCGACCGCTACGGCGCCCGGGTGGTCTTCCCGCTGGTCACGCTCGCCACGATCGGGCCGGTGCTGACCCTGAGCGTGGTCTCCTCCTACCCGGCGCTGATCGTGACGGGCTTCTTCCTCGGCATCGGGGGCACCGCCTTCGCCGTCGGCGTGCCGCTGGTCTCCGGCTGGTACCCGCCCGCGCGGCGCGGCTTCGCCATCGGCGTGTTCGGCATCGGCATGGGCGGCACGGCGATCGCCAACTTCACCACCGTCCGGCTCGCCGACGCCTACGGCGACCGGGCGCCCTTCCTACTGGTGGCCGCGATCCTCGCCGGCTACGCGGTGCTGGCGTTCCTGCTGCTGCGTGACGCACCGGAGCGCGTCCGGCCGACCGGGTCGGCGTGGGCGCGTCTGGCCAGGGTGGGCCGGCTGACCGTGACGTGGCAGTTGTGTTTCCTGTACGCGGTCGGCTTCGGCGGGTTCGTGGCCTTCAGCGTGTACCTGCCCGCGTACCTGGGCACCGCCTACGGCCTGGACGCCGCCGACGGCGCGTTGCGTACCGCCGGGTTCGTGGTCCTCGCCGTCCTGGCCCGCCCGCTGGGCGGCTGGCTCTCCGACCGGCTGCACCCGGTGCCGGTGCTGGTGTGGTGCTTCGCCGGGGTGGCCGCCTTCGCGGTGGTGCAGGCCTTCGAGCCCGCCCTGCTGCCCGTGGCAACCGTCGCGCTGCTCGGGATGGCGGTGCTGCTCGGCGCGTCCAGCGGGGCTGTGTTCGCCCTGGTCGGCAGGGTCGCCCCCGCCGACCAGGTGGGCGCGGTCACCGGACTGGTCGGCGCCGCCGGCGGGCTCGGTGGCTTCGTTCCGCCGCTGGTGATGGGCTGGGTGTACGGCGTGCAGGGGTCGTACGCGATCGGTCTGATGCTGCTCTCCGACGTCGCGCTGGCCGCTGCGGTGTTCACGGCGGTAAAGATGGGCGGCCTGGCCAGGCGCGACCCCTGACGCGTTACGGAATCGTCCCGGAAAATCCGACCGGCGGGCACTCCTCCTGATCGCACGAAGATCAGCACGGGTGCCCGCCGTCCTTTGTGTCTCTTCGCTGACCTGGCGAGCACTACGAACCCGCCGATGCGGCAGGCTCGGCGGCTACCGAAACTTTTCCGGAAATTCTTGCTCGGCCGCGCGCGGCGCTGCCATACTCCACATCCATCAGGGTCGATGACGGCGGGTCCGCGGCCCGTGCGCCGCAGCCCGCCGGGGCGGCCCTGATCCGGCACACCCCCACCACTCCGGTCCGCCCCCCGACGGTGCGGACCGGCCCCGGAAGGAGCAGGAATGACCGAGAGGCACCCCCGGGACACCCGGTCGAGATCGCGTTCGCGGGCGCGCGCGGCCATCGTCGTCGCCGCCGTGGGACTGCTCGCGGCGACCGGCGCCACGGTCCTGCCCGGCGCGGCGAGCGCCGGGACCACGCTGGGCGCGTCGGCGGCGGAGCGCGGTCGCTACTTCGGCGCCGCCGTCGCCGCCAACAAGCTCAGCGACAACACCTACGTCACGATCCTGAACCGCGAGTTCAACTCGGTGACGCCCGAGAACGAGATGAAGATCGACGCCACCGAGCCGCAGCAGGGGCAGTTCACCTTCGGCAACGCCGACCGGATCGTCAGCCACGCCCGCAGCCGGGGCATGAGCGTGCGGGGCCACACCCTGGCCTGGCACTCGCAGCAGCCCGGCTGGATGCAGAACATGAGCGGCAGCGCGCTGCGCCAGGCGATGCTCAACCACGTCACCCAGGTGGCCACCCACTTCCGTGGCCAGGTCGTGGCCTGGGACGTGGTCAACGAGGCGTTCGCCGACGGCGGCAGCGGGGCCCGGCGTGACTCGAACCTCCAGCGCACCGGCAACGACTGGATCGAGGCGGCGTTCCGGGCCGCCCGGGCCGCCGACCCCGGCGCCAAGCTCTGCTACAACGACTACAACACCGACGACTGGAGCCACGCGAAGACCCAGGCCGTCTACGCGATGGTCCGCGACTTCAAGCAGCGCGGCGTGCCGATCGACTGCGTGGGCCTCCAGTCGCACTTCAACAGCGGCTCCCCCTACCCGGGCAACTACCGCACGACCCTGTCCAGCTTCGCCGCGCTCGGCGTCGACGTGCAGATCACCGAGCTGGACATCGCGGGGGCCTCGGCCACCACGTACCGCAACGTGGTCAACGACTGCCTCGCGGTGGCCCGGTGCACGGGCATCACCGTCTGGGGCATCCGGGACAGCGACTCCTGGCGGGCCTCCGACACGCCGCTGCTGTTCGACAACGGCGGCAACCGTAAGCCCGCGTACGACGCGGTCCTCGCCGCCCTCAACAACGGCACGCCCCCGCCGACCTCGCCGCCGCCGACGACCGGCCCGACCACCCCGCCGCCGGGCGGCAGCTGCACCGCCACCCTGCGCGACGGCACCCGGTGGGGCGACCGGTTCAACAGCGACGTCACGGTCAGCGGCGCCACCAACTGGACCGTCGTCGTCGAGGTGACGCCCCCGCAGAAGGTCTCCGCCACCTGGAACGGCACCCCGAGCTGGGACGGCAGCGGAAACGTCATGACGATGCGCTCCAACGGCAGCGGCAACGTCTTCGGGTTCACCACGATGGCCAACGGCAACTGGACGCGCCCGCTGGTGCGCTCCTGCACCGCCTCCTGACCGTCGGGTGACCGGACGGCCCCGGGGACGGCGCCCACCGCGCCGCCCCGGGGCCGCCCGTTGACGGCCCGGGCCGGGTCGCCGGCGGTACGCGGACGCGACCGCACTTCGCCGCCGGGGTGGCGCTGGCACGGACCGGGTATAGCTGACTAAGGTCAGGTTTCATGGAGACCGAGCTCATCGCCGCCGTGCGGCGGTTCAACCGGACGGTGACCCAGCGGGTGGGGGCGCTCGACGACGAGTACATGGCGCGCGCCCGCCCCCTCGCCCAGGCCCGCCTGCTGTGGGAGATCGGCCCCGGCGGCGCCGAGGTCGCGGCGCTGCGGTCCCGGCTCGGGCTGGACTCGGGGCACCTCAGCCGCCTCCTGCGCGCCCTGGAGGGCGACGGGCTCGTCACCGTCGGGCCGTCCGACCAGGTGGGCGGGGACGGGCGGGTCCGGGTCGCCACGCTCACCGCCGCCGGCCGCGCCGAGTGGACCGAGCTCGACGAGCGCTCCGACGACTTCGCCCGGTCGATCCTCGCCCCGCTGACCGGGCGACGCCGCGAGCGGCTCGTCGCGGCGATGGCCGAGGTGGAACGGCTGCTCGTCGCGTCGATGGTGCTGATCGAGCCCTGCCCGCCCGGCGACCCACGCGCCCGCGCCTGCGTGCGGGCCTACGCCCGGGAGGTCGCGCGGCGCTTCGACGGCGGGTTCGACCCGGCCCGGAGCAAGCCGGTCCACGACGAGGAACTCGTCCCACCGGCCGGCGTGTTCCTGCTCGCCACCCTCAACACCGAGCCGGTCGGCTGCGGCGCGGTGAAGCTCCACCGGGGCGCGCCCGCCGAGATCAAGCGGGTCTGGGTGGCGGACTCCGTACGCGGGCTCGGGCTCGGGCGGCGGATGCTGGGCGAGCTGGAACGCCACGCCGCCGAGCGGGGCTGGAGCGCCGTCCGGCTGGACACGAACCGCAACCTCACCGAGGCGATCGCGATGTACCGGGCGGCCGGCTACCGCGAGATCGAGGCGTACAACGACGAGCCGTACGCCCACCACTGGTTCGAGAAGCGCCTGACCCGGTGACGGCGCGAGCAGCGGGACGGCCGGCACTTGCCGGACTCTTCGCATTAATAGATACTTGTCGATGTTCTTGAGCCGGACGTGATCGGGCAGCCGGGCAGCCCTCGATCGGAACCCCGCCCTGTCCACCGTCTGCGGAAGAGGAACCATCCATGAGGACCAGACTCCGAGTGCTGGGCGCCGCCCTGGTCGCCGCCGCGCTGACCGCCCTGGCGGCGGTGGCGGTCGCCCCGCCGGCGTCCGCCGCGACCCTGACCGAGGTGACGAGCTTCGGCCCCAACCCGAGCAACCTGCGCATGTACCTGTACGTGCCGGACTCCGTCGCGCCCCGGCCGGGGCTGCTGGTCGCGGTGCACTACTGCACCGGCACCGGCCCCGCCATGTACGCCAACACCCAGTACGCGGCGCTCGCCGACCGGTACGGCTACATCGTCGTCTACCCGTCGGTGACCCGCAGCAGCCAGTGCTTCGACGTCTCCTCCCCGCAGGCGCTGCGCCGCGACGGGGGCAGCGACCCGGTGGGCATCAAGTCGATGGTCGACCACGTCCGGCAGCGCTACGCCGTCGACCCCGACCGGATCTTCGCCACCGGCATCTCGTCGGGCGCGATGATGACAAACGTCCTGCTCGGGCTCTACCCCGACGTGTTCAGCGCCGGGGCGGCGTTCTCCGGGGTCCCCTTCGGCTGCTTCGCCACCACCAACGGCTCCGAGTGGAACAGCGAGTGCGCCAACGGCCAGGTCACCAGGACCGCGCGGGAGTGGGGAAACCTGGTCCGCAACGCCTATCCGGGCTACACCGGGCGCCGGCCCCGGATGCAGACGTGGCACGGGACGAACGACGAGGTGCTGCGCTACCCGAACTTCGGCGAGCAGATCAAGCAGTGGACCGACGTGCACGGGCTGAGCCAGACGCCGACGTACACCGACAGCCCGCAGGCCGGCTACACCCGCACCCGCTACGGCGACAGCGGCGACCGGGCGCCGGTCGAGGCGATCAGCATGCAGGGGGTGTCGCACAACCTGCCGGTCGACGCCGCGCAGGCGATCCGCTTCTTCGGCCTCGACGCCGCCGCGCCCCCCACCACCCCGCCGCCCACCACCCCGCCGCCCAGCACCCCGCCGCCCAGCACTCCGCCGCCCTCGCCGGGCGCCTGCCGGGTGGGCTACACCGTCAACGCCTGGAACGCCGGCCTGACCGCCTCGGTCACCGTCACCAACACCGGCTCCACGACGGTGAACGGCTGGTCGCTGGCCTTCACGCTGCCCGCCGGCCAGAGCATCACCAGCGGCTGGAACGCGACGTACGCCCCGACCAGCGGCGCGGTCACCGCCCGCAACGTCGCCTACAACGCCACCATCGCGCCCGGCACGTCGGTCAGCGTCGGCTTCCAGGCCACCCACACCGGCGACACGGGACGGCCCGCCTCGTTCACCCTCAACGGCGCCACCTGCGCGATCGCCTGAACCGGCCGGGGCGGCGCCGGCCCCCGGCGCCGCCCCGGCGGCAGGCCTGGACCAGTGCCGATCAGTCGTTGCCGGACGCTGGCGGAGCCTGGCCCCGCCCGGCGTCCCTGACGAACAGGATCCCGTCGGTGTCGGCCACGTGGGCCGGGTCGAGCGGTGCGTATCCGAACCAGGGCGACACCCGGGCGGCGGGCGTCATCCCGGCGAGGGCGGTGGCCAGTCGGCGGGCGTCGACGAGGTGACGCTCCGCCGGCAGCGCGTACAGCAGCCCTTCGACGGTGTCCGGCGGCGGGGCGTCGACTCCCTGGTGGCGGATCGTGCCGACGGCCGTGGCGAGGAAGGCGTACTCCTCGCCCAGGTGGGCGCCGACGATCGCGCCGGCGCCCCACCACTGCACCGGCAGTCCGCCCATCCGCATGCTGCTCCTGTTGCGCTGGAGGTGGCCGTTGTGGGCGGTCACCAGTGCCGGCCCTCGTGCGGCGATGGCGAGCAGGTTGGCGGCCATCATCGAATCCCGCACGCCGAGCAACCGCGCCATGCGGCTCGGCGACGGGTCGGCCATCGCGTGGTGGTAGCGCAGCAGGCCGACGGCGGTACGCCCGTACAGGCGTGCCCGGTGCCACTCCTCGGGTGTGGACGCCTCGATCAGCTGTGGCGTCTGCGCGTCGAGCAGGGCCACCAGGTCGTCGGCGAGCAGCCGCAGCCGGCCGGCGTCGGGCCTGCGCCCCACGGACCGGGAGGGGTCCGTCATCGCGGCGGGACTGGTCCACCGCTCGTCAGCGCCGAGCAGGCGGTCGAGCGTCTCCGCCGCGCAGGGAAGCAGGTCGGCGTCGACCCGGGCGGCGAGGTAGGCGTGGAGTGCGGTGAGGGCCTGCCGGGGGCTCGCGGCGCCGGTGATCTCCAGCGGGCCGTCGAACCCGGCGAACCGCACCTGCTCCGCCGGGGGGCGCCCGTCGTTGTACGCGCGCATCCAGCGCACCAGCTCGCGGTTGGCGGCGAAGGCGCCCCACCCGTGGCTGAACCCGCGCTCCATGACGTCGTCGAGGTTGCCGGTGCCCGAGGTGACGTGGTCGTCCACGACAAGCCCCATCACGCAGTCGCTCTCGATCGCGATCGTCCGGTAGTGCTCCCGCTCGACGAGTTGCCGGAAGAGCTCGTTCCGCAGGTCGAGCAGGGCGTCCTCGCCGTGGGTGGGCTCGCCCAGGGCGAGCAGTCGCGGCCTGCCCGGGAGCAACGCCATGACGGCAGCGGGGTCGACGGCACGGGTGGCGTCTGCGACATCAGCAGTCATGCCTCAACGGTATCGTTGAACCGACGGTGCAAACTTCTCCTCGATGTCAGCAGAGTGATGACGCCAAACCCTCAAAGTAGTGACAGGCTCAGGCCGGTCGACCTGGCGCGCGCGCACGGGCTGTCGACGCAGGCGGTCAGGAACTACGAGGCGGCCGGCATCCTTCCGGCCGCGGACCGCACCCCGCACGGCTACCGCACCTACACGGCGATGCACGCCCAGGCACTGCGCGCGTTCCTCGCCCTCGTGCCCGGACACGGGCATGCGACGGCCACGTCGATCATGCAGGCGGTCAACCGGGGCGCGACCGAGGACGCCCTCCGGCTCGTCGACGAGAGTCACGCGCAGCTCCTCGACGACCGCCGCACCCTCCAGGCCGCCGAAGCCGCTGTCGGTGACCTCGATCCGGTGCCGCAGGGACGGAGCAACACGTTCGTCGGTCCCCTGTCGAGAAGGCTCGGCATCCGCCCGGCCACCCTGCGCAAGTGGGAACGCGCGGGCGTGCTCCAGCCGCGCCGCGACCCGCAGACGGGCTACCGGGTCTACAGCGCCGCCGACGTGCGCGACGCCCGGCTGGCCCACCAGCTCAGGCGGGGTGGCTACCTGCTGGCGCAGATCGCCCCGCTGATCGCCCAGGTCCGCTCCGCCGGAGGCGTCGCGCCCCTCGGGTCGATGCTGCGCGACTGGCGCGCACGCCTCGCTGCCCGCAGCCGCGCCATGCTGACCGGCGCCGCCGCCCTGGACGCCTACCTCGACTGCCGACCGGTCCCGCCCGGCGACGGGCCGAGCGCCCCCGGCACCGCCTCGCCGGCCACGGATCCGGTCCAGCCGCCAGGCGGCTCCCGCTGACCGTCGCCTGCCTCACCGGTCCACTCAGGCGGGGCCACCCGCTGCCCGGTGGCCTGGCCGCCGTACGAGCAGTTGCCAGTAGTCGCCCGCCGGGTCGTGCGCCGTGAGCCATCGCCGGAGCGCTTCGAGCGACGCCCGGTGCGACGCCGAACTGACCTCGTACCACCTGTGCAGCAGCAGCTCGTGGATCCGGACAGCCTGTGCGGCGTGCTCGAGCACCAGGCCGTCCACGGCGCGGACGACGGCCACCTCCTCGGCCCGTCCCCGCAGCAACGCGGTGCAGTCGATGTCCGTGGCGACCTGGATCCCGTCGCCGGCGGTGAGAACGGAGAACTCGACGGTCCGGTCCCACCCGCCCACCTCGACCGTCTGCCCGAAGACGAGGACGTCGTCGCCCGGGGGCGCGAGCATGCTCCCGGCGGCCACCCCGGGTGGGACCACGTAGTGCACCCAGAACGTCATGCACAGATGCTAGTCACCCTCGGGGCCCGGCCCCGGGCGCGCCGTCCTGCCCGGGTTGGGGGTCGACTTCGGCAACGTCGGCGGTGGTCGGGACGGGGTGTGCCCGTCACCGGCGACGCAGTCGGATCGCGTCGAGGAGGGCGGGCTCGACCTCCGCGCCCCGGTCGCCGCTGGCCATCGTGCTGGTGACCGGCACGAAGAACCACGCCTGCTCGTCGCCGAGGACGGGCGAGTACACCGGGACGAAACCCTGGTCACGCAGCGAGATGGCGAAGTCGACCGAGATCTCGCCGCGTGGGGTGACCGCGGCCGTGCCGTGCCACGGCAGCAGCACCGACCCACCGAGCGGGGCGAACCCGCAGCGCCCCGGCCTCGGCTGGTTGACCGTCAGGCGGATCCGGTCCGGGAACATCCGGTCGTAGCCCAACGCGTGGTCCGCGCGCACCGCCGCCAGGTAGTCGATCGTGTCGCCCCAGACGACGCGGAGCACCTGCCGCCGCGCCGCGCGCACCTCGGCCGGTTCCTCGCCGTCGAGCCGGTGGACGTCGGCGTAGACACGCTGGAACCACGTCATGCGGGAGCCGGCGGGTTCGGGGACCGCCACCGAGTGCAGCAGGGAGGCGAAGATGTCGCGGAACGGCGGCGCCTGCCCGCCCGCCCCGGGATCCAGGGCGCCGGCGCGGGCCAGCGTCCGCATCGGCTGGTCGGTGATGTCGAGGCCCGCGAAGGCGGCGCGGTACTCCTGGCGGTACCGCTCGACGAGCGTACGCCGGGTCGCCGCACCGATCCCCAGCCCGGCGTACGCCGCGTCGTCCACGTCGGTGAAGGAGATGAGGTCGTCGGCCCCCACGAGCCGCTGGTACTGCCGGAGCTTGCGCTGGTAGGCGTCGAACGCGGCCGGCGGCCGGTCCCGGTAGTGGGTGGGGTCGGTGAGGATCCGCAGCCGGATACCCGGCGGGTACACCTGCTCGATGGTGTGTCGCAGCTCGACCAACCGGACCAGGGCGGCGAGTTCCGCCAGGTCCGGCAGGTCGCCCTCGACCTTCAGGCCGCTGCTGGCCTGCTTGAGCGGGAAGCCGACCAGCACGAGGCGCAGCGGCCGCCCGTCGCGGATGAACGGCAGGGTGTCGGCCATCGCCGCGGACAGCGGATAGAGCGACCGCGAACCGCGGTGGAACTGCTTGCGGGTCAGGACATGGTGGACGAGGCGGGCGATCACCACGTCCGCGGTCTCCGCCGCGCCGGGCGCCTGCCGCAGCCAGCGGCGCGCGCCCTCGGCGGTGCCGCGGGCGTGGCCGCGTGCCTGGTCGAGCAGCCGGGCCACCAGCCGGCTCGACTGCGTGGCGGAGAGCCGGACCTGGTAGCTGCGCGCGGCCAGTCGCGGCCGCAGTTCTGCAAGGTGCAGGCCGGCGATCGACTGGGCGTACGACAGCGCGGGTCCCGCCGGCTGCCGCGACGGGGGCAGCGGATCGGGTAGCCGCTCGAACGTCGCGATCAGCGGTGCCCGGTCGGCGGGCGGCGATCCCTCCGGGCGGTCGCTGGTGAAGTTCGGCGGTTCCACCGCCACCACGAGCGCCTCCGGGTAGGCGGCGGCCGTCGCCAGCCGGTTGTCGAGGCTGTCGTCGAACACCGCCACGACATCCCAGGGGCCGCCACGCCTGAGGTTGGCGACCTTGAGCTCGGCGACCGGAGCCGTCCGGTCGTCGGGCTGGGTGAGCAGCGGGAGGTGCCCGATGCCGTACCGGTCGAGAACGTCCAGGGTGTACGCGCGGACCCGGTCGCGGCGGCCGGTGTTGAGCACGACAACGCCGCCGATCCGCTCGACGTCCCGGACGAACCGGATCAGGCCGGGCGACACGCGATCCGTCCGGAGCCGCTCCCAGGGCCGGTAGAAGCCCCGCAGGAACTCGGGGTACGCGCCGGCCCAGTCCACCCCGGGCAGGGCCACATCCAGGCCGTTGCGGCGGACGAACCGGTCCCAGGCGGGTCGGCTGTCCGACGGCAGCACGGCGAACGTAACGGGATCGAGGGGCATGGGCCGTCCGCCGGCCCCCCGCGCCGCCGGCAGGCGCAGTTCGCGCAGGGCGCGTACGGCCCGCTCGGTCGGCACCAGGGCGCAGCAGTCGAGGTCGAGCACCACCGCCGGAGGCGGGAGAGCGGGCCGGTCCCGTCTGGCCCGCACCCGGGCACGTACCCGGTCGAGCACGTCACGCAGCACCGCGTCCTGTTCGACGGCGACGGCGTGCGCGTACGGCCGCCACGGGTGCCGGCCGCCCAGCAGCTCGACGGTGCGGGGGCGCAGGAAGCGCAGCTCCTCGGCGACGACGGCGTCGAGCCGGGCGTCGGCCCCGCCGCCGCCCGCCGCCGCGTGGGCGAGCGCCCGCAGGACGTCGTGCAGCGCGGTGACCGCCGCGGTGACGGCGGCGACCGTCGGCGTGCCGCGCGGACCGGGCGCGGCGAGCAGGACCCGGCCCGTCGGTCGCCCCTGACCGGAGAACTCGTAGTGCCACGCGCCCGCCCCGTCGGTGCCGATGAGCGTGCCGTGGCGGTCCAGCAGGGTCCGGAAGACGGCGACCACCGGGCGGGCCATGAACTCGACGAAGTAGTCGAGATCGTCCAGGTCCTTGTCGTCACGGCCGCTGACGGCGTCCTCGATCGCCGGCCGCCCGCCGGCGCCGGAGGGCGTGAGCAGGGCACGTGGATGAACGGCGAGCGTGTGCGGCCCGTACGCCGGATGCACCGGCCACAGGCCGAGCGGCGCCGCGTCGGCCCCCAGTGACCGGTACCGCGCGGCGTGCAGCCGCACGACGGGGTCCTGCGCGATGATGCCCTCCATCGCCGGCCGAGCGTCGGCGGCGGTCTCCCGCGCCGGTCGACCGTCGGCGGTGCTCTCCCGCGACGACCAGCGGCCGTCGTCGCTCGCGCCCGGCCCGGCCGGTCCGCCCCGCTCCAGGTGCCCGCCGGTCAGCGTCATCCGGGCATCCCGGTGACCGGCTGGGGCCGCAGCCTGGCCCAGAAGCGCGGATCGCCGATCACGGAGACGCTGGCGTCCGCCTCGAACAGGACCGTCTCGGACTCCGGAGCGATGTCCCGCCAGCTCAGCTCCGGGCGATCGGCGTGCCGCCGGAGCTGGCAGAGGGTGACCGGGCCGTCGTAGGACGGCGGGTCGTAGTTCTCCTGCGCGAAGGCGTTGGCGGCCCAGAGCAGCTGGTACCAGAAGAAGTCGGCGTCGTCCGCGTCGGCGTCGACCTGGTGCATCTCGCGCAACCGACGCATCGCCCGGCGCTCCGCCCCGCGCAGACGCTCGACGCCCAGCCATCGCCGCAGCCAGCCGAGCCGCATGTCGTAGAGGTCGGCCGGGCCCAGCCCGGCGCCGAGTTCCCGGTTCCCGGGCCGGAAGCTGTTGACGACGGTCAGCGACTCGATCTCGTGGCCGTCGGCGGCGAGCCGGTGCGCCATCTCGTACGCCGTCGGCCCGCCCGAGCAGGCGCCGACCAGCGCGTAGGGTCCGTCCGGTTGCGCGGCGCGCAGCTCGGCGAGGTACCGGTCGGCCATGTCGCCGACCGAGAGCAGCGGCAGGTCGCGCCGGCGCAGGCCCCGCGACTCGAAGCCGTAGATCGGCCGGTCGACCGCCGCGCCGAGCAGGTCGCTGAGGGAGCGGACGTTCCCGTTTGCCCAGTGCACCCAGAAGATCGGCCGCCCGACTCCCTTGCGGAGCATGGTCAGGCTGGGCAGGTCCACGCCCCTAGACCGGGGCGTGCCGGTGGCCCACAACGCTTCAAACTGAGGATCCCGCTGCATCGATTCTCTCCCGTTGGCTGCTGTCCGCACGCCGGAGTGGACTGTTGAGGAAGGCGGTGCCGACCAGCACCGCGATCAGCCCGGCCACCGCGCAGACCGCCGCGGGACCGAACCGCTCGGTGAGCACGCCGCCGGCCACCGCCCCGACCGGGATCGCCGACCAGGCCAGCACCGCGGCGACGGTCATCACGCGGCCGCGCAGCCGGTCCGGCACGATGAGCTGCCGGAGGCTGGTCGCGGCGATGTTGATCGTGGCGCCGAGGCCGCAGATGAGCGCCCACAGCACGAGCCCGCCGACGTACGAGCGGTTGAGCCCGAACGCCACGGTGAGCAGGCCGGTGCCGATCTGCGCGCCGACGGCCAACTGCGCGAACGAGAACGTCGCGCGCAGCCGGGAGGCCAGCGCCGCCAGGGCGAGGACACCGGCCGCGCCGGCCGCGTACAGCCACGCCAGTTGGGTGTCGCTCGCCCCGAGCTGCTGTTTGACCAGGACGACGAGCAGGGCGAGCGTGACGGCGTCGACGAGGTTGGCCAGCACCATCATCAGCGAGACGGTGCGCAGCACGGGATGCCGGACGACGTACCGCAGCCCCTCCCGGATCTCCGGGCCGATGCCCGCGAGCGACCGTCGGGCCGGCGACGGCGCCCGCATCGACCGGCGGATCGCGAGCAGGCACGCCGCCGACACCAGGTAGCTGACCGCGTCCAGGACCAGGCACACGACGATCGGCGCGACCGCGACGACGGCGCCGGCGAGCACCGGGCCCAGCACCCGGGCGGCGGCGGAGACCGCCTCGATCCGTCCGTTCGCCGCCACCAGGTCGTCGGGCCCGACCAGGTTCGCGACGACCGCGAACCGCCCCGCGTCGAACGCGATGCGCATCGTGGTGAGCAGGAACGACAGCGTGTAGAGCGCGCCGACGCCCAGCAGGCCGGCGGCGTCCAGCAGCGGCACGGTCAGCAGGAGTGCGGCGCGGGCCAGCTCCAGCCGCACCATCAACGCCTTCCGGTCGACCCGGTCGACGATCGCGCCGAGGACGAGCCCGAAGAGCAGGTACGGCGCGAACGACACCGCGACGGCCGTGCCGAGCGCCTGGGCGGAGCCGGTCAGCCGGTACACCATCAGGGGAATCGCGAACAGGGTGAAGGCCGATCCCCACGACGACACGCCGTGGCCGGTGAGATACCACCAGAAGTCACGGCCCAGCCGGGGTGCCGCCGTCATCGGGTGCCCGCGCCCGCCCGGCGCAGCCGCCCGCCGACCGCCGCCCGGAGCAGTGCGGCACGGTCGACCTTGCCGTTGTCCGTGACGGGCAGGGCGTCGAGCCGGACGAACGCGGCGGGGATCATGTAGCTCGGCAGCGTCCGCGCCGCGTGCCGGCGCAGGTCCTCGGGCGCGACCGGATCGGCGCGGCAGGTGTAGAACGCGACCAGGTCGGCGCCGGACTTCTGCCCCGCCGCCACCGCCACGGCCTCCGTGACGGCGGGGTGGCGCGACAGCGTCGATTCCACGTCGCCCAGCTCGATCCGGTAGCCGCGGATCTTCACCTGATGGTCGGCGCGGCCCAGGAACTGCAGGTTGCCGTCGGGCAGCCACCGGGCCCGGTCGCCGGTCCGGTACATCGTCGCGCCGTCCGGATCGTGCGGGTCGCGGATGAAGCGCCGGCCGGTCAGGTCGGGGTCGCCGGCGTAGCCGAGGGCGACGCACTCCCCCGCGATGTAGAGGTCGCCGGGGGTGCCCACCGGGCAGGGCCGCAGGGATCCGTCGCGCACGTGGTACCGGGCGTTCTGCATGGGGCGGCCGTACGGGATGCTCGGCCACGAGGGGTCGACCGCGCCGACGCGGTAGTAGTTCGACCAGACCGTCGCCTCGGTGGCCCCGCCCAGTGCCACGACCTCCGCGCGCGGGAAGTGACGCCGGATCTCGGCGGGCATGCCGAGGGGTATCCAGTCGCCGCTGAGGAAGACCCGCCGCAGCGCGGGCTCGCGTCCGGGCGTCCGCCCCGCGGTCGCGGAGAGCAGGTACGCCATGGCGGCGGGCGCCGAGTCCCAGAAGGTGATCTGCTCCGTGAGCAGGAGGTCGACCAGGTGGTCCGGGTCCGCCAGTTCCCGGTCCCCGACCAGCCGCACCGACGCGCCGGCGGCGAGCACGCCGAACATGTCGTAGACGGAGAGGTCGAAGGCGAACGAGGTGACGAAGAGGAGGCGGTCGTCGGGGGTGACGCCGAAGTCGCGGTTGACCCAGTCGACCAGGTTGACGACGGCGCGGTGCGCGACGACGACGCCCTTGGGGTCGCCCGTGGACCCGGAGGTGAAGATGCAGTACGCGGGGTCCTCGGCGGTGCAGTGCATGGCGGCGGCCGGGACGACGGCGTCGCCGTCCACCGTGGTGATGTCGAGCCGTTCCGCGCCGTGCCCGTCGCTGTCCTGCGGGGCGGCGCCGAGCAGCACGTCGTAGCGGTCGGCGAGGGGCGCGGGCAGCGGGCTGCCCGGTCTGCGCAGCACCCGGGCCGCGCCGATGCCCGGCCCGCGCAGGTGGTGGAAGAAGCGGACCGGCAGGCGCAGGAGCCCCGGGTCGTCGCCGCTGGCCGGGTCGATCACGTCGGCGACGATCACCCGGCCGCCGGGGGCGAGCATCCGGCCGCACTCACGCAGGACCCGCTCCAGGTATCGCGGCCCGGGCAGGAACTGCGCGGTGCTGGCCAGGATGACCAGGTCGAAGGCGCCGGTCACCAGGGTGGCGAGCTCGTGGGCGAAGCCGACCCGCAGGGTGACCCGGGCGTCGGTCCGCCGGGCCCACTCCTCGTTGCGCCCGATCGCGACGGACGACGGGTCGACGCCGACGTACTCGCCCACCCTGCCGGCCAGGGTGCGCAGGATGAGCCCGGAACCGCAGCCGATCTCGAGGACCCGGCTGTGCCGGTCGACCAGCCCGTCGGCGAGGGCGACCACGTGATCGCGGTAGGCGTCGATGTCGCGCCCGGTGAACGCGGGCGCCCCGGGCCGCAGGTTGAAGCCCGCCGCCGCGCCGGGGTCGTCGCGGGCGGCCACGGTGTCCCACAGGTCCTCCACCGCCTCGGGCGCGATGGTCACGTCGACGGCGGTCGGCGGCCCGTCGAGCACCACGATGTCCCGCAGGGTCGGCACGAGGTCGGCGAGTTCGAAGGCGGTCCGCAGGTGCCGCACGTCGACCAGCACACACGCGCAGTCGACCTGGCGCAGCGCCCGGCCGATCCGGTCGAGCGGCCAGCGGGGATCGACCGGCACGTAGGCCGCGCCGGCGCGGAGCACGCCCAACAGGCCACGGACGGCCTCCGGGTGGTGCCCGGAGATCAGCCCGACGAAGGAACCACGGCCGACGCCCCGGTCGCGCAGGTGCGCCGCCGTCCGGCCGGCGGCCCGGTCCAGGTCGCGGTGCGTGTACGCGACGCCGTCGTCGGTGACGAGCGCCGGGCGGTCCGGCACCCGGGTCGCGGCGGCGGACACCAGGTCGTGCAGCCGGAGGTACCGGGGAAAGGGGCGGGCGGTGTCGAACCACTCGGGCGGTGGCGGTTGGCCGAGCATGCCGCTCACCCCAGCCCCATCGAGTTCGCGATGATGACCTTCTGCATCTCCGAGGTTCCTTCGATGATGGTCATCGCCCGGACCTGCCGGTACAGGTACTCCAGGGGGTGACCGCGGAGCCAGCCGACGGCGCCGTGGACCTGCACCATCCGGTTGACGACCTCGCAGGCGGCCTCGCTGGCGGCGAGCTTGGCGAGGGCGGCGAACTCGACGACGTCGTCGCCCTCGTCGAAGTGCTGGGCGGCGGCGGCGGTCAGCAGTCGCGCCGACTCCAGGGCCAGGCGGCTCGCCACGACATGTTCCTGGATGTGCTGGTGCTCGCCGATGCGCCGGCCGAACGACGACCGGGTGCGCGCGACCTCGACGCCGAGGGCCAGCGCCCGGGCAGCCATCCCGTTGCACTGCGCGGCGACCAGGAGTCGGCCCCGGGCCAGCGCCTCGGCGCTGCGCCAGTCGGGGCCGTCGGCGCCGGCGGTCCCAACCAGAGCCGACTCCTCGACCCACACGTCGTCGAGCAGCAGTTCGAAGACCGGCTCCCCCGACATGCCGTCGAAGCGCTGGCCGACGACGAGCCCGGCGGTCCCGGCCGGTACGGCGAATATCCCCGGCGAGCGGCGGGGCGCGTCGGTGTCGACGCGGGCCACCACCAGCGCCAGGTCCGCCTGGTCGGCGTTGGAGACGAACGCCTTGCGCCCCCGCAGGAGCCAGCCGTCGCCCTTGCGGCTCGCCGTGGTGGCCAGGGCGAACGCGTCGGAGCCGCCGTCGGGTTCGGTGAGGGCCAGGCACCGGGTGGCCCGGGCGGTGACGAGTGGGCGCAGGTGATGCTCGTCGCGTCGCGGGTCGCCGGTGAGCAGCAGCCAGCTCGGGCCCTCGGCGTTGCAGAGGGCGATGGGGGCGAGCGGGCAGCCGCTCGCCTCGGCGTACTCGTGCAGCATGATCTTCGCGGTGAAGGGCATGCCCTGTCCGCCGACCGCCTCCGGGTAGTCGCCGGCGTAGAACCCGAGGTCCGCGGAGCGACGGCGGACGAGCCGGCGGTCGTCGGGCGCGACGGCCGTCGGCTCGTCGACCCCCAACTCCCGGGCCATGGGCACGAGTTCGCGCGCCACGAAGGTGCGGAAGGAGTCGACGATCGGTACGTGCTCGCGCAGGTAACGGCCGACCGGGGAAGCGCTGGTCACGCCTCGATCACCTCCCGCACGACGGCGGTCAGCCCGCGCAGGGTGGGATGCCGGATGAGCAGCGCCAGTCGGAGTCGCCGCCCGAACTGCTCACTGAGTTCCGCCATCAGCGCCGCGGCGTGCAGCGAGTTGCCGCCGAGGGAGAAGAAGTCGTCGTCGGGCGCGGGGTCGCGAATGTCCAGACAGTCCTCCCATGCCTGGCGGACCACGGCGGGAATGTCCATCTGCGTGTGCTGAACTGTCATGAGCCCTTCCCTTCAGGTGGCAGCACCTGGTGGAGCCGGCGACGCCAGGCGGCGGCCGTCTCGATGGCGTACGAACGTGGAACCCGGCCCGGGTCGTAGGCCAGGCGGGGGCGGACGACGGCGCCGTCGAACTGCGCGGTCGCGCCGAGTGCCGCCTTCGGCGAGAGCCAGGGCGGGAGCCATTCGGCGGCGACGGCGTCGCGGATGCGCAGGACGGGGCGGTGTGCCACGTCCTCGAAGGCGAGCAGGGCGTCCGGGTTGCCGGACCAGCCCGTGCGGGTGGCGGCGCCCACTGCCAGGACCACCTCGTCGAAGGGGGTCTCCGCGTGTTCGACGTCCGACCAGAACCGGGTCAGGAACGGCGGCCAGGCGGCGGCCGGGTCCGCCGCCGGGTCGGACCCGTCGACCGAGATCGTCGTGTTCATGAAGCAGCCCATGAGGTGCTCCGCCCCGGCGCCGCGCCCGCCCCAGGCGTAACCGACGCTCGTCGGGCCGGGATGTCCGGCGTCCCGCAGGGCCCCGTGCAGGGCCGCCAGGAGCCGCGGAAAGAGCGTCGGCCGCAGGGACGGGGCGACCGCGACCGCGTCGACGGCGACGACGTTCGACCCGGTGTGAGGGGTGCCGGGCGGCCGGTGCCCGGTGCCGTCGGTGTCCCGGGCGGCCAGCGGCCGGAGCCGGTCCACCCAGTACCCGAGCCGGTCCGGGGTCGCCGCCGCCAGCTCCGCGTCGACGTGTCGCCACACCGCGTCGCGGTACTCGTCCCACCGCGCGGGTGGCGGACCGGGGCGGGGCTGCCCGTCGACGGCGGCCGCGAACTCAGGCAGGAAGATCAGCAGTGAGGTCTCATCGACCACCGCGTGATCGAAGACGAACAGGAGCCGGTCGGCGTCGGTGCCCCGGATCAGCCGGGCGCCGACCGGCCCGGAGTCGCTGCGTTCGGCCCGCGCGACGGCCGTCCGTACCGCCTCCGCCCGCTGGTGCTCGTCGGCCGCGCCCACCTCGTCGACGGGGCACGGTGCCTCGGGGCGTCCCACCTGCACGATCACGCCGTGTCGCTCGTCGACCTGGCACCGCAGCGCGGCGTGCCGCTCGACGACGCGGCCGAGTGCGGTGCGTACCGTGTCGGCGTCGAGGGTGCCGGGGCGCAGCGTCAACGACAGCGGGACGACCAGTCGGCGGCTCGTCACCTCCCGGATCAGGAAGAACCGGCGCTGCGCGCTGGCGGCCGGCAGGATATCCGGCGGGGGACCGTCGGGCCAGGCCCGCGCGAAGCGGGTGGCGTACGGCACCCGCAGCCGGGCGGAGACGGTCACTGCGTACCCGCCGCGACGGGTGCGGGGGCGTACTGGTCGCGGATCGCCTCGGCCAGGTCGGCGGGGCGGGGCCGCTCGAAGACGAGTCGCATCTGCACGCGCCGGCCGAGCCGGCTCTCGACCAGGGCGGCGACCCGGGCGGCCAGCAGGGAGTGCCCGCCCATGTCGAAGAAGTCGTCGTGCGCGCCGACCTCGCGCCCCAGCACGTCGCGGTACACGGCGAGCACCAGGTGCAGGACCGGATCGGCGACGTCAGGGGCGGGCGGCGCGGGCCGGTCGACCGCGATGCGGCGCAGGGCCGCCCGGTCCACCTTGCCGCTGCCCGCTTGACGGGGAAACGCGGGCACTGCGATCCACTGCTCCGGTACCGACACGCGGGGCAGGGTCTCGCCGAGGCGTCGGGGCAGGAGGTCGACGAGGCCGGCCGGGGGGTCCTCGACGAAGCCGACGAGGCGCGCCCCGGCGGCCGCGCCGAACAGCAGCACCGCGCACTCGCGGTCGCCCGAGACCCGCCTGGCGGCGAGTTCGACCTCCTCGGGCTCGATGCGGTGGCCGCGTACCTTGACCTGCCGGTCCTGTCGCCCGACGAAGCACAGCGTCCCGTCGGGGCGCCAGTAGCCGATGTCCCCCGAGCGGTAGTACGGTTCCCCGCCCGCCGTGAGCGGTCGGAACCGCCGGGCGGTCAGCTCCGGCTCGTCGACGTACCAGCAGTCGGTGCCCGCGCCGCCGATGGCGATCTCCCCCGGTACGCCAACCGGCTGCGGCACGTCCCGGTCGTCGAGCACGACCACCCGGACCCCGGGCAGCGGGCGCCCGATGGGCACCTCGTCCCCGGTCGGCGCCATCGGCGCGACGTCGTGCAGGGTGGAGGTGATCGTCGCCTCGGTCACCCCGTAGGCGTTGCAGACCCGCAGGTCGGGGGCGATCGCGGCGATCTCGCGGGCCAGCTCGGCGGGAAGTCGCTCGCCGCCCACGACGACCAGGCGCAGGGCGTGGTCGCGGCCGGCGAGGCCGGCGGACAGGTCGGCGACGACCGACGCCAGGTAGGCCGTGGGGAGGTTCAGCACGCTCACGCGGCGCAGCAGCAGCAGCGCGGCGAGTTCCGCCCCGTCCGGGACGTCCACCCGTGGGACGACCAGCGCGCCGCCCTGCGCGAGGGTGGGCAGCACCTCCTCCAGGAAGACGTCGAAGGCGGGGTTGGTGAACTGCAACGTCCGGTCGGCGGGGGTCAGGGCGTAGGCCTCGATGCTCCGGTCGACGGCCGCGTCGAGCGACGGCCGGGAGACCGCGACCGCCTTGGGCACCCCCGTGGAGCCGGAGGTGTGGATGACGTACGCGGCGTCGACGGTGCGTGCCGTGGGCGGCGGCGCGACGGAGCTGGTCCAACCGGTGGGGACGACGTTCGTCGCGGCCTCGCCGAGTCGCGCGCACCGGTCGGGTTCGGCGATGAGCAGGACGGGGCGCAGGCGTTCGACCATCCGCGTGACGCGCACGTCCGGGGTGTCGACCGGCAGCGGCGCGAACGACAGGCCGGCGTCGAGGCACGCCAGCAGGTGGACGATGGCGTCCACGCCCCGGGGCAGGAGCGCGGCGACCACGTGCCCCGGGCGGGCACCCGCGTCGTGCAGCGCCGCACGGGTCTGCCGGACCCGCGCGGCGAGGTCGGCGTAGCTGAGCGTGTCCGAGCCGTGGTGGATGGCGACCGCGTCGGCGAAGCGCGCGAAGGCCGCGCGGAGCCGGTCGGCCACCGGCGGGGCGGTCCCCCGTCCGCTCGCCGCGACGGCGGGGGTGGGTGGCTCGTCCATCGGCAGTTCCCGCACGGGCGCGTCGGGAGCCGCCAGGTAGGCGCGCAGCAGCCGCTCGTACCGGGCCGACAGCAGGGTGACGTCCGCCGGGGTGAACCGCTCGGTGGAGTAGTCCCAGACCGTGGTCAGCGCCTCGGCGGGCCCGTCGCCGAGGGCGCAGTGGCCCGGGATGACGACGACGTCGAGGTCGAAGCGCGCCGACTGGAGGTTGATCCCTTCGGTCACGCCGACGTCCAGGCCGGGAACGGTCCACCGGGGCAGCGCGCTGTCGTGCTGGCTGAACATGACCCGGAACAGCGGGTTGTCCAGCTGTCCCGTGCTGGCGCCGAGCCGGCGGACGATCTCGTGCACCGGGGCGGCCTGGTGGTCGAGGGCGGCGAACAGGCTCCGCATGGCGGCGTCGGCGAGGTCCGTCCCGCTCCATCCGGGCTGGTGGCGCAGCCGTACGGGAAGGCTGTTGACCATCATCCCGATCGTGTGGCGGAAGGCGGGCGGCCGGTTGCCCACCGCGGTGCCGAGCACGAAGTCGTCCTGGCCGTGGTGGCGACGCAGCAGCTCGGCGAAGAGGCCGTAGAGGACCGCGAACGGGGTGTGCCCGTCGCGTGCGGCGCGCTCGTGCAGGGCGCGGACGAGAGCGGGTGGCAGCGACTGGCGGAGCTGGCCGCCGGTGAACTCCCGGCGGGGCGCCCGGCTGCGGGCCAGCCCGTGGAACGTCGCGGCGAAGTCGGTGCCCGCCAGCTCGTCCTGCCACCAGGACAGGGCCTCGGCGACCTCGGCGCGGTACGCCGGCCGTCGGCAGTGCCGGACGTAGTCGGCGTAGCCCGGTGCGGGCGGCACGCTCGGCTCCTGCCCGGAGGTGATCGCCCGGTACGTGGTGAACAGCGCCGCCACGAAGGTCGAGAACGAGCGTCCGTCGTGGATCAGGTGGTGTTCGCAGTGCACGAGCCGGTGCCGGCGCTCGGCCAGCGTGACCAGCAGCCAGCGGCCCAACGGCGGGGCGTCGAGCCGGAAGGGCTTCGCCGCGAGCTGCCGCAGGGCGTCCTGGAAGCCACCCTCGGGGTCGGCGGCGTCGCGCAGGTCCAGTTCGTCGAGGTGGACGGGGACCTCGCCGTCGGCGATGCGCTGCGTGGGTTCGTCGGTCGAGACGGCCAGCCGGAACGCGTCGTGGCCCCCGACGACCCGTTCGAGGCTGCGGCGCAGCGCGTCGCGGTCCAGCACGCCGTCGAGGTCGAAGACCGCCGTGAAGTGGTACGCGGCGCTGTCGGGCGACAGCCGCTGGTGCAGCCAGACAAGTTCCTGCTGGGCGGACAGCGCGAGCGTCCTCGACGTGGTCGTCATGCGGCGGCGATCCCTCCTCGGTGGTCGCCGCCAGTGTTGGCGCGTGCGCTGACGTCGCGCTGTCACGCCGCTGTCACGCCGCTGCCCCGGTAGGGCCCTGCCGCCCCGGCGACCACCGGCTGCCGTCAGTGGTCGCCGCCATCCGGCCCGCAGACCGCCCCGACCCCGAAACGCAATCGCTCATGACAACCGTTATCGTTACCGCATTGCCCTGCCCTCGACGAAAGTTCTTGGTTGTGACACGACTACGTCTTGCACTGGCCTCCCTGCTCGCCGCCGGTGTCACGCTGACCGGCTGCGCCGGTCCCTCCGCACCGTCACAGCCCGCTGCCGCCGTCGCGCCCGCCGCGCCGCCGGTGGAGGCGGTGACCCACAAGTTGAGCCTGACCGACGCACGAGGGCAGACGGTGAGCCTGAAGGCGAAGCCGGACCGGATCGTCTGCCTGACCGGGCTGTGCGACGACGCGCTGGTGGAACTGGGTTTGACGCCGGCGGCGACCACCACGCCGAAGCTCGTCACCCGTTCCGACTACCTCGGGGAGGCCGGCAGGGCCGTGCCCACCCTGCCAGGCATGTTCGGCAACGAGGACGTGGCGGCCATCGCCGCCACGAAGCCCGACCTCGTCATGGGTCTCGCTGGAGCGCACGACCAGCTTCGCCCGGCGATCGAGAAGTTCGCGCCGCTGTGGCTGGTTGAGGTGAAGACGTACGAGGACTCGGTGCGCTACCTACGCGACGTGGCGACGCTCACCGACCGCGGCGCCCAGCAGGTGCTGGCCGAGCGCGCGTTCCGCGACCGGCTCGCCGCCGCCCGGGCCACCTCGACCGAGCGCGGGCTGAACAGTACGACCGCGCTGGCGATGTACGGCGGCACGTCGATCGGGGTCAACACCTCCGACGACCTGCTGGGCCATCTGCTGTCGCAGGTGTTCGACTATCCGTGGCCGAGCAAGGGCGGCGGCTTCGACACCGCGCAGGCGTACAACGTGGAGGAGATCCTCACGCGCGACCCGGACATCGTGTTCATCCAGTCGTTCACCTTCGGCCCGGACGCCAGGACGGTGTCGGCCCAGTACGCCGCCAACCCGGTGTGGAAGCGGATCACGGCAGTGCGGGAGGGCCGGGCGCACGAGGTGCCGGCGGAGCTGTGGGCCTCGGGCCGGGGCACCCGCGCGTTGGGGTTGATTCTCGACGAGGCGGTCGCCAAGGCGACCGCGTGACGGCGCTCGGCGTCGCCGTGCCCCGCCAGGTGCCGCGCTGGTCGGCGGGGTTGATGCTGGTGGCCGCTCTCGCCGTCGCGGTCGGGTTGACCCTGGGCGTGAGCCTGCCCGCGGAGACGGAAGTCGCGCGGGTGGTGCTGTGGGAGCTGCGGATGCCACGACTGCTGCTCGCCCTCCTGGGCGGCGCGGCGGTCGGGGCGGCGGGACTGCTGATGCAGGCGGCCCTGCGTAATCCGCTGGCCGTGCCGGAACTGTTGGGGGTGTCCACCGGCGGAGCGCTGGCAGCGGCGGTGACGGTGGTCTGGGCGTTGCCGGTCCCGGTGGCGCTACAGCCGGTGGTGGCGCTGGTCGGGGCGGTGTGTGGGGGTGCGGTGTGTCTGGCTGCTGCCGGCACGGGTCGCGGCCCGGGCGCGGTGCTGCTGATCGGCGCGGCGGTTTCCACCGCGTTGCAGGCGGTACTGCTGGCCGTGGTGGCGGCTGCCGACCGGCTGCAGTACGACACGCTGTTCCGGTACCTGGTCGGCAGCCTCACGGGCATCACCTGGGACCACGCCCGGCTGACGCTGCCGTGGTTGCTGGCGTGCGTGCCGCTGGCCGTGCTGGCGCTGCCCGCGCTCGGGGTGCTGCGCCTCGGTGACGAGGCGGCGGCGGCCGTCGGGCTGCACGTGGGCCGGGCTCGGATCGCCGTGCTGGGGCTCGCCGCCGTCCTGGTCGCCGTGGTGGTGGGACCGTGCGGACCGATCGCGTGGATCGGATTCGTCGCGCCCCACGCTGCCCGCCGGCTGCGGCCGGCCGCCGACGCGCGCCTCCTGCTGCCCTGGGCGGCGGCGATCGGCGCGCTGTTCACCACGGTCGCCGACCTCGCCGCTCGACACGTCTTCGCCCCGGCGGAGACTCCGCTCGGCGCGTGGACGGCGGCCGTCGGCATCGTCGCCGGGTTGCTCATGCTGACGCGACGGAGCACGTCGTGAGGTGGTGGTGGGCGGTCGGGGCGCTGCTCGCGGCGGCCGTTGCGGAACTGGCTGTGGGCAACGGCGTGGACTGGCCGCAGCTGGATCCCTTGGAGCAGCGGATACTCGTCGAGCTGCGGCTGCCTCGCCTGGTCACCGCGCTGCTCGCCGGTGCCGGGCTGGGTGCGGCCGGGCTGCTGTTGCAGGCCGTGCTGCGCAACCCGCTGGCCGCGCCGGAGCTGACGGGGGTGAGTCCGGGCGCGGTGCTCGGCGTGCTCACCGGCATCCAGATCGGTCTGGTGCCCGCGGACTCGGCCTCCGGCGCGCTGTTCGCCGCGCTGGCCGGCGGCGCCCTCGGTGGCGCGCTGATGTGGCTGCTGGCGCGGCACGGCCCGACGACGGAGGTGGCGGCGTACGGGTTGCTCGGGTCGGCAGCGCTGGCCGGGGTCACCGCGCTGTTGCTGGCGTACCAGCCGGGTCGGTTCGGCAACGCGATGCGCTGGCTCGTCGGCTCGACCGACGGCCGGGTCTGGGCGCACGTGCAGACCGCGTGGCCGTGGCTGGTCGCGTCGCTGGTGCTGGCCTGGCTGTGCTCGGCCCCGTTGAGCGTGCTGGCCGCCGGTGACGGGCACGCCGTCGCGCTCGGTGTGCCGCCCCGCACGGTCCGTGCGGTCGGCCTCGCGTTGGCGGTGGCGTTGGCTGCCGGGGCTGTCGCGCTGGCCGGCGCGCTGGCCTTCGTCGGGCTGGTCGTGCCCCACGTGGCCCGGGCGATGTGCGGGGCGGACCTGCGTCGGGCGTTGCCGGCCGGCGCGCTGGTCGGAGCGAGCACGGTCGCGGGTGCGGACGCGCTCGCGCAGGTGTTGACGGTGATGGTGCAGTCCGGATCGGCCGCGCAGCGGCTGGGCGTGCCGGCAGGCGCGGTGACCGCGCTGCTCGGGGCAGTGGCCCTGGTCGTCGTGGCGCGCAGGTCGTCTCACGTGGAGGTGTCATGACGCAACCGGTGTTCGTGGCGGAGGAGGTCCGGTACCGGTACCGGGACCGGCCGGTGCTCGACGGGGTGTCCCTGGTCATCCATCCCGGTGAGTGCGTGGCGCTCGTGGGCCGCAACGGCTGCGGCAAGTCGACCCTGCTGCGGCTGCTCGCCGGCATCGACTCGCCGGAGAGCGGGCGGGTCCTGCTGCGCGGCCGTCCGGCACACGCGACGCGCCGGCGGGACGTGGCGCGGCAGGTGGCCGTGTTGCACCAACAGCTACCGCCGATGCCGGGGATGACCGTGCGGCAACTCGTCGCGCAGGGCCGCTACCCGCACCGGGGGCCGTTGGGGATGCTGTGGCGCCCGGAGGACGCCGAATCGGTCGCCGCACTCGACGCGGCGGACGTGGCGGGGCTCGCCGCGCGGGAGGTGGACACACTCAGCGGCGGGGAACGCCAGCGGGTCCGCCTCGCGCTCGCGCTCGCGCAGCAGACCCCGGTGCTGCTGCTGGACGAGCCGACCACCTTCCTCGACGTACGGCACCAGTTGGAGGTGCTGTCGCTGGTGCGTCGCCTGCATGCCGAGCGGGGCCTGACCGTGGTGGCGGTGCTGCACGAACTGGACCACGCCGCCCGGTTCACCGACCGGGTCGTGGCGCTGGCCGGGGGCAGGGTCGCCGCCGACGGGCCGCCCACCGAGGTGGTCACCTCGGAGCTGCTCGCCACCGTGTTCGGCGTACGCGGCCGGGTGGTCACCGACGCGCACACCGGCACCGTCCGGGCGCTGGCGGACACCCCGCTGGAGGCGGCGTGATCGTCCATCGGGAGTTGGTGCGACTCGGCGGCGCCGTCGCCGGACCGGTGGCCGGGTGCGCGGCGCTCGGCGTGGCGGTCTCGGCCGCGTACGTCGGTCAGGCCCTGCTGCTCGCCGCGGCGCTGGCGGCGGCGTCGCGCCGCGACCTCGACGCCATTCCCCCGCTGCTGGCCGGAGTGCTCGCCGTGATCGTGACCCGGGCCGTGCTGCTGTACTGGCGGGAGGTCGCCACCGCCACGGCGGGCGCCCGGATCCGGGCCCGGCTGCGCGACCGGTTGGTGGCGCGGCTGGCCGAGCTGGGCCCGGCCTGGCTGACCGGGGCGCGCACCGGGCGCACCCAGGCCACGCTGGTCGACGGCGTGGAAGGGCTCGACGCCTACTACAGCCGCTACGTCCCGCAGGTGCTCGTCACGGTGGCCGTCCCGACGGCGCTGGTGGGGTGGCTGGCCACCGTCGCGCCCGTCGCCGCGACGCTGCTCGGCACCGCCGTGCTGCTGGTGCTGACCGTCCCACGGGTGTGGGACGCCACCCTCCTGCGGCGGGGCCGGGGACGGTGGGCGGCCTTCACCGCGCTCGCCGCCGACTTCCTCGACACCCTGCAGGGCGCCGCGACCCTGCGGGCCTTCGGCGCGGTCGACCGCATGCGCGACCGCATCGAGGCGCGCAACCACGACCTGCACGCCACCACCATGATGCAGCTGCGGCTGTCGTTGATCGAGAGCGGAATCAGCGCCCTGCTCATCCAGGCCGGGCTCGCGGCGGCGACCGTCGCCGCGGCCGTGGCCGCGAGCGACGGCCGGGCCGACGCGACCACCGCGTTCCTGGTGCTGCTGGTCTCGGTGGAGTGCTTCCGGCCGGTGCGCGACCTGGGCGCGCACTGGCACGCCGGCTACCTCGGCATCACCGCCGTCGACGGCCTCACCGACCTGCTCACCGCGCCGGCCCCGGTGACACACACCGGCCGCGTCGTCCCCCGTTTCGCCGAAGGCCCGGCGGTCGCCATCGAGGCGGTCAGCTACCGCTACCCCGAACGGGAGTCGCCGGCGGTGCGGGACGTGACGCTGCGGCTGGCCCCCGGCGAGACCGTCGCGGTGGTCGGCCGGTCCGGCGCGGGCAAGTCGACCCTGGCCAGCCTGCTGCTGCGGCACCTCGACCCGGACACCGGCCAGATCACCGTGGACGGCGTCGACCTGCGCGACCTCACGCGGGACGCGCTGCGCCGGACGGTGACCGTGGTCGCGCAGGAGACGTACCTCTTCCATGGCACGGTGGCGGAGAACCTGCGCCTGGCCCGCCCGGACGCCACCGACGCCGACCTGCGGGCCGCGGCCCGCGCCGCCGGCGCACACGACTTCATCACGGCCCTGCCGGACGGGTACGCGACAGCCGTGGGCGAGCGCGGCACCACCTTCTCCGGCGGGCAGCGGCAGCGACTGGCCATCGCCCGCGCGCTGCTCGCCGACGCCCCGGTGCTCGTTCTCGACGAGGCCACCTCCCACCTGGACAGACGACAGGAAGCCGAGATCGTGACGGCGCTGGCCGACGCCACGCGCGGGCGCACCTGCCTGGTCATCGCCCATCGGCTCGCCAGCGTCCGGCACGCCGACCGGATCGCGCTGATGCGCGACGGCCGGATCACCGCTACCGGCAGCCACGACGACCTGCTGCGCACCACCCGCGCCTACGCAGAGCTCATCACCGCGCAGGAGGTGCCCTGATGGTCACGACGGACCTCGCACCCGACCCGGCCGCCCCGTCGACCGGCCGTGCCGCGGAGCCCGGGCCCGACGACCGGCAGCCCGGCGCGCTGCGGCGGCTGCTGCCCGCGATCGCGGGGCACTCCGGGGCTTTCTGGGCGACCCTGGCGGCGAACCTCGTCGGACAACTCGGCATCGCCGGCACGGCGGTCCTCGGCGCGTGGCTGCTCGGACGGGCGGTGTCCGGGGAGCCCACACCGGTCGACATGGTCGCCGCGGTGCTCGGCGGGCTGGTGGCGGTCATCGCCGCGACCACCTGGTGGGAGATGCTCGTCTCGCACGACCTGGCCTACCGGGTCCTGGCCGACCTGCGACTGCGGGTCTACGACGCGATCACCCGGATCGCGCCCGGCGGACTGGCCGGCAGGCGCTCCGGTGACCTCACCACCGTCGCGCTGTCCGACGTGGAGACCCTGGAATGGCTCTTCGCGCACACGATCGCGCAGCTGCTGACCGCCACCGTCGTCCTGACCGCCGGCACGCTGCTCGCCGCGTCGATCGACCCGTGGTTGCCCGCCGTGGTGCTGCCGCTGGCCAGCCTGATCACGGTGGTGCCGTGGCTGCTGCGTCGTTACGCCGACCGGCACGGCACGCGCGTCCGGGCGGCGACCGCCAGCATGACGGCCGACATCGTCGACACCGTGCAGGGCCTGCGGGAGCTGACCGTCTTCGGTGCGATGGACCGGCAGCGCGCCCACCTGGCCGCGCGGACCCGGCAGCTCGGCCGGGCGCAGCGGGACAACGCCGCCCGGGCGGGCCTGGAGACGGCGCTCATCGACGCGCTGCTGGCCGTGGCCGGCGTCGGCGGGCTGCTGGTCGTGGCCGACGGTGTCGGTACGGGCCGCTTGGACCCCGCACTAGCACCAATCGCGGTGGTCCTCGCCGGAACCGTACTCGGCCCGGCGGCCCAGGCCGCGCTGCTGTTCAAGCAGGCCGGAGTCCTGCGCGCCGCAGCTGACCGCATCGACACCTTGCTGCGCGCCCCGGCACCGGTCACCGCCCCGACCGCCCCACTGCCGGCTCCTGCCGGTGGTGAGGTGGCCTTCGACGACGTGCACTTCGGCTACCTGCCCGGCCGCCCGGTGCTGTCGGGCGTCTCGTTCACGATCCGTCCCGGCGAGACCGTCGCCCTGGTCGGCGCCTCCGGCGTCGGCAAGTCCACCTGCGTCCACCTGCTGTTGCGCTACGCCGACCCCACCGCTGGCCGGATCACCGTCGGCGGCGTCGACCTGCGGAACCTCACCGACACCGATCTTCGGCGCACGGTCACCGTCGTGCCCCAGGACGTGCATCTCTTCCCCGGCTCGATCGCCGACAACATCCGCCTGGGCCGGCCCGACGCCACCGGCACCGACCTACGGCGGGCCGCCGACACCGCACAGGTCAGCGCGTTCGCCGACGAACTGCCGAGCGGGCTGGAGACCCCTGTCGGGGAGCGGGGTGGCGCCCTCTCCGGTGGCCAGCGGGCCCGGGTCGCCGTCGCCCGCGCGCTGCTCACCGAGGCGCCGATCCTCGTCCTCGACGAGGCCGTGGCGAACCTCGACGCTCGCACCGAGCGTGACCTGGCTGAGGCCCTCGACGCCGCCCGCGCCGGACGGACGACCCTGGTGATCGCCCACCGTCTGTCCACGATCATGCGCGCCGACCGCGTCGTGATGCTCGACGCCGGCCGGGTCGTCGCCGATGGCACCTTCAGAGATCTGCGCGACCGGCAACCCCTGGCCCGCCTGTTGGCCGATCAACTTCCGGTTGACCGGCACGCACCACACCCTTGACTCCCCGGTAACGGACAGCGATCAGCGCAGCAGAACGGTCAGGACTACCGCAGTTGCGGGAAATGCCTCCGCCTAGTCGACCACCCGGACCGCAGGCGCCGCAGCTACGAGTCGCCGCCCGCTGCAACGTTCAGCCGGACCCGCGCCCGCTATCAGCGGGAGTTACCTGGGCACCCGAGGGCTGGACGAGATCTTCCTGAGCGGCGAGATCGTCGCGGTGGAACCTTCGCGACAGCGGCACCGCCAGCGCCGACGGCAACCGGGCCCCGCCACGCCCGGCGTCGCGGTGCTCGTGTGCACGAAGGCCGCGAGGAGCAGCGGGCCGCCTCAGGTCACCAGGCCCTGGCGGTACGCGTACACCACGGCCTGCACCCGGTCGCGCAGGTCGAGCTTGGTGAGGATGCGGGACACGTACGTCTTGACCGTCTCCTGGCTGATCACCAGGGCCGCGGCGATCTCGCGGTTGGACAGGCCCTCCGCGATGAGCCGGAGCACCTCCAGCTCGCGCGGGGTCAGCGCGGCGCCGTTCGGGTCGCCCTCGGCGGGGCGGATGCGGGCCGCGTACCTGCCCACCAGCTGGCGGGTCACCTCCGGGGCCAGCAGCGCGGCGCCCGTCGCCACCGTGCGGATGCCGTGGAGCAGCTGCGCCGGTGGTGCGTCCTTGAGCAGGAAGCCGCTGGCGCCCGCACGCAGTGCCTCGTAGACGTACTCGTCGAGGTTGAACGTCGTCACCACGAGGACCTTCACCGGCTCGGGGACCCCGGCACCGGCCAGCAGGCGGGTCGCCTCGATGCCGTCGAGCACCGGCATCCGGACGTCCATCACCACCACGTCCGGCCGGAGCCGAACGGCCAGGTCGACCGCCGCGCGTCCGTCGCCGCACTCGCCGACGATCTCCATGTCGGGCTGGGCGTCGATGATCGTGGCGAATCCGGCGCGGATCAGCGCCTGGTCGTCGCAGACCAGCACCCGGACCGGCGCGGTCACCACGGGTTTCCAGCCGGGATCCGGGCCCGCACGAGGAAGCCGCCGCCGGCCTGCGCGCCCGCGCTGAAGTCGCCACCGAGGGCGGTGACCCGCTCGCGGAGCCCGGTGAGGCCGCGCCCGCTGCCGCCCGGGGACGCGCTGCCGGACCCGGAGCCGTCGGTGCTGATCTCCACGGTCGTCTCTCCTTCCCCGTGGTGAACGCGAACCGTGGTCCGGCTGCCGTGCGCGTACTTCAGCGCGTTCGTCAGCGCCTCCTGCACCACCCGGTACGCCGTTTCCCCGGTGCTGCCGGTGGCCGCCGCCGACGTGCCCTCCCGGACGAGCTCGACCGGCTGCCCGGCCTGCCGGGAATGGTCGACGAGGGCGTCCAGGTCGCCGACGGACGGCGTACGCGGATCGCCTGTGCTGTGATCCGGGTTGAGCAGGTCGAGCAGCTGCCGCAGGTCGCCGATGGCCCGGCGGCCGGTGCCGGTGATCGCGGTCAGGGCATGGTCCAGCTTGTCCGGGGCGCCCGTCAGGTAGCGCGCCGCCTCGGCCTGCACGAGCATCGCCGTCACGTGGTGGGTGACGACGTCGTGCAGCTCCCGGGCGATGCGCGTGCGCTCCGCGGTGCGGGTGGCCTCCTCGACATGGCGGCGGCGTTCCGCTTCGGCGGCCCGGTTCTGGCGCAGCCACGCCCCGATGCCCCACGCGAGCGCCAGCAACAGGTAGAAGGTGGTGAACCCCGCGACGCCCTCATCCGATCCGAGCCGGTCGAGGGAGATCGCCAGGGGCACGTACGCCGCCGAGGCGAGACCCGCGACGACCCAGCGGCGCCGTTCCAGGTGGGCGCCGGCGCTGATGAGCGCGATGGCCAGTCCCGTACCCGCGACGGTGTGGTAGCCGCGGAGCTGGTCGAGCGCGAAGCCGAGCGCCACCAGCGCGAGGCAGACGGCCGGCCACCGACGGCGTACGGCCAGCGGCAGGCACTCCAGGGCGACGACACCGACGGTCAGCGCGTCGTACGGGCGGGCCGGGAGGTCGCCGAGCTGCGTACCCTGCCGCTCCAGGGCCGGGACCACCGCCGCGAGGGCGAGGGCCAGGGCGAACGGGAGGTCCCGGACCGTGACCGGCCACTGCTGCCACAGATCCGGGAGCCTCCGGAGCCTGATCACTGGGTGACTGTAGCGGTTGCCGGGGCCTGCGCCGTGCGGTGGCGGCGCGGGACGATGCGCCCGCGGCGCTTGGCCAGCCACAGGAACACCACGGTCAGCACCACGCCGGCCAGCACCGCGCACAGGCTGCCCTCCGGCCCGAAAGCGCCGCCGCTGAGCGCGACCGGCCCCGACGTCGAGGCCTCGAGCAGCCCCTTCGACTCGCCGTTGCCCGACACGGCCACGCTGAAGATGCCGCCGGCGGCGAAATTCCAGCCGAAGTGCAGCCCGATCGGGACCCACAGGTTCCGGGTGGCGGCGTAACAGGCGGCCAGCATGAACCCGGCCTCGATCGCGATGGCGGTCGCCCCCCACAGGCTGGCGTCCGGGTTCACCAGATGCATCGCGCCGAACACCACGCCGGTCAGGGCGAGAGCGATCCAGGTGCCCGTACGCTCCTCGATGATCCGGAACAGCACCCCCCGGAACAGCAGCTCCTCGGTGACCGCGATGGCCGCCATGAGCCCGAGCAGACCCAGCGCTCCCGTCGGCGAACCCCAGCCCTCGACGTGGTAACCGCCGAGGAACGCGATGTTGGCGATGACGGCCGCGAACATGGCGAAGCCGACGAGCGCCCCGCGGCCCAGCTTCCCGCCCCAACCGTCCTGGCCGAGCTCGGTCGGCTCACGGCGCTCGGTGCGCCGCACTACCCACCGGTAGACGACCACGCCCAGCACCGCCGTCACAGCGCCGATCACCAAGGTGAGGAGGAAGCTGCCCTCGACGGCGGCGACGCTCCGCCCGCCGACGAGGGCGACGGCGGCGACGGCGAGAAGCTGTTTGACGAAGCGCATGATGACTCCTTCGCAGACCGCGACCGGAGCGCCGCGGACACGAAGAAACCTATGGAGTTCCGCCGCCACAATCGTCCCCGTGCGGTGGACACTTGCGGGTAGCTCGCACGGGGGACAAGACCTCCTCCGGAGTCCGGCCACCCGGTCGGACCTGGCGAGATCCGCCGCTCGCCGCGCCCCGGCCGGCCGTGGGACCACCGCGCCTCCGCCGGACCCGCCCGGCCCCCGGTGCCGCCGGGGCCGACGATCAGGTCGGCCGGAGCCTGAGGTGGCGTTGGCGGACGGCTGACGGGCTGGCCGCGATCCGACGTCAGACGCGCGGGATGACGACCTTGGCGACCTGCTCGGCGTCGGCCAGGTTCTGCGCGTCGGAGCCGCCGCGGGAGTAGACGTCGATCTGCACGGCGCCGTGCAGGACGTAGAGGTGCCCGGAGTGCCAGTACGCCTTCTCGCCGACCCCGTCCACCGGCCTGGCAGCGGCGACGGTGACGTCGAAGTCCGCGGCGGTGGTGCGGCTCAGGAAGATCGTGAGCTGGCCGTGGTCCTGCTGCCATTGGCAGAAGCGGGTGACGTCGCCGGCATCGCCGCCGTCCTCGTCGTTCCGGGTGACCTCGCGGCCGGTCAGGTCGACCACCTCGGACTCGGTGAGCAGGGTGCAGGGGTCGGGGATGCCGCCGGCTCCCCGCACCGCACCCGGGTCGCCGGCCGCGGTCGCGTCCGGCGTCGGGGAGGCGGCCCCGGCGGGCGGCGCGAGCGTGGCGTCCGCGGTCGGTGGTTCGCCGGCGGTGGTGGATCCGGTGAGGTCGCAGCCCGCGGTGAGGCAGACGGCGACGAGGGCGGCCAGGGTAACGGAGCGGTGCTTCACGAGGTCTCCTCGCAGAGGTACGGGATGCGGGTCAGTTGGTGCCGAGGCCCTTGTCGAGCACCGTGGCCGAGGCGGTGACGGTCGCGGACCGCACGGGCCCGCCACCGACCGTGTAGAGCGCGTAGGTGTGCGTTTCGGTGCTGCCGACGTCGCCCGTGCAGGAGAAGAGGAACTCCTGCGAGCCTTCGAGATCCACCGGGCCGTACGTGCCGGGCGTGTTCGTCGGATCGTCCACGGACAGGGCCCCGCCAGTGGCACCGGTGATCTTCCACTCGATGACCAGGGGCACGGGGTCGGCGCGGAAGACGGCGGTGCCCTCGGCGCACTTCGGCTGCCGGGCGACGCGCAGGTGGACGATTCGCGGGCCGGCGACCACCGTGGTGGCCGGGTGCGACGGCTTCGCCGTGGCCGGCCTCCCGTCGGCGGGCTTCGTGGTGGCCGGCCGCGTCGGCGCCGGTTCCGTCCCGGCTGGCGACGTCGGCCGTGCCGAATGCGCCGTGGCGGTCGCGGCGGAGGGGCCAACGGATGCCACCGCGTCGGCGTCGCTGTCCCGAGCGGTCGGCCCGGTCGCCGCGCAGCCCGACATCGTCGCGGCAATGAGCAGGGAGATGGCCGCTGGCCTGGTAGGTCGGATCACGTCGGAAGGATGGACGGCGGCGCCAAAGGAACCCCAAAGGCCGTGCCGGTTCAGCCGGCGAGCAGCGCCGCCACCGCCTCCGCCAGCGTCGTCGCGCCCGCCTCCCGGTAGGCGCGCGCCACCTCCGCCGGCCCGAGCCGGGCCCGGGCCTCGGCCTCCGCCCGGTCGCGGTCGGCGATCTCGTCCGGGGTGAAGCTCGGGGCGCCCAGCGCGGAGCGTTCCCGCTCGGCGAGCGCGAGCAGCCGCAACCCGCCCGCCGCGTCACCGTCGAGGACGTCGAGCTGCGCCAGCCCCTCCACAGCGTCCAGCTGCCCCTCGGCGATGCCCAGCTCGGTGTAGATCGCCAGGGCCTCCCGCATCGCCGACCGCGCGGGGGTGGGCCGGCCGCGGCGCCGGTCGATGGTGGACAGGTTCGTCAGCGCGGCCGCCTCCCCACGCCGGTCGTTGAGGGCGCGGAATCCCGTCAGCGCGCGGTGGAACAGCGCCTCCGCCTCGCCGAGGCGGCCGATGCAGCGCAGCGTGCCCGCGGTGTTGTTGGACGCCGCCGCGACCATCCGGGCGTCGGACTCGTCCTCGGCGATCCGCAGCGCCTCGTAGCCGAACGCGAGCGATGCCGGGTAGTCCTCCTGCGCCTGAGCGGTGATCAGCAGATTGTTCAGCGCCGCGACCATGCCGGTCCGGTCGTCGAGCTCGCGGAACGTGTTCAGGCCCTGCTCGCCCAGCCGGCGGGCGGCCGGCAGGTCACCGGAGTTGCGGGCCAGCGCCGCGGCGGCCCGCAACGCCCGGGCGCGCAGGGCGGACGGTGCCGGCGGGGCGGCGGCCAGCGCGCGGTCGAGCCAGGCCCGGCCCTCGGCCATCCGTCCGGCGACCCACCAGTACCACCACATCGCCGCGGCGATGCCCAGTCCCTTCGTGGGGTCGCCGTCGCGCAGCGTCCAGTCGAGCGCGGCCACGATCGTGTCGTGGTCGGCGCCGATGCCGGCCAGCCACTCGGTGTGCGCCGGGCCGTCCAGCGGCGGCGGCGACGCGAGCCTACGCTCCCAGCCGGCGACCAGCCTGCCGTACGCCTCGGCGCGCTCGGCCGGGTCGAGTCGTTCGCGGGCGTACTCGCGGATGGTCTCGATCAGGCGGTAGCGGCCCTGCCCGAACTCCACCATGGACCGGTCGACCAGCTGGGTCAGCGGGTCGAGCGGGTCCGCGCCGGCCACCTCGGCCGCGCCCGCCAGGTCGAAGCCGCCGGCGAACACGCCGAGCTGCCGCAGCAGTTTCTGCTGTGGCTCGTCCAGCAGGTCGTAGCCCCAGTCGATGGCCGCTCGCATGGTCCGGTGCCGGGGCACCGGCGACGTGCCGGTCAGCAGGTCGAGGCGCCGGTCGAGGCGCGACATGATCTCGGAGAGCGGCACCGCGCGCAGCCGGGCGGCGGCCAGCTCGATGGCGAGCGGCAGTCCGTCGAGCCGGCGGCACAGCTCGGCGGCCACGGGCTGCTCGGCCGGGGCCAGTCCGGCGCCACCGCGCGCCGCGGCCACCCGGTCGGCGAGCAGCCGCATCGCGTCCGTGCGTGGATCGGTCGCGCCGGGGGGCGGCGTGGCGAGCCCGCCCAGCGTGAGGATCACCTCCCCACCGAGGCCGAGCTGCTCCCGGCTGGTCGCCACCAGTCGCAGGCCGGGGCAGGCGGCGAGCAGCGCGTGGGCGAGTGCCGCCACGTCCGCCCGGACGTGCTCGCAGTTGTCCAGCACCACCAGGACCCGGCCGGTCAGCTGCCGGACGACCGTGTCGCGCACCGCCACGCCGGGCTCCTCGCGGATGCCGGTCGCCGCGGCGAGCCGGGCGTCGAGCGGGCCGTCGCGGTGCTCGGCCAGCTCGACGACGTGCACCGCGTCGTGGTCCTCGGCCGCCTCGCGAGCCAGCTCCAGGCTGAGCCGGGTCTTGCCGGCGCCGCCCGGTCCGACGATGGTCAGCAGCCGGGCGGCGCCGAGCAGGTCGATCGCCCGGTCCAACTCGAAGCGGCGGCCGACGAACCGGTTGCGCCGCGCGGGCAGCCCGGGCGCCGGCCGGTCGAGGGTGGGGTCCCGCCGGCGTACGGCGACGGCCAGCGCGCCGAGTTCCGGGCCGGGGCGGGCGCCCAGCTCGCCGAGGGCGGCGGTGACATCGTCGTACGCGGTCAGCGCGTCACCGGCCCGGCCGGACCGGTACAGCGCGAGCATCAACTGCCGGACGAGCCCCTCGGCGGTGGGCTGTTCGGCGACCCAACCGGCCAGCTCGGTGGCCGCCGCGACGTGCCGGCCTTCCGCCAGTGCCCGTCGCGCCCAGTCGAGCCGGGCCGAGAGCCGCAGCTCGGCGAGCCGGGCGGCCGCCGCTGCCACGGAGTGTCCGGCCCGCACCCCGTCGTACGCGTCGCCACGCCACAGCCCGAGCGCCCCCGTCTGCTCGAACTCGGCGGCGTCGAGGGTGGCGTCGGTCAGGTCGAGCCGATAGCCGCCGGAGGTGGTGCGCAACCGGTCGCCCACCACCTTGCGGAGCGCCGACGCGTGCATCTGCAACGTCGCCATGGCCGTCGACGGGACGCCCGCCGGCCACAGCTCGGCCAGCAGTCGTTCGCTCGTGACCGACCGGCCGCCCGCGGCGAGCAGCACGGCGAGCAGTGCCCGTGGTTTCGGCGCCAGGGCCGCCTCGCCGTCCGGCGTGCACACCCGCACCGGGCCCAGTACCTCGAACCGCACGCGCACCTCCGCCTCGTCTCTGGCGCAATCCTGGCGCGCCGGTCAAGCTTCCCGCAGGACCGGCCAGGAGTGAAGTCCGGCGCTGCGCCCGCAGGCCGGTGCGACCGAGCGCCACCGCCCCTCCCCCGTCGCGGGCGGGGCGCGGTGACGTCACCGCGACGCCTTGCGCACCCCGGGCAGCTCACCGCGCAGGGCCAGCTCGCGGAACCGCACCCGGGACAGTCCGAACCGGGACAGCACGCCGCGCGGGCGGCCGTCGATCTGGTCGCGGGAGCGCAGTCGTACGGGGCTGGAGTCCCGGGGCAGGCGGCTGAGTCGGCGTGCCGCGTCGGCTCGTACGTCCGGGTCGGTGTCCGGGTGGCTGACCGCCCGCTTCAGCTCGTCCCGCGCCTCGGCGTGCCGGGCGACGAGGGTCTCGCGGCGCGCCTGCCGACGGCCGAGGCTCCTGCGGGCCATCAGCGCGCCTCGCGGAACTCGACGTGCCGGCGTACGACCGGGTCGTACTTGCGCAGCACCAGCCGGTCCGGGTCGTTACGGCGGTTCTTGCGGGTCACGTACGTGTAGCCGGTGCCGGCGGTGCTGCGCAGCCGGACGATCGGTCGTACGTCGGTCTGCCGGGCCATCAGAGCCGCACTCCCCGGCCGCGCAGTTCGGCGACCACGCGCTCGATGCCCTTGCGGTCGACGGTCCTCAGTGCCTTGGCCGTCAGGGTCAGGCCGACCCACCGTCGCTCCGACGGCAGCCAGTAGCGGTGGTTCTGCAGGTTCGGGTTCCAGCGGCGGCGGGTGCGCCGGTGGGAGTGGGACACGGCGTTGCCGAAACTCGGACGCGCGCCGGTGACGTCACAACGTCTGGACACAGTGGTCGCTCCTTGCTCAGGTGGTACACGATAGTGACAACGGTTTTCATTTCTACATCATCCGTCCGAGCGGATCCGCGCCGGGGTGAGGCCCGACGCGGCGGCCGGCACCGGCGAGGGCCACCGACACCCGACAGCCGCGCGATCAGCCCGGACCGGGGGCGCGACTCGCGCCGGCAACCGCTACCTGCTTAGAATGACAATCGTTTTCATTAAGCCGAGAGGAACATGATGACGTCGTCCCCGCAGGCCCCGATCCGCGTCGAGACAGCCGACGCCGGTAGCCGCCCGTCGCTGACCGTGCTGTCCGGGTTCTGGCCGGCGGCGACCTTCGCCGTCGCCCGTACGCTGCTCGCCGCCGACCCGTCGCTGCTGCTGGTGCGACACGACCTCGCCGGCATCCGCGACGGCGTCGTCCGCCGGGTGGTCCGCTCCGGCACCGGCATCATCGAGGACGAGCGGATCGCCCTGGCGCACGGCTGTGCCTCCTGCACGCTGCGGGAGGACGTGCTGCCCACCCTCGTCCGGCTCACCCGGGACAACCCCGGCCAGGACCTGGTGCTGATGCTGCCCGAGGTGGTGGAACCCGAGGCGGTCGCCGCCGCCTGCGCCCACCACCTCGTCGACGGCACACCGGTCACCGACCTCATCCAGGTCGACTCCTACGTCACCGTCCTCGACGCCGAGCACCTGCTCGACGGCCTGGCCAGCACCGACGACCTCGCCACGCTCGGCATCCAGGCCGCCGAGGACGACCACCGCGGTCTCGCCGACGTCGTGGCCCGGCAGATCGAGTACGCCGACACCCTGGTGCTCTGGGGGCGGTCCCGGGAGGGAGAGTTCGACACCGGCAGGATCGCGGTCCTGCTCCAGCGGATGGCGCCGTGGGCGGCGCACTTCCGGGTCGACGGCGATCTCGTCGACGCCGACGCGCTCACCCGCCGACTGCGCCACACCCACCGGCACCGGCCGGAGACCCCCGGCGTCCTCGCCCGGGGCCTCCAGGGCTTCGCGCTGGGCACGCACGAGCCGGAGGCCGACTGCGGGGTCGTCTCCGCCGTCTTCCGCGCCCGCCGCCCGTTCCACCCGCGGCGGCTGCACGACGTCCTGGAGGACGTCAACGCCGACGTGCTCCGCTCCCGGGGCCACCTCTGGCTGGCCAGCCAACCCGACACCGTCGTGGCCTGGGAGTTCGCCGGCGGCGGCCTGGCGATGGGATCCCTCGGGCACTGGCTGGTGAGCCTGCCCGAACCCGGCTGGGAGCACGTCTGCGATCAGCGCCGGCTCGCCGCCGCCCTGGAGTGGGACCCCTACTACGGCGACCGACACCAGCACCTGGTCTTCATCGGCCTCGACGTCGATCCCGTCGAGCTGCACCGCACCCTCGCCGACTGCCTGCTGACCGACGCCGAACTCGCCGACGGCGAGGAGGTCTGGCGGACCTACCACGACCCGTTCGCCGGCTGCTTCCCCCTCGGCGTGGCGGAGCCGACCGATACCGACACCGAAGGAGCACGACTCGCATGAAGCCCGGAGTCCACCCCCGGCACCGACCCGTCGTCCACCGCGACAGGGGCGCCGACCTCGCCTTCTGACTGCCGCCGGCACGCGGTCCCGTCGGGTCGCCGAGCCGTCGAGGCACGGCCCGGGCGGTACGGGTTCAACGCCCAGGTCACGTGCCACGATACGCATTTGACAATGGATTTCGTTACCGGGAGAGTGATTCGGCGTGACGCCCTCCACCACCGTCGACCTCGTGGTCGACCCGGACGCCCCTGCCGCCGGCGCCCCCCGTCCGTCACTGCGAACGGGTGTCACGGTGGCCGCCCTGATGGTCCTGCTGGCCGTCTCGCTCGTGGTGGTGATCGGCCTCGGACCGGTCGCCATCCCGCCCGGCGAGACGGCCCGGTACCTCTGGGCCGCGCTCACCGGCGGCCGCATCCACGCCGACGAGGTGACCACGTACCAGATCATCTGGCAGATCCGCACGCCACGGGTGTTGCTCGCGGCGATCGTCGGGGCGGGCCTGTCCGCGGTCGGTGTCGCGATCCAGTCCCTGGTGCGCAACGCCCTGGCCGATCCGTACGTGCTCGGGGTCTCCTCCGGCGCCTCGGTCGGCGCCGTCTCGGTCACGGTCGCCGGCGGACTCGGCGCGCTCGGCATCTACGCGGTCTCCGCCGGCGCCTTCCTCGGCGCGATGGCTGCCGCGGCGCTGGTCTACCTGGCCGCGTACAGCCGCACCGGCATCACGCCTCTGCGCCTCGTGCTGACCGGCGTGGTCATGTCGTTCGGCTTCCAGGCACTGATGGCGGTGATCATCTATTTCACACCGGACAGCGAGGCGACCGCCACCATGCTGTTCTGGTCCATGGGCAGCTTCGGCGCCGCGACCTGGGGCGGCCTGCCGGTGGCCGCAGCCACCGTCCTCGTCGGAGGGGTCGTCCTGCACCGGCACAGCCGCACCCTCGACGTGCTGACCTTCGGCGACGAGGCGTCCCTCAGCCTGGGCGTCGACACGACCCGGGTACGTCGGCGACTGTTCGTCATCACCTCACTGGTCACCGGTGCGATGGTGGCGGTCAGCGGAGCGGTCGCGTTCGTCGGCCTGGTGTTGCCGCACCTGGTCCGGATCGTGGTCGGCGCCTCGCACCACCGGGTGCTGGTCGTCGCGCCACTGGCCGGTGCCGTGTTCATGGTCTGGGTCGACCTGGTCTCCCGCACCCTGGTGGCTCCCCGGGAGCTGCCACTGGGCGTGATCACCGCGCTGATCGGCGTACCGGTGTTCCTCGCGCTGATGCGCCGTCGTGGCTACCTGTTCGGCGGCCGGTGATGGATCTTCGACTCGACGGCGTGTCGGTGGAGATCGACGGGAACGTCATCGTCCGGGACCTGTCGCTCGACGTGCCGGAGGGGCGGATCGTCGGCCTGATCGGACCGAACGGATCCGGCAAGTCGACTGCGTTGCGCTGCGTCTACCGGGCGCTGCGGCCGAGCCGCGGCGTGGTGTGGCTCGGCTCCGACGACCTGTCCACCCTGAAGCTGCGCCGCAGCGCCAGGTCGGTCGCCGCGCTCACCCAGGACGGCGGCACGGACCTCGACTTCACCGTTGCCGAGACGGTGGCTCTCGGCCGTGCCCCGCACCTGCGCGGCAACCAGCCGCTCAGCGAGCGGGAGCGGGGCCTGTGTCGATGGGCCATGGCACAGCTCGACGTGCTGCACCTGGCCGACCGGGGGATGCTCGCGCTGTCGGGCGGTGAGCGGCAACGGGTGTTCGTCGCCCGCGCTCTCGTGCAGGAGCCGCAGGTCCTGGTGCTCGACGAGCCGACCAACCACTTGGACGTCCGGCACCAGATCGAGCTGCTGTCCCTGTTACGCGGCTCAGGGCTCACCGTCCTCGTCGTGCTGCACGACCTGAACCTCGCCGCAGCGGCCTGCGACCGGCTCGGCGTGCTGTCCGGAGGCCGGCTCGTCGCCACCGGAACTCCCGCCGAGGTCCTGACCGCCGATCTGGTCCGCGAGGTGTTCGGCGTCGTGGTCAGCGTCGTGACGCACCCGCTGACCGGTGATCCACAACTGCTCCATTCCCTGGACTCAGCAAGATCTTCGAAAGGAATCCGCAGATGAACGGGACCGTCTCCCGACGGCGAACCGCAGTCCGTACCGCGTTGGCGTCGTTGACCGCCACGGCGCTGCTCGCCGGTTGTGGTGCCGAGGTCGAACCGAGCGGGAGCGGGGTGCAGAAGGTCACCGTCAACCGGTGCGGCGAACCGGTGGAATACACCACCCCGCGACGCGCCGTGGTCTACGAGGGCGGTAGCGCCGACAAGATGTTCGCCCTCGGCCTCACCGAGCACGTCCACGGATACGTGATGCCACCGGCCAATCCGCCGGTGACCGAGTCCCCGTGGGCCGCCGAGTACGCCAAGGTCAAGTTTCTCAGCGATGACCTGCTCAACCGGGAACTCCTGGTGGAGGCCAAGGCCGACTTCGTCGTCGCCGGCTGGAACTCCGGGCTCAGCGACAAGCGCGGCACCTCTCCGGAGATCCTCGACGGGCTGGGCATCCAGAGCTTCATGCACGCCGAGTCCTGTTTCAACTATCCGAACCACCCCGAGCGGCACGCCCCGTTCGACGGCCTCTACACGGACCTGGAGCGACTCGGCCAGATTTTCGGTGTGCAACAGCGGGCCGCCACCGTGGTGGCCGACATGAAGCGACGGGTCGAGGCGGTCAGGGCCCAGGCACCGAGCACCCGGACGCCGGTGTTCCTCTACGACTCGGGCACCGACCAACCGTTCACGGCCGGCCGGCAGGTGCCGCCGAACGACATCATCTCCTTCGCGGGTGGCCGGAACATCTTCGCCGACCTCGACGGCCGTTGGACGCAGGTCGGTTGGGAGGCGGTCGTCCAGGCCCGACCGGAGGTGATCATCATTCTCGACTACCAGGATCAACCGGCCGCGCAGAAGATCAGGTTCCTCAAGACCTCGCCCAAGACGAAGAATCTGCCAGCGGTGGTCAACGACCGCTTCTTCGTCCTCGACTACAACGAGGGCATCAGCAGCCCTCGCAACGTGGACGGGCTGGAGAAGTTCGCCGCGTACCTGCGGGACCTGCGGTCCTGACCGTGGATCCCGCAGATCAGCGCACGTGACGCGGACCGGCTCGCGGTCCGGCTAAAGGCGGTGGTGGCCCGCGCCGACCGGCGGGGGCCTCCCTCCGTCGCCGCCATCGTCCGGGCCGAGCGGCCGAATCCAGGATGGCTGACCGCGCGAGAGCCTGGCCTGCGGAGAGCAGGCCAGGCTCTCGCGCTCGGGCGCGCTGGCTGGATGGTGTCAGGCCGTACCTGTCTCCCCCACCCCGGCCGGCCCGCACGTGAGTTCCCCGGCCGTCCGGCCGATCGAGCTTGTCGCTGGCCAGGCGGGCCGGCACCTACGGGCCGTCCGGCCCCACGGTGTCGCCCGGTGCCGTGGCCCCTCAGGATGCGGATTGCAGGGCCGGGTCGGTTGCTGCGGCCGTGGGGGCCGGGGCGGCGTTCCAGTTCATGCGCGACCACGGCAGCTTCATCTCGGCCAGTTCGGTGATCTGGTGGGGTTGCAGGTCGTGTGCGGTGAGGGCCTGGGCGTGTCGGGTGTAGGCGGCGTCGACGTAGCGGTGGCCGGTGTCGGGAGCCAGTAGTACGACGTGCCGCCGGGAGTCCGCACGTCGCTCGAAGCGTGCGGCCAGGTAGGCGGCGCCCGTCGACAGGCCGGCGAAGACGGCGTGTTCGCGTAGCAGGGCGATACTGCCGGCCAGTGCGGCGTCGAAGCCGATCCAGTGCAGGGTGTCGTAGAGGGTGTGGCGGACGTTGGCGAAGGGGATGGCACTGCCGATGCCCGCAATGATGATCTCGGGGTCGCGGACGTGGTCGCTGCCGAAGGTGACGCTGTCGAACGGCTGGACGCCGACGAGGGACACGTCGAGGGCGGCATCGCGTAGGTAGGTGGCCAGGGCACCGGTCGAGGCCCCGGTGCCGACGCCACCGACGATCGTCAGGGGCTCCCCGTCGAGTTCCCGTCGGATCAGTGTGGCGATCGGGCGGTAGCCCAGGTAGTGGATGTCGTCGTGGTACTGCCGCATCCAGTGGTGGCGCGGCTTCGCGCGCAGGATCTCCTGGACCCGCGCGACCCGGCGGTCCTGGTCCAGCTTCAGGTTGGCGGTCGGTGGCATGGGTTCCACGGTGGCGCCGAGGATCTCCAGCTGGGTGCGCAGCGTGATGTCGACGGTGGTGGAGGCGACGATGTGGCAGCGCAGGCCGTGGCGGTGACAGGCCAGCGCCAGCGCGTGGGCGTAGATGCCGCTGGAGCTGTCCACGAGGGTGTCCCCGGCTGTGATCACTCCCCGGTGCAGCAGATGGCGTACCGCGGCGAGGGCGGACGCCATCTTCATGGTTTCGAAGCGCACGCAGGTGGTGCGGTCGTCCAGGCGGATCAGGGCCGGCCTGCTGAGTGTCTCGCTGATGTGCTCGTCCACGTCTTCCCCTCGGGGTGGTCAGGACTGGGCCTGGTACCGGTACAGCACGGTCCGCTCGGCGCTGAACTGTGAGAACGGGAACGGCTCCGCCGACAGTGCGGTGACGCCTGCGCCGAGGAAGTGTCGGGCCACCGCGCTGGCGGTCTGGGCGTAGACGATCAGCGGGACGTCCCGGTCGTGACAGGTGCGCAGGATCTCGTCGAAGGTGCCGTTGCCGATGGTCATACCGGTGGCGACGACGGCGTCGGCGACGTGGAGGACATCGCGCATGTCGGGGGTGACGGGGTCACCCCACTGGGTGGTGCGCAGGGTGAGGTCGCAGGGCAGGCACTCGGCGCCGCGTTCACGGATGGCGGCCACGAGCGGGTTGACCACGCCGATCAGCGCGACCTTCGCGCCGGGCGCGACGTCGAGGAGTCCGGCGACCGCGGCGTCGCGCGCCCGCGCCCGCGTCTCCGGGGTGCCGGCGGGCAGCACGACGGGCTCGGCGTCGGAGTCCCGGTGCGGACGGACGTGGGCCAGGTACGCGTCGAGGGTCGCCACCCGCACCTCGGGCGGTGCGTCGGTGAGCAGGTGGGCGACGGGCGCGCCGGAGTACTCCAGGCACACGGTCGGGTCCACGTCGCCGGCGGCGAAGGCGCACGCGCCGATGGCGGTGCCGACGCGGGCGAGCACGTACTGGTTGCGGTAGGTGGTGTTCCCGCCGGCGAGGCGGGTGCCGTGGTGCACCCAGAAGACGCTGGTGGCCACGAGGGATGCGGGGTCGGGGCCGTGCTGGCCGTCGAGGACCGCCGTCACCAGGCCGGTCAGGGCCGTCATCGCTGGTTGCGGGTGAGTAGGAACAGGAACGTGACGACGCCGTCGTGCCAGTCGTGGCGGTGCTGGATCGTCGTGGCGAAGCCGCGCCCGATGGCATGGCCGATGATGGTGCGCAGGTCGGCGGTGTTGGACAGGATCAGGAACACCTCGCCGTGTGCGGCCAGCAGATCGCGGTCGACGAGCTGGTCGAGGAATCTGGTGACCAGGGACGCGCCGACGCAGACGTTGCGCACGACATCGGGGTCGTCGCTGACCGGCTGGCTGACGGCGGGCGGGTTGAAGGTCACGACGTCGAGCCGGGTGCCGTCGGGCAGCGCGTCGAACAGGTCGGACACCAGCGGGACGAAGCGGGTGTCGGGTCGTTCGCCGACGTGGGTGCGGTAGTGCCGTGCGGTGGCCCGCACGCTGGCGGGGTGCACGTCGAGCGCGTAGGCGGTGTGCGCGCCCCGTAGCCCGGCCGCTACGGCTTCGACGCCGACGCCGACGCCCATCGCGGCGTAGACGCGGCCACGGGTCTCGATGTCGCCGTCGAGGAGCCGCTGGTGCAGCATTCGGCTGGTCCCGCCGGGGCGGAACACGCCGGGCGGCAGGTCGAACGTCATGCCGTTCCAGGCGTAGTCGCGGTGGTTGTGCAGGTCGGCTCCGGGCTGGTTGATGGCGACGACGTGGTCGGCGGGCAGTACCGGTGGCAGGTCGGCCAGGCTGATGTTCATGGTCCTCCCTCGGGTCAGCGGGCGGGCTGCGGTCGGTGCGGCGTGCTGGAGAACGTCGGTCGTCGGTGGCAGCTGTCGACCGCCGCGCCGGGCGCCGGGGCCGCTGGTGTCGCACCGCCGCTCGGGGCGGCGCCGGCAGTCGCCGGGGCCACGGCGTCGAACGCCCGACCGGGCCGGGTGGGACGTGACATGGACACCTCCGGGACGAGACGAACCGCGACCGTTACTATAATGACAATCATTGTCAGGTCAAGGCCGAGGAATCGATGCGCATGCTCGACAACACCGTGCAGACCCGCCCGGAGCCGAACTCGGTGCTGCGGAGCACCTCCTTCGTCCGACTGTGGGCGGGTACGACGGCCTCGGGCATGGCCACGTGGGCCCTCCCGTTCATCCTCGGGCTGGGCGTGCTCGACCGATCACTGACCGCCATCGAACTGGGGGTGCTGCTGGCCGTACGGACCGTGGGTTTCCTCGTCGCCGTCCCGATCGGCGGCGTGCTCGCCGACCGGCACTCGCGTCGGCGGGTGGTGCTGTGGTCGGGCCTGCTGGGCGCCCTCGCCGCCCCGGTGATGGTGTTCGGCATGGGCCGGTCGCTCGCCCTGACGGCCGTGGCGGCGACCGTGATGGGTGCGGGACAGGGCGCGTGCCGGCCCGCCTTCCAGGCGCTGACCGCCGAGGTGGTCCCCGAGCCGCAACGGCAGCAGGCCAACGCCGCGATCACCCTCGCCGTGCGGGTCACGACCCTCGTCGCCCCGAGCCTGACCGCGCTACTGGCCCTGGTCGTCTCCGTTCCGATGCTCCTGCTCGGCGTCGGCGGCCTGTGGCTGGCGGCCGCCCTGATCCCACCCGCCGGGACCGGCAGACCCGACACGCCCGTCGCCAGGCCCGGAATCCTGGCCGAGTTCGCCGACGGCGTGCGCGAGGCACGCCGTCACCCCTGGTTCCTCGCGGGCCTGGCCGCGCTGACCGCGGTCATCGCCACCGGATACTCGGCCACCGGGGTGGTCCTTCCACTGGTCAGCCGTGACCGCTACGGCACCGAGGCCGTGCTTGCCGCCGCCATGACCGCGTACACCGTCGGGGCGCTCGCCGGCGCCGTGGTGATCGGGCGGTGGCGCCCGCCGGCACAGGGCTGGACCGCCCTGGCCGGGCTCGCCCTGTACGGGCTCGTACCGCTCAGCCTGCTCCTGCCGGTGCACCCTGTGCTGGTCGTCTCCGCCTACGTGCTCGCCGGACTCGGCATCGAGCTGTTCAACGTCCCCTGGTTCACCGCCACGCAGCGCGAGGTCGAGCCGACGAAGCTCGCCCGGGTGTCCTCGCTGGACTTCCTCCTGTCCTACGGACTCGCGCCTGTCGGTCTGGCGCTCATCGCTCCCGCGATCGATCGTTTCGGCGCCGCCGGCGTCCTCGCCGGGTGTGCCGTGGTGTGCTTCGCCGCGCCCGCCGCCGCGGCGCTGGTGCCCTCCTCGCGTCGGTTCACCGTGCGGCCATGATCACCGACTGCGGAGTCGACCGACCGAGGCGGCCGGCACGACACCCCGAACCGGTGGCTGCCGGTCGGCTTCGGCATGGCGGTCCGGGGTATCGCCGCATACTGAAGGGCCTGGTCGAGGCGACGACCCGCGGTGACGGCGGGACAGGTGTGACGACCGGGATTCGGAGGGAGCGCGTCGTGGTGGACCGGATCGCCGACCCGTGGGGTGAACGGACCCCGTACGGGCCGGGGCAGGAGTGGCCGGTGCGGGTGGACCGGTTCCTCGACGGTGACCTGACCGAGGCGGACGTGGACCGGTGGGTGCAGTCGGCGTCGGTGCTG